>CAYWMV010000175.1:0-5276 GCA_964459055.1 uncultured Ignavibacteriaceae bacterium | reverse complement strand
TAACCTGCTTTTTTCCTTGCTCCTGAACAGCATATAGTCGAGGTATGGTACTAACGGAGCACCTGAACCGTTCACTGCCACGTCGGCATTCCTGAAATCTCCTACTGTCGTGATGCCTGTGAGATTTGCTATTACTGACGGGTCTCCTGCCTGTAATGTTGATTTCATTGAAATTCCGATGTATTTCTCGTCAAAAGGAAAATGATGTATGGTCTGTCCGTGTGAACCTATGTAATCGATGTTTTTTCTCGATAATTTATTTGTTTGCAAAAATTCGTTTATCTTTATAGCAAAATATCTGCCCAGTAAAAAATTCAGTTTGCATACGTCCTCGACACTCGAACTCTCACGTTGCGAACATTTAAGAACAAATTCGCGGAGCCTTTTATCAATGGGATATTCCCGGTATTTTAATACTTCTATATTTCTTTTCTCTGAGTTACCGGAAATCTCTGTTAATACAATATCTATCGAGTCTATCGATGTACCCGATAAAACACCAATTATATTTTTTTTCGTATAAATTCTTTTTTTATTGTTAAAATATAATTTAATTATGTTTGAATTTCTATGTATTAATCATAACCGGGTTAAACTGAAATCAATTCATATTTTTTAATAAAGAAATCCGTGTTAATCCGTTTTAGTCTGTGTCCATCCGTGTATCTGATACGAAATGCTTGTTATCTGCGAGATTCCCTTGTTCCGCGCATTCCGCGTTCTAATATAATTTAATATTTTCGAACTTTTTAAAAACTAACCCTGTAACAAAACCTGCCTTTTCGAGTATAATAATTAGTTCTGGCGGCTCTTATAATTGTATCGTACCGGAGGATTGATTCTTTCAAAAATACTCCTTCCCGATGTCTATCCCGAGCATTCAGAACTCCGGTTTGAGAACGTTTCTTTGCCGGTTAACGAGGAATTTAAGTACTAACGGAATAATTAATACCCGGCTTTCACGGGTTTAACAATTTTTATTTAATTTATCATTTATTTTATGCATAATTTTACTGATTTTACAGGAAATTTAAAAAATTAAAATGGAAGATTTTAACATTATCGAATCTGAAAACAGCACTGTTAAAATTTTGTATCTCGAAGGTTTTCTTGATGCTCATACTTCTTCCGTTCTGGAAAATACACTGAATAAATTGCTGGACCGGAAACAGTTCAATATTGTTGTGAATTTCAGAAAACTTTCATATATAAGCAGTGCCGGTTTAGGCGTTTTTATGGCTTATATTGAACAGGCGCGAATTAACGGGGGGGATATAAAATTGTGCGAAATGAATGAGAAAATATTTAATATCTTTGATATGCTCGGCTTCCCTCTGCTTTTTGAAATCTTTAAGGAAGAATCAAAAGCAATTGAAAAATTTTCTGTTTAATTATTACAATTGTCAGTTTGAATGAGAATAATAAAATAGTAATCACCAGCTCGACTAAAAATTTAGTGACTGTCAGGAAATTCATCGAAAATAGATCGCAGAATTTCGGAGTGGATTCTAAAATTATTAATCAGATTGTTCTCGCTGTTGACGAAGCCTGCACTAATATCATTAAATATACGCATAAGTACGATGATAATAATAATATCGAGGTTTCTTTATTCAACGATAAAGATGAAATTAAAGTAATTATTTTCTATAAAGGAGATGGTTTTGACCCGAATAAGGTTAAAAATCCGGATATGATAGAGTATTTTAAAAATTATAAGGTGGGTGGTCTCGGAATTCCGATGATGAGAAAATTTATGAGTAAAATTGAATACAAGCACCAGAACCCCGACCTTAATACGCTTGTCTTAATAAAATCTTTGTAAATTATTCATACCCTCAATGAACGAAGATTCATTAAAGAAAAATTTAGAACTTAACAGCCTGATTGAGTTTTCAAACTTAATCAACAGTAACCTCGATTTGAAGTTTATTCTCGGTAATATTCTTCTGTCAATAATGGGCAGAATGCTCATTTCAAGAGGTATGGTCTTAATAAGATCTCAGGAGGATAATTCACGGGATAAATTTATTGTCGAATCGTCAAAAGGCGTTTTGCCCGGTACAAACGGCTCCGTAGTCTTCTTTGACCCGGTTGGTGAACCGGTGTTCACTCTTAAAGAACTTCAGAATCCTCCGGAAATTTTCACGTCAAATAAAATTGAATATTTCTTTAAAATATATTTTTCAAATAAATTTCTTGGTCTGCTGTGCCTCGGCGAAAAACAAGGCGCCCGGGAACTTGCAAAAAATGATGTAGTCTTTATTGAAACCCTGCTTAATATTTCGTCCACTTCTATCGAAAACACGATTAAGTTTAATGAAATAAAAAAACTGAATTACCGCCTTAATGCGAAAATCGGAAATCTCAGGTCGCTGTTTGAACTTAGTAAAGAGTTTAATACAAACTTTCTTGATAAGAATAAAATTATCCGGCTTCTGAATTATACTATGCTCGGTAATTACGGCGTCAAGGATATGCTCATTATCTCCAGATTTAAATCGGATGAATATTATGTTATGACCAAAACTTCTAATGTGTCAGAACCTGACTTCGGCGGTATGGATTTTTCCGGACTGCACGAACCCGTTATGCTCTCTGATGATGAAATAAGTTTGGAGTTGAAGGAATTTTACTCACTCGGTTTTGAACTAATCATTCCTATTCACAGCGCGGAACAAAAAGCCGAAACTGTTGCTTTCATCGGAAAAAAACTTAATGATGAACCCTATACTCAGGACGATATCGAATTTATGCAGTCAGTGCTGAATATTTCCGTAATCTCGATGGAAAATTCAATTCTTTTCAGGGAATCTATCGAGAAAAAAATTCTCGAGAATGAACTGAATATTGCACGCGAAATTCAACTCGCACTTCTGCCGAAAACTATTCCGCAAACGGATGAATATAAAATCTATGCCGTTAATATTCCCGCTATGCAGGTCGGAGGAGACTATTTTGACCTCGTTAAATTAAATGATGAATCAATCGCAGTCGCTATCGCGGACGTATCGGGAAAAGGAACTCCCGCTGCTCTGCTGATGTCCAACCTCCAGTCGGCAGTCAGGTCTTATCTGAAAATATATGATGATAAATTTAACCTGTCGGAAATTACTTCGAGAATAAATAATCTGATTTTCGAATGCACGACCCCGGAAAAATTTATTACTTTCTTCTGGGGAATTCTCAATACTGAAGAAAATAAATTCTGTTATATTAATGCCGGACACAATCCGGGTTACCATATCAGTAATAATAATGTGAAGGAACTGAATGAAGGAGGTCTGATAATCGGTATTATGGACAGTGATATTAAATATGATACAGGATGTATTGATATGGGTAAAGATGACTTGATTGTGCTTTATACTGACGGGATTACTGAAGCGAGAAATTCTGAAGATGAAGAATACGGAACTGAAAGACTTCTGAAATGTATAAAAAGTAATTTAATTTCAAAACCTGAAATTATTGTAAATTGTATTCTGAATGATGTCAAAACTTTTTCAGGTGAAACCGAGCAATTTGACGACCAGACTCTTATCGTGATTAAAAGGTCTGTTTGATATCAATTCCCGTCCATATCTGATTGGGATTTTCTACGACAATCTGATACCTGTCCCTGTAAACGGTCAACTTCCCTGATGCAAATAGAAAAAACTCCTTTAACATCTCCGTATCGTATTGCTCGAGAATTTTTTTGTATTCGTCGAAAAATACTATGTCAAAATCTGTTCCCCTCTTGATGTTCGTCCTGATTATTGAAGGATTTTTGTCTGTAAAAATTTCCGTTATGTTGACAAATACAATTACGTCTTTGTCAATATAATTTTTCAGTCTGTCGTATTCTCCGTCGTTCATCAGGTTGAAACTGTTTTCGCTTTTTGCATATTGCTTCTCGAACTCCTCAATCTGTTCAGCCCTTTTATTCCACCAGAGTATTCTCGCTTCATAATCCGGATAGCAATGAGCATCGGAACCCCAGATACCTAATCTGTTTTCTCTTGCGTAATTCTGGGCTTCCAGAAATTCCCTGTGATAACGCTTGCTGTTACCGTATTTGTTGTAATATGGGCTGTAACCCTGCCGGACGCATTCAATGTTGTAATTCACTTCCCTGTCCTCAAAATTTAGTATTACATAGGAAAGGTATCTGCCGTAAGAATCAATTAGTCTTAATGTGTCCTCTTTCTCGAGTTTCACGGAAACTGCATCTTCAACAAAATCTTTCGTCCATTCCCACGTCTCAAATCCGAAAGGAGATTCAGGCTTAATCGGGAAATAAGTCTTGTTCTCTTCCTGTATCCTGAAATATTCTTCAGGCCAGATTCTGATAAGTTCAAAACTTTTCTGCTGTGCCTGTGAATCTTTGAATGTCTCTTCCGTGTCTATGCCGAGTAACCTCGTTGACTTGTCCAGCCCTTCAAATTTGAAAGTATCCCCGTCCGTTACCTTCGTTATTTTATACTCCCCTATTATGTAATTCGTATCTGTATTCTGGGACCAGACGGATTGAATCAGTAAATAAAAAACAAAGAATGTTGTTATAAAAATTTTTTTCATATCACTTTTAAAAATAAAAAAAACTCCAGAGTTAAAACTATGGAGTTATAATGAAAAAACTATTTTGTAAATATCTGATGTATTAATATCTTGAACCTTCTCCTACGAACGGCAGAAATGCAAGGTGTCTCGCTCTTTTCACCGCTGTCGTGAGTTTCCTCTGCATCTTAGCAGTTGCTCCTGTTATCCTCGCCGGCAGTAATTTACCCTGCTCATTTAAAAATCTGGTCAGTAATTTAACATCTCTGAAATCAATGAAATCATCAACTCCTTTTTCCTTGAAAGGATCTCTCTTCTTCTGCATCGACATCTTCTTTGCAGATAACTGCTGCGTCAGTTTGTAATTCGGTTTTGCCTTATTTTTCTTCATTTGTTAACTTGTATTTCAAAAGCATTAAAAATACCTATAATTTCCATATTTTTCAATATATTAATTACCCACTCCCCTAAACTTCCTCCTTCTTATTTACCACTTCCTACTGTCTACTGTCTCTTGTCTCCTATCTCCTGACTACTAACTCCTGTCTCCTGTCTCCTGTCTCCTGACTACTGTCTACTGTCTTCTGACTACTGTCTACTGTCTAATGTCTCCTGTCTACTGACTTCTGTCTACTGTCTACTGACTTCTGTCTACTGTCTACTGTCTACTGACTTCTGTCTACTATAATGCTTAAGTTGGAATTGGACTTTTCTTGAAAAAAAATAAGGACTAT
>CAYWMV010000174.1:5083-5283 GCA_964459055.1 uncultured Ignavibacteriaceae bacterium | reverse complement strand
AAGATACATTTAACAAATGAGAATTTAAATGCAAATTAGCGGTTAGTTGTTGGTTATTGGCTGTTGGTTGTTGTTTATTGGTTGTTTCGAAAATACTCCTTCCCAATGTCTATCCCGTATCCACGGGACTCCGGCTTGGGAAGGTTTTTGCGGTTTCTTATTTTTAATTGAATTGTAACCTGATTGTTTTTTTCGAAAAT
>CAYWMV010000174.1:1456-4983 GCA_964459055.1 uncultured Ignavibacteriaceae bacterium | reverse complement strand
ACTCCTTCCCAATGTCTATCCCGTGTCCACGGGACTCCGGCTTGGTGTTAAAACTTTCTGATTGTCATTCCTGCGAAAGCAGGAATCCGGGAAAAACCCCAAAAAAACTAATTTTCGAAAATACTCCTTCCCAAGCTCCGGCTTGGGAAGGTTTTAGCGGTTTCTTATTTTTAATTGAATTGTAACCTGATTGTTTTTTTTCGAAAATACTCCTTCCCAATGTCTATCCCGTGTCCACGGGACTCCGGCTTGGTGTTAAAACTCTCTGATTGTCATTCCTGCGAAAGCAGGAATCCGGGAAAAACCCAAAAAAACTAATTTTATCTGTTGACTTCCCGGTTTATCTTTGTTATTTTTGTAATACCATAAATAAATATGGTATATTAAAAACGGAGGAATTTAAATATGTATTCGGATAAACAAAAAAATCAATTCGCTTTGCTGAGGACTGAAGGTGAGTCTGATAAAATGTCATATTTTTGTCATATTTTTGAGCGTTTTTTTAAAAATTATGTTATTGTATTATCAAGTACTTAAAATGTTATATATGACATTTCCGTAAAGTTCTTTGAAATAATATAATACTTGCTGTGGAATTTTTCGTGTGCACTGCTCCATAACCAAGCCGGGCCTGAACCAAATGCTTTTGTTTCCCGGAGTTTATTCCGATTTATCGGGAGAGGGGGCAGCGGTTGAAAATTTAATTAATGTTTAGTGATTGGATGATTAACTTTAAAAACTTTAAAAACTTTAAAAACTTTAAAAACTTTAAAAACTTTATAAACTTTATAAACTTTTAGAACTGTGTCAACAGATGCGGGGGAGTTGTTCACCGGATATCATATCAACTATTCTGGAACTGCCGATAACGGTTTTCATTATAACCCGTGACGGATTTTCAGAAGTTATCTCACCTATTATTTCGGAATCTTTTCCAAGCGGATGGGACTTCATTTTCGACAATATCTTTTCAGTATCTTCACTGCCGACGAAAGCAATTAGTTTTCCCTCGTTTGCCACGTACATCGGGTCAAAGCCCAGTATTTCACAGGCGCCGCGAACAAATTCGGATACGGGAATTTTATCTTCATAAATTTTTATCCCCAGTCCTGATGATTTTGCAATTTCGTTAAGTGTGCTTGCAACTCCGCCTCTGGTAGGGTCGCGCATTACTTTTATATTTTTTGAAGCGGATATCATTTCATCCACAAGTCCGTTCAAAGCGGCACAGTCGCTTTCGATTTCAGTTTCAAATTCGAGATTTTCTCTTGCCGACATTACCGCAATTCCGTGGTCGGCGATTCTTCCGCTTAATATTATTTTATCACCGGGTTTTAAGTTTGCAACGGAAATATCAACTCCGTCATACACAATTCCTATTCCGCTGGTATTTATATAAACTCCGTCTCCCGATTTTTTATTTATTACTTTTGTATCGCCCGTTACGATTTTTACGTTTGCCTCTTCTGCGGATTTTTTCATCGAAACAACAACTCTTTCAAGGTCAGCAACGGGGAATCCTTCTTCAATTATAAATCCGACGGATATGTAAAGCGGTTTCGCTCCCGATACGCATAAATCATTAACAGTTCCGTTTACGGCAAGTGTACCTATATCGCCGCCGGGAAAAAACAGTGGCTGAACAACAAAAGAATCGGTAGTAAATGCAAATTTTGTTCCGCTGATTTCGAATATTGCGGAATCGTTCCCCTGATTTAACAAATCGTTTTCAAAATTTAATTTGAAAATATCGTCAATCAGTTTATGCATCAGAGTTCCCCCTCCGCCGTGTGCAAGAAGAATTTTGTCGTAATCGTTTTTTGGTACAGGACAGTCCATCGTCAGTTAAAAGTTTTAAAGTTTATAAAGTGAATTAAATTTTTTTCTCTGCGTCTCTGCGGGAAATAAAAAGTTTTCTGCGTCTCTGCGAAAAATAAAAAGTTCTTTGCCTCTTTGCGTCTTTGCGTGAAATAACGTATGAGAATTCATGTCTGCGGGAAATAAAAAGTTTTCTGCGTCTCTGCGTCTCTGCGAGAAATAAAAAGTTTTCTGCGTCTCTGCGTCTTTGCCTCTTTGCATCTTTGCGTGAAAAGAGATTATAAAATTCATATCTGATACTTCGAATGATATTTGTAATATGCGGAGCAGGCACCTTCCGAGGAGACCATTGGTGCTCCGAGGGGTGATTCGGGCTTGCATATTTTTCCGAAAGCAGGACATTCATCGGGTTTTTTTCTGCCCTGAAGAATTTCACCTGCGATACAAACAGTGTCTCTTTTCCCTGCGGATTCATTGAATTTAAATTTATATTCGGCATCATATTTTCTGTATTCATCATTCAGGTCAAGTCCGCTGCGGGGTATCATTCCAATACCTCTCCATTCCCTGTCCGAAATTTTAAAAACTTTGTTAATAACTCCCTTAGCAATTTCGTTGCCCTCTTTCTGAACCGCGCGGCTGTATGAATTTGCAACTTCGTATTTACCCGATTCGAGCATCTCAACTGCTTTCAGGATTCCGTTTAAGATATCAACGGGTTCAAATCCCGTTACAACAATCGGTGTTTCAAATTTTTGTGCAATGGGTACATATTCTTCGTATCCCATAACAGTACAAACGTGACCTGCGGCAAGGAATGCCTGAATTTCGTTCTCCGGGTCGGAGAGCAGAAATTCTATCGCAGGAGGTACAAGCACCATCGAAGACAATAAATAAAAATTATCAAGTTTGTATTTTTCTGCTGCAATTACCGACATAGCATTTGCGGGTGCAGTTGTTTCAAATCCGACTGCAAAAAAAACTATATTCTTATCTGGATTAGTTCTGGCAAGTTCAACTGCTTCAAGAGGGGAATAAACCATCATTATGTTTCCTCCGTTTGCCTTCGCTGATAATAAATCATGTCCGCTCCCTGGAACACGAAGCATATCTCCGTAAGATGTAAGAATTGTATTTTCGGTTAAGGATATCTGCACTGCCTTGTCAATTTTATCTGTCGCAGTAACGCATACCGGACAACCGGGTCCGTGTAACAGTGTAATTGATTCCGGTAAAAATTCTTCAATCCCATACCGCATTATAGTGTGAGTCTGTCCTCCGCAGATTTCCATTATGCGGTAATTATGCTTTGTTACCGCTTTTATTTTATCGGAAAGTGAATTAACAAGTTTAATATTTCTGTATTCGGTCAGGTGTTTCATTCAGGATTGTCTTTATTGTAACTTTCTTCAATGTCATTAAGCAATTTCAGAGTTTCATTCGCCTCTTCTTCATCAATCTTATTTAGTGCAAATCCAACGTGGACAAGAACATATTCTCCGGGTTTCACATCGGGCACCCAGTCAATGCATATATCGCGTAAAGCACCGCCGAAACTGACTTTCGCTATTTTCGGACTTGAATTTTCTTCTATTGATACTATTTTTCCGGGAATTGCTAAACACATGTTAGTATTAAGTTTTTAAAGTTCATAAAGTTTTTAAAGTTCATAAAGTTTTTAAAGTTCATAAAGTTTTTAAAGTTCATAA
>CAYWMV010000174.1:0-1356 GCA_964459055.1 uncultured Ignavibacteriaceae bacterium | reverse complement strand
TTTAAAGTTCATAAAGTTTTTAAAGTTCATAAAGTTTTTAAAGTTCATAAAGTTTATAAAGTTTATAAAGTCAATCAATCAATCATCCAATCAGTCAATCATCCAATCAATCAATCAATCAATCATCCAATCAATCAATCAACCAATCACCCAATCATCCAATCACCCAATCATCCAATCATTCAATTATCCAATCATCCAATCAATCAATCATCCAATCATCCAATCAATCAATCATCCAATCAATCAATCATCCAATCAGTCAATCCTTCAGGATATTTTTTAAAATTCCCGGACCTTCATAAATAAATCCCGTGTAAATCTGAACAAGCGAAGCACCGAGTTTTAATTTATCATTATAATCTCTTTTAGTGAGAACTCCGCCTGACGCAATTAAAAATAATTTATAATCGCTTTTTGAGTTTAATTCATTTAATAATTTTAAAACATTATCCGATTTTTCCTTCAGGTATTTCCCGCTAATACCTCCCTGTTCATCAGGATTTACGGGCAGCCCTTTTTTATCGGTTGTCGTGTTGGTTGCTACAATTCCTGTCAGTTTATATCTTACGGTTGTATCAAATATTTCCTTAATTTCATCCGCAGTCAGGTCAGGCGCAATTTTTAAAAATATTTCTTTAGGTAAAATTGATTTTCTGTTTGCCAGTTCTTTATTCTTTTGAGTAACTGCATTTAATAAATCATTCAGATATTTTTCGCCCTGAAGTTCTCTCAATCCCTCAGTATTCGGGGATGAAATATTAATTACGAAATAATCCGCATCGTCAAATAATTTTTCGAGACAAAAAACGTAATCATCAATTGCTTTTTCATTAGGCGTAATTTTATTTTTACCGATATTTACTCCGATTTTCATTTCGTTTTTCAATTCCGGCTTTGCCTTCCTTATACATCCGGCAAGTTCATCCGCACCTTTATTGTTGAATCCCATTCTGTTCAACAGGGATTCCTGTTGAACGAAGCGGAAAAGTCTCGGTTTCGGATTTCCCGGCTGCGGTTTTGGTGTAACAGTACCCACCTCAATGTATGAAAATCCGAGTGTATCCCAGAATCTGATTGCTTCACCGTCTTTATCAAGACCGGCAGCAAGACCGGCAGGATGTTTGAATTCAAGTGTGTTTATTTTTATCGGTTTTTTTACATCCGTATAATAAAACAGTCTGAAAAACGGATAGAGAAATGTAAAACTTCCGGATATTTTTATAACTATATCGTGAATGAATTCGGGTTTCAGCAGAAAGAATATTTTACGGATAAGTTTATACAACATATACAAAAATACCTATATTCGTGACAAGTAAAAAGTGAAAGCAACCAAAACCGACGAATTTAACC
>CAYWMV010000173.1:0-5296 GCA_964459055.1 uncultured Ignavibacteriaceae bacterium | reverse complement strand
CTAATACGATGATGCTCTATATGTCTTGTACCGCAACAAATAATATTTTCCTGTTCACTTGCTTTTTTAATTTACAAAAAATTTTCTATTTTTAATACAATATAATAATTGGTGAGGATTCTCCGGGTTTCCCTCCTGTAAGACGGGGCATTTTATTCACTGTCCCGCTGCTTAGAAGGTCTGTCCTCACCCTTCTGTCTTATTAATTCCTCCCTCTGAAATAATATATTTCTTATTTCTCTCCGGTTTTTATATCATATCCGCTTTGACTAATTACTTGACAAGGACCATTCTTTTCACCTGAACAAAGTCTCCTGCCTCCAGCCTGTAGAAATATATCCCGCTCGAAAGTTCACTGCCGTCGAAAGAAACAATATAACTTCCCGCCTGCTTGAATTCGTTAACGATGTTCTTGACTTCTCTGCCCAAAACATCATACACTTTCAGACTGACAAGTCCTGACTTTGGAATTGTAAACTGAATATTTGTAACGGGATTAAATGGATTCGGATAGTTTTGATATAATTCGTATTTATCAGGTTTTTCAATTGTATTATTGTTTATAAATGTAGCACCGCTGGTTGTTGTTCTTAATACGACGCCGGAATCACCTGATGCCCACAGATAGTTTTCATTTAATACATATAAATCCCTTATGCTTTTTGTGGTTCCAGTGTATTGATTTTGCCAGTTAATTCCGGCATTAGTTGTCTTCATAATTAGTCCGCCGTCGCCGCATATCCATCCTGTTTTTGAATTTATAAATCTTATTTTGTTGACAGCTATATTCATTCCGGGATTTCTGAAAATCCAGTTTATTCCGCCGTTTGTTGTCATAATTATTTTGTCAGGACCTCCGGCCAAATATATTGTATCTTCATTAATGACAGACATATCTCTTGTCGTATGACTCATTGCGGCATTATGTAATGAAGTCCAGTTATCACCCATATTTGTTGTTTTAAATAGATAGTAAGATAAAACATAACCGGTATTTACATTTAAAAATTTTAAGCTATAAACATATTCAATATATCCGGGTGGTGTTATTTCGGTCCAGTTTGTACCTTTATTTGTGGTTCTAAATACTCTTCCACCAGAACCTCCCGGACCGAAATCATAACCACCGACATAACCGGTATTAATATCAATCCAATCTGTTGTCGGAAATACAAGATAAGTCATATTTGAAGTAAAATAATAATGAGTCTGTACTGTGCTGTTAATTAATACAACCCATCCGGCAAAATAGCCCGGAATTGTTCCAACTATAACATAATTATAAAAATCAAAAAAATAAGCAGAAAAAGGTCTTGCATCCGATAATGTTAAATAATTATTCCAATTAACACCTTTATTTACTGAAACATAAACCACTCCGTTAGAATTTATCAGGAAACCGGTATTTTCATCAATAAAATCTATTGAATAGAAATATTCATTATTGCTCATATAACTTACGAGCCAGCCGGATTGAGAAAAGCAGTCCTGAACAGAGAAAAGCATTATGAAAATCAGAGAAATTAATATAAAAATTTTTTTCATAGTCTTATAAAAATTTACTCGTATCTGAATTATTCCGGATACGGGTAATATTAACTTTATTAAATTATTTTATCAATATCATACGTTTTACCTGATTGTAATTACCTGCTTTCAATGCATAGAAATAGATACCGCTTGCTAAATCAGAACCGTCAAATGAAACTATATAACTGCCGGCATTCTTATATTCATTAACCAATGTCTTAATTTCTCTTCCGAGTAAATCATAAATTTTTACTGATACAAAAATGTCCTTTGGAATATCAAATTTAATGTTTGTAACCGGATTGAAGGGATTAGGGTAGTTTTGAGAAATATTGAAATCTTTTGGCAATAATGGTTTTGGTATTAGATTTTCACCTACACCGGGCTCTATTCCGCCATCCGGAGAAATGCCGTAAGTAGAATCATAATCTGAAAACACCGAAACTTTATTACTTATATCTACTGCTTTTACACAATACCGTACAGGATACTGTGTCCCAAATGGCGGTATCTGGTCAAGCAATGCACAATCATATTCCAAAACAGTAAAATCAATATATTCAGGCTGAACCGAAGCATCAAAGTCACCTTCGTAAATCATTGTATAAGTTCCATAAAAATTCGGAAAATTTGACATATCAGGCTCTGTTGCTCTCCAGACCTGATATCTCTTCTTTGTTCCATTATCCCGGAGCATATCCGGCTCCAAATTATGCTGCCAGATGATTTTCGGAACACACCAGCCTCCATTCGGCGGATAATAATAATCATGCTTAAGCCCTTGCGGTTTTGAAGGTCTTGCATCTGTTATGTTAGTGAAATACACATTTATCAGTAAATTTCCGTTTGAATTTCTACCATCAATTTCAATAGTCAGACTGTCATTTTGATTTGCAACCGTTAATGGGGGATTGCTCCAGGGGGATATCACTTCATTATATCCGACATCGAAGCAGGTATTGAAATCTCCCTGAATTCCCCAGTAATATTTGTTTATTGATAAATTATTACAATTTAAATCTCTGACATTTCCGGATAAGTCAAATGTTCTGATTCCCTGCCATCTGTTAGGGGATTCGGTAAAGAAAACGTTATTTCGCGGATTATTATAAATTGTCTTGAAACTGTTATCCGGACATTTTTTCCAATCGAAGTTACCAAATGCAGATTCAATTGTATCATTTCTGTGAGCAAAATGAGTGTAAACTACGAGCATTGAATCAGATTGAATAGGTGTAATACGGTCATCACAATCCCATTTCCAGATTATATTATCTTCCGATGAATAATAATTCAGTCGTCTTCGATTTTCCAGGTAAAGAGTTGTACCGTTTGCTCTCGGAATTTTAATGTAATCATTTGTTGTTACATAGTCCCTAAGTTCTATCCCCATTGTATTTGAAGCAGGTGTTATGGCAGATGTCGAATTCCATCCTATATATTCCCTTTCGTATGCTGAAGCGATTCCTCCGCCGCGTATATGATATGCTCCCATAGATACACTTTCATTATAGCCATATGTATAATGTTCACCAAACTCATGTGTAAGAACCGCTATTTCCCAGGGATTCCTCACTTCACCGATACATCCGGAGCCCGGAAATCCGGGTAATATTTTTAAACCGTCATGAGTTACAAATTCACTAACACCATAACCAAAATTTTGGTTATATCCACCCAAACAAGCAATACCAGTATATGAACAACCATCAACTAAACCTGATTTAGTAAATCTAAAAACTATGAATATAAAATCGACTATTCCATCCGGTTCATCATAGACTTCATTATCATTATAATTCCATGGGTCAAAGTTATCATAGATTGTCCAGTCATCTATTTTCTCATCAACATATTCTAACAATTCCTTTATTGCGAAACCAATTCTTCTTTGAGGGTCAGAATAATATATTGATGTCGAATCAAAAATATATATCTCCGGAAATACATCGCCCGTAAGCCAAAAACTTCCCATACTTGATTCCTTAAAATATCTTGTTATTGAAGGATTCCAATCAGTATTTATATCCGGACAAATTACATAAGGTGCCCAGGAAGGAAGAGATTGAGCAGTTGGCCAAGGCCAATAATTTAAATGACAACTTCCTGTCGAAAAATTATCGTCAGGATAATTACAAAAAACCACAAGCGAATGCAAATGAGAATTAACTAAGGGGAAGAATGGCCAGGAATAAGAACCATTTCCGGGAGTTAATTGATTAGTTCCACAAATTAAATTAGTTAATATTAGATTGTCAGGCTGTGAATGTATATTTGGGTTTGACAATACAATAAAAAGAAAAACAACTATTAAATATTTTTTTATTGTTAACTTTTTCATATTTTTATTTGTTTAAAGAGTTTATTAAATGGGCGGGCGGTATTCAATTACCTCCTTATTAATCGTGCAACCGATATTATTAAAGGAACCCGCCCTTTTTACTGGTTATTTCAAATTGAACTCTTCCATTCGTTTCAAAAAATATTACATAATTATCGTGCAACCGATATTATTGAGCGGAATCAAACTCATTCAAATTTTAAAAACTAAGGTGCTCTAATCATAAGTTAAAATCTGTTCATTTTATTAATATTAATTTTTTAGTAACTGTTCTTTCATCATTTATTATCATCCTGTAAAAATATATTCCCGAATTTAATTTCTCTGCCGGGTAATATATCTCATATTTTCCTGGAGCATATATGCCGTCAGTTAATAAGTCAATTTTTCTACCCGAAATATCATATATAGCAATTTCTACTCTGCTGCTTTTTGGTATTTCAAATACTATTCTAGTTTTATTGTTAAACGGATTAGGATAATTCTGATATAATGCGTATTCTTCTGAAGTCAATTCTAACTGATTTGCTATATTTGTCAATGATTGACCTCCGGTTGTCGTATGAAGTATATAACCCCCTGTACAGCAAGCCCAGCCGACCGTATCATTTACAAATTCTATTGATTCAAACGCATGGTTTGCTATATTTGTGTTCTCACGAATCCAATTATACCCTCCGTTTGTTGTTTTAAATAACCAATTAGTCAATCCACCGATAAAACCTGTATCCTTATTAACAAAGCATACTCCGAACATTCCTGATACGTATGTGCTAACTAATAACCAATTCTCTCCAAAATCTATAGTTCTGTATATGGCATTATCATTATAGCCCGCTATCCAGCCATATGAATTTTCTACAAATGAAATTTTCAAGAATGTGGTAGACCAATATGTATCAAACGCCAAATACCAATTCAATCCTCCATTTGTTGTTCGAAATATTCTCCCGTCTGTTGTTACACATCCAGTATTTGCATCTTTAAAATACATATCATATACGTATGCGGCAGAGATATTTACAGAATCAAAACTTATTCCTCCATTTGTAGTTTTAAACACTAAAGACCCCGTACCGCAAATCCACCCGGTGTCTTTGTTCATAAAAAATAAGCCTTCATAACTGTGTCCCTGTCCGCCGGGACCATTTTTAATTACAATCCAGTTCGTTCCACCGTCAATTGTTTTAAATATTGTTTCAAAATCTCCCACAAAATAAACTATATTCGAATCAACAATATGAACTGAATTTATCGGCTTCCAGGGTATCGGATGATTCATTTGAATCCAGTTAATCCCCCCGTTGGTTGTTTTTAAACAGGTACTTCCTGTTCCCACACACCATCCTGTATAACGGTTCAGGAACTCTATATCATACAGGTTTGCCGTTGTTCCTGTATATTGCTGAACCCACTGCGAATTCA
>CAYWMV010000172.1:2126-5331 GCA_964459055.1 uncultured Ignavibacteriaceae bacterium | reverse complement strand
AGAGGTTCCAGGATTGCATTTGTTGGTACATATTGTAGTCGGTGAGGTCGTACTGGATGGGGGTAACGGAAACATAGTTGCTGTCAACGGCTTTGACGTCGAATTCGACGGATTCGTCAATTTTGAGCATACTGCCTGTAAGCCAGTAATACTCGCGGTTACCCGGGTCGAAGCGTCTTTCATAGGTGTCGTCCCAAGAAGATTTTCCCTGCTTGGTAACGAGCATACCTTTAATTTTACTTTTAGGCACAGCAGGAACATTCACATTAAGGAGCGTACCTTTCGGCAGACCTTTTTTTAAAACGATTTTAGCAATTTTCCTTGCAAATAAAGCCGCAGCAGAAAAATTTTTATAAGTATAACTCGTAAGCGATACTGCAATAGAGGGCAGACCGAGGATTGTTCCTTCCGTTGCAGCGGAGACAGTTCCCGAATAAATAATATTAATTGCAGTATTTGCTCCCTGATTAATTCCCGAAATGAGCAAATCAATTTTTTGATTTTTCAATAATGTATGGACAGCAAGTTTCACAGAATCCGCGGGAGTACCCTCAACAGCATATCCGAAGAAGTTTTTGCCGAGATAAACTTTCCTCACGCGAATCGGATTAGACATAGTAATCGAATGTCCGACGGCGCTCTGCTGTGTATAGGGTGCTACCACAATAACATTTGCAAATTTCCGGATTTCCGCCGCAAGTGCAAAAATTCCTTCCGCTTCAATACCGTCGTCATTAGAAATAAGAATCGTTGGTTTCATATCAGTTTTCCTCATCAGATAATTTTTTAAAAATTAAATCTTTCAATTCCGCGAGATTCATTCCGCTAACCGAAGAAATTATAATCTTATCAACTTTAAACTTACCCGTTTTCTTTGCGGCAATAATTTTTTTCAATTCCTTCAACCCGTCTTCCGTAAGAGTATCCGCTTTTGTAAAGCACAGTATGCGCGGTTTTTTCAGAAGGATTTTGGAATAATTTGTGAGTTCACCGAGCAGTACAAAATATTCATCAAAGGCATCTTCGAAATTCACGGCAGATGCATCAATCATAAACAGCAAAACCCTTGTACGTTCGATATGCCGCAAGAACTGCAGACCGAGACCTTTACCTTCGGATGCGCCGCGAATAATACCCGGAATATCAGCCACAACGAAAGAATCATATTCCCTGTACCTGACAATACCGAGATTCGGGACAAGAGTAGTAAAGGGATAATCCGCAATTTTGGGTTTCGCCGCAGATATTTTAGAGATGAGAGTTGACTTCCCCGAATTCGGAAATCCGACCAGCCCGACATCGGCGATAAGTTTCAGTTCAATCACAACAATTTTTTCAATACCCGGCTGACCGTCTTCCGCATATCTCGGAGCGCGGTTAGTTGAAGATTTAAAATGTGTATTTCCGCGACCGCCGCGACCGCCTTTAAGAATCACCTCTTCATCGCCGTCCGCAAGCAATTCGCACAACACCTCACCTGTTTCCTCATCCTTAACAATACTTCCGCACGGAACGAGCACGAGACAATCTTTTCCATTACGACCTGTTTTATCGCCGCCCTGACCGTGTTCACCGCGACGGGCTCTGTAATGACGGTTATATCTGAAATCAATTAAAGTTGAAAGTGAATTAGTTGCCCTGAAAATCACATCTCCGCCTTTTCCTCCGTCCCCGCCGTTCGGACCCCCTTTAGGAACATATTTCTCCCTTCTGAAACTCACACATCCTCTTCCTCCGTCTCCGGATTTGACTGATATTTTAACATAATCCAGAAACATATTATCCGCTCTTTTTATTAAAATATTCGTTTACAGCATCAACGAACAAAATCACATCTTTGTGATAAATATCAACTTTATTTTCGAGAAATATATCCTTTAGTTTATCCGCAGCCTCGTCCCAGTTATCCTTTCCGGCAATTTCATTCATAGCCGAATACATCTGAATTTTATTATTCAAAAAAACTTTTTTAAGAATTTTGTCCGCCTCCTCGCGTGAAAACAAAGTAAGGAGTTTGACTTCTTCTTTCGGTTCTTTTTCAGTGCGGGCAGGTTCGGAAATTTTTTCTCCGGTTTGCTTCGGTTCTTCCTCAAACGTTTTTGACATTTCTTCTGAGGGAGATGTATATGACAATTCTTCTTCGGGCAAATCCAGACCCTGCGAGGATGCAAGTGCAATATCCTTAAGCGATTCGCCTTCGGAAACAAACTTGCCGGAAATAATTTTAATAATATCCTTTAATTCAATTTCCCTGCCGTCGTGAAGTTTTTTAATAAAACTGAATTTTTCCAGCAGACCGTAAAAACTTTTATCTTCGAGGAATATGCGAATATATCCGAAGGGAATCGAGGAGTTAAGCGAAATATCCGTTGCTTCGCTGTATTTAAGCCGGAACAACTGCAGGAAGAAATTTTTTGTTTTCACGGCAGTGGGGTTTGTCAGCAATCTGTCGTGCAGAATCGTATCTGCATCATCGAACAAACTCAATACTTTCTTTTTAGTAACGGCGAGCGGGTTTTTAACATTTACGTATTTCCTGACCGACTCCTCATAGAATTTATAGAACCTGAATATTTCGAGTTTACGCATTACAATATTAACGGTAACAGATTCCAGAGAGCCGAAGATATAATTCAGAAGAGTCCATTTCGGGCGTAGGGTATAGTTAAATCCGAGTTTGATTGATTTTTCGATTAACGTATTTAATACATCGGGATTAATATTTTCGCCTTTGGTTTCGATATTAACAAAGCCCTTAGTAAAGAGGGAGAGGTCGCTTTTGGCGATTCCCTCGGTGGAGAATACCATAACGGATTTGGATTTGGCTTTTTCGTCTTTTATTTTACGTTGTATTAAATCTTCAAACATAGTTATTGTTCAGTGCCGGCTTTAAAAACACTTAATAGATAAGATAAATTAAATAAGGGTTTAATTAAATGGAAAACCGATATACTAATTTTGAATTATGAATTTTGAATTATGAATTTAGTTTTCAGATTCTGCTCAAAATGGCAAACTTTTTAGAACGCTGAAAACGCGCATTAGCGGAATATCGCAGAATACCATCATTACGCATCAGAAACACGGATTACACGGATAGAAACGGAAGAACACGGAATAAAGAAGGGACAAGGGACAGGGGGAAGTAGTAAGTAGCAAGTAGCAAGTAGCAAGTAGCAAGTAGCAAGTAGCAAGTAGCAAGTAG
>CAYWMV010000172.1:0-2026 GCA_964459055.1 uncultured Ignavibacteriaceae bacterium | reverse complement strand
AAGTAGCAAGTAGCAAGTAGCAAGTAGCAAGTAGCAAGTAGCAAGTAGCAAGTAGAGCAGAGAGCAAAAACAGGAGGCAGGTGAGAAGCCCTTCGGGCTTACTCATAAATTTAAATCAGAGGAATTTCCTTTAATAAGAGGGGGGAAATGGGTAATTTTGTGTTTTATTAAACCAAAATAAAACGAAGAATATGAAACAGTTCTTATTCCTTCTGGCTGCAATATTAATTACAAACACAATGACTACTGCTCAAGATAAAAAAATACCGGATTACTCGTTAACCGAGAGAAAGGACATACCGGTTGAATACACGTGGAAAATGGAGGACTTATATCAATCAGACGACGAATGGAAAGCGGACAAAGAGTCTGCGGCACAACTAATAGCAATAATAGACGAGTTATCAAAAGACTGGACAACATCCGCACAAAAAATGCGGGAATTTCTCGATTATCTCACGGTTATCAATGTAAAACTCACGCGTCTTTATGCATACGCGGGACATCAGAACAATTCCGATTTAAGCAATCCATTATATCAGTCAATGGTAGGTGATTTACAGACAATGTACGTGGGATACAGTTCAAAATTATCATTTTTCGACCCTAACGTTCTGAAACTCGGCGAAGAAAAATTTTCGGAATATCTTTCATCCGAGCCGGGACTGGAGAACTACAAATTTTCGATACAGGATATATTAAGAAATAAGAACCACGTACTGCCCGACGAGCAGCAGAAAATAGTTTCAATGACGGGATTATTCGGAGGAGTACCGTCCAAAACCGCGAACATGCTGAACGACGTTGAAGTACCAAATGCAGAAGTAACATTATCCACCGGAGAGAAGGTTGTGTTAAACTACGCAAACTATACCAAATACCGCGGTTCAGCGAATCCGGAAGACAGGAGTCTGGTAATGCGCGAATTCTGGAAAAACCAAATGCAGTTCAAAAACACACTTTCAATATTACAGGACGGAGCGATAAAGCAGCATCTTTTCAGTGCAAAAGTACGCAACTTCAACGACTGTCTTGAAGCAAGGCTTTTCAGCGACAACATACCGGTCGGGGTTTACGAGCAACTCATAAAATCGGTAAAAGAAAATCTCAAACCGCTTCACAGATATCTGAAAATGAAAAAGGAAATGCTGAAACTAAGCACATTCAGATACGAAGATGTATATGCATCATCCGTACCGTCGGTCGAGAAACTTTACGAATACAACGAAGCCACAGAAATAATAACAAAAACGATGGAGCCGCTCGGAAAAGAATATGTTGATGCACTGAAGACCGGTTTCAATTCAAGATGGATTGACATATATCCGAACAAAGGAAAAGAGACGGGTGCATATTCTGACGGAGTTTACGGAGTACATCCATACATCAAAATGAATTACGACGGCAGGTACAACAACGTATCGACACTGGCACACGAACTCGGACACGCGATGCATTCATACTTATCAGGCAATGCACAGCATTATGCAAACTCGAATTATCCGACCTTCCTTGCGGAAATCGCTTCAACATTCAACGAAAATCTCCTGATGGAATATCTTCTGGAAAACGAAAAGGATGATATGTTCAAACTTTTCATACTTGACAATTACATCGAGCAAATCAGAGGAACGCTTTACAGGCAGACATTATTTGCGGAATTTGAACTTGAAATGCACAAGAGAGTTGAGCAGGGCGGAACGTTAACAGCCGACTGGCTTAACGAAAAATATCTTTCGCTCACACGCGAGTATTACGGACACAACGAAGGCATCTGCATAGTGGACGATTACATACAGAACGAATGGAGCAGGATACCGCACTTCTACATGAACTATTACGTATTCCAGTACAGCACGGGAATCATTGCATCAATGGCGTTAACGAATCTGGTACTGACCGACAACGACACATACAGGGAAAAATATCTTGACTTGCTGAGGGCGGGCGGACACGGATATGCGATAGATTTGCTGAAGACAGCGGGAGTTGATATGACATCGCCTGTGCCGTATAATGAGGCGTT
>CAYWMV010000171.1:0-5339 GCA_964459055.1 uncultured Ignavibacteriaceae bacterium | reverse complement strand
AGGACGAGAGAGTAAGAGTGATCAATTAGTTTCAGGATTTCGCGGGCGGGGATGGAGCCGTCTATTATGATGGTGTTCCAATGGGTTTTGCTCATATGGTAGCCCGCGGTAATGCTTTCGTATTTTTCGCGGAGTTCGATAGCGAGTTCGGGGTCGCATTTGAGATTAATTTGCAAAGGAGTATCGAGGGACATCAGCATAAATATTTTTTCGTAAACTTTGTAAACAAGCGTATCGTCTCCGAAAGGGGTGCTTTCCGTTGCTCCTTCTTTATTTAATGCGTATTCTCGTAGGTGTTCTATGTCCATCTCCGGGATGATTGACTGATTGATTGTCATAATGCTAAAATATCTGAAATTTGGTTTTGAGTGTCAAGGAGAAATCAGTGACAAGTAAAAAGTTACAAATTGAAAGACAGTGATTGGTTGTTAGTGGTAGTAGTTAGAGATTGGAATTATATTTAATGGAAAAAAGTTTTTACAGCAGAATATTTTTACAGATTTTCTTTCTTTATCAGAACGCTGAATACGCTGAATAGCTGAATCTCTCGGAATTCTCCGAATGGCACATGTACCGGCATTACGCAACTGATACGCGGAACACACAAACTGACACGGATAAATACCGATGGACTCGATGTTTTGAATTTATAAATATGTCATTTTTTCAGGGTAATCTAAAGATGATGGAGATGAGGAAAAGGGAATAACTTGAATTAACGGAATAAGATTATAATATTAGTGTATAGTTGGATGTTTGAATGAAAAATTAATAATATTTGACATTTCTAATAATTAAATTATAATTATATGGACACACAACAGTACCCTCCTCCTCCGCAAGGTTTTCAGCCGCAGCCTCAGTATAATGCGCAGCCTCAGCAAAACCAGTATCAAAGTCCGATGTTCGGAATGATTGATATGATGGTGAAAGATATGAAGTTTGTTGGCATTTTTACGATTATTTACGGTATCATTACCTGTCTCGGATGTATAACAGCCGCAATCGGAATACCTATGATTTTTGCCGGTATGAGACTGAAAGAATCTGCCGATTTTTATCTGGCTTATGCAGGTGCAAATATGAATAATCCGGATTTGCTAATGCAGGCATTTGAAAAGCAAAGAAAATTTTTCAACATTCAGAAAATTCTTATTATCATCGGACTTGTGCTAACTGCTCTGTATATCGTGTTTATAATTATTATGATTGCTACCGGAATGTTTATGGGATTTGAAGAATTCAACAGGTATAATTAGTGGTTGGTTGTTAGTGATTAGTGGTTAGTGATTGGATGAATGGGTGATTAGAGGGGTGGTTGTATGTAATTAGTTTATTCCTCATCCGATGAACTTGTTCATCGGATGAGGAATGCGAGAAATAAGGGTTTTTGATAAAAAATCCTTCCCAAGCCGGAGCTTGGGAAGGAGTGTTAAAAAGGGATATTAAATAATTATTTATTTTTTGTTTTTGATGAAGTCGAGTACTTCTGCGTACATTGCGGGTCCGTCGAGTCCGGCTTCTTTCAGCACGCTTTCGGCATTTCCGCTTCCGAGGTAATGACCTTTTCTGAACGGATGGAGGATTCTTTCTCTTCCGTAGGGACTTGTAATCCATCTGTACATTGTCGGTAAAGTAAAGCCCGTAATTCCCATTGCTTTTTCAGCGACAGAGACAGGGAATATTTTCTGCTGTTCTTCAGCAGGCAGAAGGTCAAACAATTCCGAACTTGAAATATAATATACATCAACGTTGTAACCTTCTTTATCGAGTTGCGGCAGAACTTTATAAACAAATTCTATTGCAACGCCGCTTTCCTGCAGTACTATCGAGGCATCAAGTTTCTTTGAAGCGTCTGCCTTACGTAATTTATAAATACCGGTAACTGCTTCTGTTGCAGGTGCGAGATTCATCGCTGTCCTGTCGGCAATCTTTTCGTTAGGTCTTGTAACAAAGGGTGAAAGAACTGCGGGATGTTTCTTTAATCCTGCAACCAGCAGTGACCAAACTTCTCCCGGTTCCCATGGAGTCAGTGTAATTAATACTCCTCTCGGGAAGTTGCCCTGAAGCAATTGCAGACATTGCGGGTCTGCGTGTGTCGGTCCGTCTTCACCTGTTTTCAGACCTGCGTGAGCATTGATTAATATCCACGTATTATAATAGCCGCCGTAATGTTCGACTTTTGCCTGTTCACCGATTCCGTGCAGTCTTGCATCGGTATGCTCCATAGCGGATATGAACGCACCGTAGGATGAACTTGCACCGATATTCTTTCCGAATGCTCCGAGTCCCGCCATCATAGCACCGATAGCATCTTCGCAAATACCGCCGATTGATAATGTTCTCGAATCGGGATTATCAACCGCATCGAAATAGCCCGAATGGAAACTTTCTCCGAGCAGATTAATACTTGTTGAACCGAGGAGGTCTGCGGCAACTCCCATAAAGGCGCCTTTTGTTTTCTTGTTTAACAGACCCAGTGATGAACCGAGTGCAGCCCTTATTGTAGTTGTTGCTCCGGGTTTCAGTCCGAGTTCATCGGGGATTACTTTTTCCGAAATGGTTTCATCGGCATAAAGTAAATTAAGTTCGGGTTTGTCTGCTCTTGGTTTACGTGCGAGTTTTTCCAGTCTCGATTTTGATCCTTTTATTAATTCCGAGAAATGTTTGAAGTCATTATTGCCTTCAATAACTTTTCTTACTGTCATCAGAGCATCGTAAAACACTTTTTCAATCTGTACCTGCTTCCAGTCGCCTTCAAAGTTAGGTACCATTACTCCAAATTCATTCTTCAGCGTCTCCGATGATTTTTCTTCGTATCTCGGGAACTGAACGCCGAATTCTTTTTCAAATGTTTCTATGAAACCGTAATATTCCGGTGAGCAGAATTTATGTCCCGCACCGTGTGAGCCCTTGCCTTCAATACCGTATTTCCATCCTTTAATAGTTTTGTAAACTATTGCAGTCGGCATTTTATTATCAAGCGTATGTGCAAATTTCTGTGCTGCCAGAACTTTCTGGAAATCTTTTCCGTCGTCAACATATATTACGTTGAAGTCGTGCAGGTATGAAAGTTCAATTGGGTCCCACTGCACATAATCACCTTTTTTGTCACCATCGCGGCATACTCTGTTACTGTCAATTGACGCCTGATTGAAGTCAATGTGAATAATAATGTTGTGCAGTCTCATTGCAGATGCGGCAGCGAATGCTTCGTGAACTCTTCCGGGTGTCATTCCGCCTTCACCTTCAACCACATTGACTTTCGGTGCGGCATTTCCGAAATAATCGAGCGCTCCGAGTGCGAGTCCGAATGACGAAGGGACGCCGACACCGCTTGCCCCTGTTGCAACTTTCACAAACGGAGTTCCGGGAGTCGGATGTCCGTCGAGTGCTTTCGATTTGAATTTGACAAAAAGCGGTAAATTATTTGTCGGATTGCGCCTGAACCCTAGCAGGTCTTCGAATCTCAACTGGTCAATTACTTCCGGCAGTAATTCCGGTGCATAAGCACGTACGAGTTCGTTTCTCAAAGCATACATTGCATATAGACCCATCGCCTTGTGTCCCGCTGCATAAACCACCATATCGTTTCTATCGTCGCGCGGGTTGGTGAAGTCATAGTCCGCGGTTTTATAAATCACAGATTCCACAAAACGGCCCGAAGAAATTGAACCTCCCGGATGACCGCTTGTCGGAACAAAGTTGTAAAGTATTCCGCATAGAGTCCTGTAAATTAAATCCATTTTTTCAAATAAGGAAAGTTCCTTATCTTCAAGCGGAAGTCCGCTTTTCAGAATGTCACTTATTTCGTAATACATTCCTCTTCTTGGTCCGAATGATAATACTTTCGGTTCTGCTGATTTTTTAGCCATAATTTATACGTTAAAAGTTTGTAAAGTTTATAAAGTTATAAAGTTTGTACAATTTTAAAAAAGTATTGTTTACAATGATGCTCCTATACCAAAACCAAGAACAATTCTTTTTCCTATGGATAAGTCCGCATTAACGGATACGGGAAACAGATTGAACGAAGCACCCACAACACCTCTGAATTTCATATCGGTTTTCTGTGAAAATGAAACCGGAACATCCTTGTTCAGTTTGTCCGTATAAAAATAATTAACATCGAAGTTGAAATATTCATACTGCGCGCCGCCGTAAAAATTGAAAAGGAAAACATCCTTGGATACCTGAATATTGGCAATGTAACCGTTTGCATCTATATATTTTGCACCGTCGTCATTTTCGATACTGATTCTCTGGAAGCCTCCCTGCAATGCAAGGTTAAAAGGAAGTTTCGGGAATATATATGTTAAATTATATCTTAAAATAACACCGGAATATCCCATCGCTCCGTAATTATCAAGCGATATTCTGGGAATGAACCTGAGTGTTAAATCGGCTCCGTAAAATGAACCGATTCCGATTTGCGGAATCAGAAACGGGTAAAATTTTGTATTCAGGATTCCCGGGATTGTCTGTATCGGCGGAGCGGGATACTGCGTACCGCCAATATTGTAATAACCGTTTGCGGTGGGAGTAACCTGTTCACCTAAAATTGTCGGTGCATTTTCCACATTGTAATATGCAAGTACTTTTGTGCCGCCGACCAGAATAGAATCGGTAAATCCTGTACTGAAACTCCTGTCTTCATCGCTTATGAACGTTCCGCTTATTTTTAATCCGACATACAGATTCGCATCAAAGGGGAGTTTCATAACAGAGTGCATTTTACCGCCGATTAAATGTGTATTGAAACTGACTCCAAGTGCCGATATGAACGGTGCTAAATACCCCTCTGCGTATGTTCTTCCGACTTTTTCAAGATTATTGGTTAATTCCTGGGAGTATGACGCTGAATTCAGCGATATAATCAATGCCAGTAATAAAATTATTTTTTTCATTATTTATGATTTAAATTTAATTATTCCAGCCTGCTTCTGATTTATAGCGCGTGAAATAAACAACAATATCAGCCTCACTTTTGTACTTGGTAAAATAAATTACCCAGTCTGCTTCGCTTTTGTATTTAGTGAAGTACCAGATTCCGCTCCAGGGTTCTGCTTCGGATTTGTAATCCGTTTCGTAAACGACCATATCCGCTTCACTTTTATAACTGGAAATGTAAATAACTTTATCCGCTTCACTTTTGTATTTTGTCTGATAGACGACCTGTGATTGCAGAGTACCGGACGAAAAGAAGATGAGTATAAAAAATACTACCCCGCAAATTACAAATTTTTTGTTCATAATTTAATTTTTTAGCGGTTTATTTAACTTAAAGATACATTTAACAAATGAGAATTTAAATGCAAATTAGCGGTTAGTTGTTGGTT
>CAYWMV010000170.1:0-5356 GCA_964459055.1 uncultured Ignavibacteriaceae bacterium | reverse complement strand
GCCGTAATTTGCTGTTCATTCGGACCGGAATAATCAAATCCGTTTGCAAGTCCTTTTCTTAGTTCATTGCTGAAGTAAGGGTTTACTTTCCATCCGATATTTTTTATCAATAAATTTTCAAGTCTTAATTCATTGTCTGTTGTGTAATATCTAGAACTCGATTTTGCCCTTCCGTATGCGAGTTTCATTCGGTTAGATAAAAACCAGTTTTTATCATAGTAAAAAGCACCGAAATTTCCGATACCGGAAAGTGAGAATGAACTTTCTCCGCCCTGGACCCAATTTTCAAACGTAATCTGACTGAAATTTGCACCAACCGTTCCCGCAGTTGACCAGCCGGATTTCATTGTTGTGTCTATTTCCTGTGCCGTACAATAACCTGTAAATAAAAATGTTAAAATAAAAACTGATAATACTGTAAAATTTTTCATTGTTTTACTCCTGTCTTTTAATTTTTCGTAAATATAATTATAATGAATTTAAATTAAGATACAGATTGAATTGAATATATTTTATTCAGGTTCAATTAAAACAAATACAAATAAAAAAGGCTGCTCTCTATATTGAGCAGCCTTTATGATAAAACGGTGGTTCTTATTTTACTTAAGAAGTATCATGGATTTAATATCGGTGAAATCACCTGCAGTTAATTTATAGAAATAGACGCCGGAACTTAAGCTTCCGCCATTAAATACTGCTGTGTGTTTTCCTGCCTGTTGTTTCGGATAGAAGAAACTAGCAACTTCCTTGCCAAGACTGTTGTAAACTGAAAGTTTAACATCGGAAACTTTTGCAAGATTAAATTCAATCTTTGTAACAGGATTAAACGGATTGGGGAAATTCTGGAATAACTCGAAGTTATTTGTAATCCCAATCTCATTACCGGTACCAGTGACGGTGGAATTAACATAAATAGTAGCTGTCCTTGTATGAACGGGTGTTCCATTCGGACCCTGCGATTTAACCAGCAATGTATATGTACCCGGTGTTACACCGCCTGTGGCTGTTAATTTAACCGGAACATTTCCGGGGTATGAAGTCAGTTTATTTCCTGAAGGGAACGTAATTGCAATTGTGCCTGCCGGAGGTGTGGGAGATATTGATGCAGAAACGATTACCGTATCGGTATATGATTTAACGCCTGGTACCTGCATCTGAATGGTAACATTTCCTACATTTGAATTAAGACTGTCCTGTATAGGATTTAATTTCATTGCAAAATCCGGGTAGTATGCTGACATACTCGTGTAATTGTTATTTCTGAAATCGCACCATACCGGAACCGATACTTTTCCATTTGACATAATGGCATCATAATCGCCCTGATAAGCCGGCGGCGAACCTGAACTTGATAATTTTGTTTTTGCAATTTTGTTAGTGATTCTCTGATTAGGTGCAAATGTTTCGCCTCCGTTTGAAGTATAGGTTGCATAAACATCCATACTGTCGCTGGTCGGACAATTTCTCGTATCATACCATTTTATATATAATTTCCCGTCCTTATTATCGCACCATATACCTGGGAAGAACTGGTGGTTGTTTTGTGTGTTCGGGTCATCATTTACAGTTTTTCTTGCTGACCAGGTAACACCTTTGTCAGTGGAATATCTTAAAAATATATCAGGTTTGTTGCCGCTTCCTGACGGCTCGTTAGAAGCATAAACGCAATATAATCTTCCGCGGTACGGACCCCAGCTGTTATCAGCCGCAATCATCGGATAAGGTCTTGTTCTCATACCGTTGACAGTAGAACGTCCGGAAATTTCCGTTCCTATGTAGTTCGACCACTGTACGGATGATTGAGTCGTAAATGATGCTCCGCCGTTTGTGGATAAATGAAAAGTGTATGTACCTGCACTGTTCGGTCCGAGATGTGTCACGGCATATACACAACCTCCGGAAATACTTCCGTTCGGTCCGACGCATACCATCGCTCCCGGATAATTGTGCGGGGATAATGATGCAGTCTGTGAAAATGTAAGTCCCTGGTCTGTACTTCTCCAAAAACTTGCAGTACCGCTGCTTGTCATTATGCTGTAAACATAATTTGAATAAGGACCTGCTGTCATATCACAGGTAATCCAGTTCTTGTCGTTTCCGCTTACTGCTGTAACGTTTGTAAATAACCAGCTCTGGCCAAAGTTTGTAGATTTTGCTACCCAGCATCCTGTAACAGGGCTCTTCATTGTTTCATAATAAAGATTACCTAAACTGTCAACTGCAGTAACAGGGTCTCCTGCCGCATTTGGAAATGAAACGGGAGTCTGTATCCAGTCAATTCCATTATGGACATAAAACGCAACGTTTATATTCCAGCCGGTAAAAAACTGAAGGGGATTTAAAGGATTAATTGAAATGTGACCTTCGGAATAAGTCGTACCCATAACATAGTTGTCATAATCATTAATCGTTATTACGGCGTAGGGAACGAATACATAAGGCATATTAACGTCCCGAAGTGCCTGGGGTATCTGATCCTTTGTAGGGTCATCATACTGAGCAAATGTAATGCCTGTAATCAATAAGACAGTCAAAACAATTTGCAGAAGGGTGAAAGAGTTTCTTCTCATCTTGCTTTTTGTTTGAATTGTAAATTATGTTTTTTCAAAAAAATTTTATTATTTAATATTGAATTTTAAAATATGCGGTTAAATGCAGTATTCAATCTTCGGAAGATATCCCGGGCATAAAAATATAAGAACTGACAAACTCATATAAAATAAGCAATTATATTTTTTTAAACAAAGTAAATTATATTAAAATTTAAACTTTTTAAAAAAATATTTTTTTGATCTGGAACAGCATAAGAGCCTGTACTTTAAATCTGCTCTTCTTTTATCTGACAATTATTTTATCCTTCCCTGTGTAATACCTTTTAATAAAATAAAAATCATAGTATTTTATATATACGGAGAGGTGGCTGAGCGGTTGAAAGCGGCGGTCTCGAAAACCGTTATAGGGGCAACTCTATCGAGGGTTCGAATCCCTCCTTCTCCGCTGCCGTTAAGGCATTTTAAGGTTTTTACTTTAAGGTAAAAACAATTTTTTCCTGCACTTCTTAAGAGAATGAACATTCAGACAGGTATTTTATTTCAGGAGAAAATGTTATTTATTTTTTATCGGAAACTATGCAATATTTTTTGAATTCAATATTAATCAGCAAAATATTAGATTGAAAATTAATTTATTACATTTAATAATAATATATGGAAATAGCCGGAAAAGAATTTCAAGTTGACGGAGACGGGTTTTTAACGGATCCATACATCTGGAACGAAGATGTTGCTACGTTATTTGCAAAATATGACGGAATCGAGGAACTGAATGAAAAACACTGGGCGATTATCAATTTTATCAGAAAGAACTGGGAAGAAACAGGTATGGCACCCATGATTCGTTCCATTTGTCAGACTACAGGTCTGAAATTACGGGAAATCTATCAGTTATTTCCGCTGGGTCCTGCACGGGGTGCATGCCGTGTTGCAGGATTACCAAAACCGGATGGTTGTGTTTAGTACAATAAAACTTCTATGACACTGTATCAGTTAATTGCTTTTATTGCTTTTCTTTTTTGTTTTATCAGCCTGTCTTATCATTTTTACAGACTCATTAAACTGGGTTTGCCGAATGATTATTCTTTTAAGACAGGTAATCTGAAATCAGCCATCCCGTATTCTTTCACGGGGGCGATGAATCCGTTAAAAAAAGAGTCTGCATATTTGCATTTTCCGACTTATACTGCAGGTATTTTCTATCACATTGGTACTTTTATCAGTATTGCTCTCTTCTTCTTCTTTCTTTTTAATATCAATCTTCCATCTGCATTAATGTGGATTATTACAGGTATATTAATTTTTACAATTTTAAGCGGACTCGGTATATTTGTTAAACGAATTTTTTTAAAAAAGTTAAGATTTCTTTCCAGTCCCGACGATTTTATTTCAAATCTGCTGGTAACCGTATTTCAGACATTTACCGTAATTATGCTTCTTAATAAATCTTTTTCCCCTTATTATAATATCTGTGCGGGATTATTGTTCCTTTATATTCCGCTTGGTAAACTTAGACATGTTTTGTATTTCTTCGCCGCACGTTTTCATCTCGGATTCTATTACGGATGGCGCGGAGTCTGGGCGCCTAAAAGTCATGAACAAATAAAATGAAAAATTTTAAAGATAATAAACATAAAGCTATCAGGATTATCACCGAGCCAACAGACGGAAAACTGGTTACGCATTTAAACAGTTGTGTTCATTGCGGATTATGTGCGGACAGTTGTATATATTATCTCACTACAAAAGATGAAAAGTTTATTCCCGCACATAAAGTAGATATTATCTCTTCCATTTACCGGCATTACTGTACTTTCACGGGAAAATATTTCCCGTGGCTCAACAATGCCCGCCCGTTAGATGAGGATATTATTGATGAAATGGTTGACCAGTTGTTTGGTGCCTGTACATTGTGCGGGCGCTGTAACACCCATTGTTCAATAGGGGTTGACATTGCTTATGTAGTTAGAGCAGGCAGGGAAATGCTGTCGGAAATGGGTTATGTTCCTGCAACTCTGCAGTCAACAGTGAATGCCGCTCTCGAAACGGGTAATAACATGGCAATTCCGACCGAAGAATTCACGGATACTTTGTCGTGGCTCGAAGAAGATCTCAGAGATGAAGTGAATGACCCTCAGGCATCGATACCTCTCAATCAGCCGGATAAAAATATTCTTTACACATTAAATCCCCGTGAGCCGAAATTTTTTCCGTTGTCAATTTCCGCTATGGCAAAAATATTCTATGCGGCAAAAGAAAGCTGGACGCTGTCAACAAATATGTATGATGTGACAAACTATGCTTATTACACATCGAACACAACTGAGGCTATAACCATCGCAGAAAGATTGTACAATGAAATGAAGAATTTGAATGCAAAACAATGTGTACTCGCCGAATGCGGTCACGGTTCGAGAGCTTTCCGTTGGGAAGCTCCGAATTATCTTCAAAAGTCATTTCCATTTCAGGTAATCACTTCCGTCGAACTTCTCACCGAATATATATCACAGGGCAGGTTAAAACTTGATAAAAATTTAAATAAAGAAGTAATGACGCTACACGACCCGTGCAACCTTGTAAGAGAAGGCGGTATCGTTAATCAGCAGAGGTATGTATTAAAGCATGCGGCGAGTGAGTTTATTGAAATGACTCCGCACGGCACAGATAATTATTGCTGCGGAGGAGGCGGAGGTCAACTTTCAATGAGTGAATATAATGAACGCAGAATGAAAATAGCAGAGATTAAAGCGGAACAGATAAGTAAAACAGGTGCTAAAGTCGTTGTTTCGCCGTGTCATAATTGT
>CAYWMV010000169.1:0-5363 GCA_964459055.1 uncultured Ignavibacteriaceae bacterium | reverse complement strand
GTTTGTAATTAAAATATACAAAAATGTTTGCAATTGTAGATATAAAAGGCTCACAATATAAAGTTGAGGAAAATCAGAAGGTATATGTACCGAAACTTAGCGATGATAAAGGCGCCAAAGTTTCATTTGACAAGGTAATTATGTTTTCACCGGACGAGAAAACCTTTGAAGTAGGCAATCCGTTCCTGTCAAGAAAAGTGGAAGCAACGGTTCTTGACCACGTGAGAGATGAAAAAGTGATTGTCTTCAAAAAGAAGAGGAGAAAAGGATACAAGGTGAAAAAAGGTCACAGACAGCAGTATTCACAAATTTCAATTGACAAAATTTCATAATCTGAAAATTAATTTGTTATGGCACATAAAAAAGGTTTAGGAAGTTCAAAAAACGGCAGAGATTCAAACTCCCAGAGACTCGGAGTCAAGAGATTCGGCGGAGAACTTGTTAAAGCGGGAAATATTATTATCCGTCAGCACGGAACAAAATTTATGCCCGGAGTAAATGTAGGTTTAGGGCGTGATTATACAATCTATGCTCTCATTGACGGTAATGTTAAGTTTACCGATAAAGCAGGTAAGAAAATAGTAAATATCCTGCCGAAAAATTAGATTTTAGATTTAACTAAGGGACAGCCGTTGTTTTTTATTAAACAACGGCTTTTTTTATTGCTGAAATTATCAGGATTTATAAAAGTCTTCGACCGTCACGAAGCGTTCAGTAATTGAAATATTGAATTATAATGTAATTCTTAATTATTTCTTTTAATGGAAGGGGATAACGGAATATAAAAAAAAGCCGTTATACTTTTCTTATAACGGCTTTGATAAAAAATATTTTTTTACTTTTTCAGTTTGTTAATCATATCTCTCACATCAGCGGCTGATTTATCAAATGCTTTCTTTTCATCATCAGTTAACTTAATGTTGACAATTTCCTCCATACCTCTTGAGCCGATTTTCACCGGGACACCGAGGCATATATCACTGTGTCCGAATTCACCCTGCAAATAAACACAGCAAGCCATTATTCTGCTTCTGTTGTTAACAATTGAATCAATCATCTGTACGATAGAAGCAGCAGGTGCATAATAAGCACTGCCTGATTTGAGGTGCTTTACTATTTCCGCACCGCCGTTTCTTGTTCTGTCCAGCATCGCATCTATTCTTTCCTTCGGGAGTAAATCCGACAGCGGAATACCGGCTACGGTTGTGTATCTGTCGAGAGGTACCATCGAATCGCCGTGACCGCCCAGTACTATTGCGTTAACATTTTCGATAGAAACGTTCAGTTCCGCGCATATAAAAGACTTAAACCGTGCCGTATCGAGGACACCCGACATACCGATAACTTTGTTCCTCGGAAGATGACTGTTGACGAAAGAAACGTAAGTCATTACATCGAGGGGATTGGATACTACAATAATAATGGCATTGGGGGAATATTTAACTGACTGAACTGTAGCATTTCTCACTATCTCCGCATTGGTTGCCAGTAAATCGTCTCTTGACATTCCGGGTTTTCTCGGCAAGCCCGCAGTAATTACGACTATATCCGAATTTGCAGTCTGCTCGTATGTGTTTGTTCCGCTGATTTTTGTATCCGAGTATTGAATTGCCGCGGATTGCTGTATATCCATTGCTTTTCCCTGGGGAATACCTTCTACCACATCAAGCAATACGACATCGTTTGCCAGCGCTTTATCCACAGTAATCTGTGCGGCGGTAGCACCGACATTTCCTGCTCCAATTATTGTTATTTTCATATATTGTTTGTTTAATTTTTTAAAATTTGGTAATAATATATAAATTCATATTTAAAAAAAATACTAATGAGTTAATTGTCAGGAGATTGCCGGTATTTGATATTTTTTCCCGTCTTGATTAATAACATCCGGTAATATTCTATTTATTCATTGTAAGAACGAATTCCGTTCCCCCCTTGCCGGAATTTATTTCGAGACCGTCCACGAGTGATTTAATAATAAAAATACCTCTGCCGTGTTCTTTATAGAGATTGTCAACATCAGTCGGGTCAGGAATATTTTCCGGTTCAAAACCGCTGCCCTCGTCTTTTACAAAAATTTTTATGAAATCTTTCAGATTCTGTATTCTGACATAAACGGATTTACTTGAATCTTCTTTGTTTCCGTGCACTATGCAGTTAATTAACGCTTCCGAAACAGCAATCTGAAAATTAATGAATCGTTCTTCCGGTATGCCTGCTGTTTCGTTGAGTTTTGCCAGTATTGATTCAACATCATTGATAATGCTTCTCTTACTCTGAAATTTATAATTGGTCGTTTCCGTATTTTTCATACAACATATTTAGATTTTCCAGATTACCCGTAAATTTAAGTAGTTTGATTTATTTTTAATAGGACTATCGTTCGATTCAAAAGTATCCATTCCTGCATTGAGGAATATTATTGAGCCGTTATAAAACAGCAGCGAAACTGTTGCGTAAGGTCCGTGACTCTTATATGACCGTCTGAGATTCTTCTCCCCGTCAATGTAAATATACTGGTCCTGTAGAAAATACCTGTATCCGCCTCCGACAGTTATCACCTCATAATTATAATTCAGATTCAAATCGAGTCTGCTCTCAACGTAGAAATTTGCCGGTTTTATGGAAAAGTTTTTGTCGTTATACTGCCCCTGTTCGTATATTTTCAGTTCACCGTCCAGGTTTGTATATATATTTTTTGTTATGTCGAGCCGGGTTGTATCCCAGATATACAACTGTCTGAATATATAACTCTGAACCTGTGAGAGCACGTCTTCAAATTTATAGACGGTGTAATTTGCGAGCACCTGAAATGCATTAACGGTGTATAAATTTCTGAAAGGTCTGTATTCGCTTTTTGAGGTCAGCCTGTATATTTTGTTGCTGTTGTTGTTTGCGCTTTTTTCCTTAAAAATATAACTCAGCGTTGTCATATTAACTTCGAATGAAGTATGCAGACTGAAGTTTTCGAGATTGCTGTATATATGTGATACCGAAACGTTAATGTAGAGTTCATCCCTGTCGTCGGAATTTTCCTGCGTATCCGTGTCATATCTGAGCAATGTAGATGAGCCTGAAAATTTGAGAGTATTTGTATTTGTTACGGGTAAATAAAAGTTCAGCATAACGGATGAAATTTTGCTTGAATTATTCTTATTTTTTTCAATTCTCTCGAGTTCACGTATCTGCTGCTGAAGCAGATTTTCCGAATTAATGAGATTATGCACTTCCGACCTCTCTGAAAACAGTACTTTGAAATCAGCGAGGAATTTCCTGTAAGCAAAGTCAACTTTTGCGCTTGCCTCGATTCTGTTTTCATTTACTTTTGTGTCATATATATTTTCAAAAATGGCACTGTTACCGCTTGGTTTAAGCCTGTATTCGTTTAAATATCCTCTGCTGATAGCAGAGCCGGAAATATGCAGCCTGAGATTTCTGAAAAAAGTGTACTTCAAATCATCCTGTATGTAAATAAGGTTTTCCTCTCTGGTCTGTGTATTGAGATTTACATTATGCTCCTGAATAATACCCGGAGTCGCGGGTATAAAAAAATCATTTTTGTAATTATGGGCTCTGATGACAAGATTATTTTCCGAATTGTTTGAAAAATATCTCTGCAGAGAAGTATTGATTTCGTAAGTATGATTTTTTTTCTGTATAAGATTTTCGTTCATCAGGTTAACCTTACCCGAAAGAAGAAAATCACTTAACAACAGCCGGTCAACTTCGGTGTTCAGGTATCCGCTTAAACCGGATGTGCTCTCTCCGATTTGCTCGTCGTCTTTTATTCCTATTTTTGTATTCACCTTTATATTGCTCGCGGGAGTATAATTGAAATTCAGGTAATAATAAGAATTTTTAATTTTATTAACTTCGATGTTTTTATCGTCCGATAAAGACCTTGTCTGAATTCCCGCACCTCCGGAAAATTTCCGGCTTAGCGTGTAATCCGAATTAAATACAGTCGTTATGAAATCCCTGGTGAAATTCTGGTCGAGTTTTGTAACCTCCGAATTATATTCAGCCCTGAGCATAAAATTAAACTTTTTATAAGGAACATTTGCATTGAGTCTCGAGATGAGATTAGCTGAGTTGATATTACTGTTTAAATCAGTTGTAAGATAATTTAACCTGTAGTTTGTATCAATGTCCGTGGAAACATACTGGGGCAGGGATGTACCCGTGAAGAAGAGAATTACCGGCAGAACCAGCCATTTACGCAAATGCATCCCTGTAAACAAATTTTCCGGAATTTGAATCGCGGTTTAAATCGCGGAAGAGCCCTTCGAGATTCGAGTATCCTTCCGTACTGCTGAGTTCGGTTACGGGTTTGTCAATCAGAATCGAACCGTTCTCGATAATAATAATTCTTGACGAAATTTTTTCTATCATATCGAGCAGGTGAGAACAATATAATACTGTCTTGCCGTTTTTTGCAAGTTCTTCAGTCATGTCCTGAAACAGGATAATACTGTTTGCATCAAGACCGCTAAGAGGTTCATCAAAAAGTAAAATGTCGGGATTATGAATAAGTGAAGAAGTAATGAGAATTTTCTGTCTGTTGCCTTTGGATACTTTGCCTATCGGCAGGTTCAGATAGTCTTTGAAATCAAACAGTTCCGCAAAATATGAATACCTTCTCAATATTACAACGGGGTCAAGTTCTCGTATTTTACCCACGAAATCAAAAAATTCGAGCGGAGTAAGTGAATTGAACATATTAGGCAGTTCGGGAACGAATCCCGTAATTCTTTTGACCTCAACGGGATTTACCTTTACGTCTATACCGTTAACCGAAACTTTCCCCGAATCAAATGTGAGAGAACCGGAAATTATTTTTACTGTTGTTGATTTACCCGCACCGTTAGTACCAATATATCCGCAGATATCTCCCTCATTAATTTTAAAAGACACATTTTTTATTGCCTGCACTCCGTTCGGGTAAGTCTTACACAGATTTGTAACTTCAATCATAATAAATACTCTGTTAATTGCGTTAAATTAATTTAATTTGTGACATAAAAAAATGAAAATAGAGCGGTTAAATTAATCCTTTATTAATCAAATCTGTGAAAAATGGTAAAGAAAGTTAAAAGTTAAAAGTGACAAGGAAAGCATTACGTATTCAGTTCGCATATACTGCTGATTAAACAGATTCACAGGGAATTTCAGAATTCAGCCTCATCCGATGAATAAGTTCTCCGGATGAGAAAACCGGTTTATACCTGACGCGGTTATTCTATTAGTTTTTAAATTGTGCGCAAAATGGCAAACTTTATCAGACCGCGGAAAACGCGGATTAGTCCCGTGGACACGGATTGAAACGGAAGAACACGGAACAAAACAGTGACAAGTGACAAGTT
>CAYWMV010000168.1:0-5375 GCA_964459055.1 uncultured Ignavibacteriaceae bacterium | reverse complement strand
GTTACAAGGTTACAAAGTTACAAGGTTACAAAGTTACAAGGTTACAAAGTTACAAAGTTACAAGGTTACAAGGTTACAAAGTTACAAGGTTACAAAGTTACAAAGTTACAAAGTTACAAAGTTACAAGGTTATAAAGTTATGTTTTGTGAATACTCCTTCCCGGGTTGCGGCTCGGGAAGGATATTTATTAATTTATATCCGTACACGCCGCTGTTCCAACTAAATCATCTGTAGTCTGATACAATGGGGATTTCAGGGAGTGCAAAAATCACTTTCATTGACTTGTTATTAAATTATGATTTTATTAAAATTAAGGTTTAAAAAATTTTAAAAAATGTATGAAAAATAAATATTCGGCATTATTGGCAACAGTTTTTTTGTTGGTAATTTCGGTTTTATTTATATGGGGTTTTTACAATAAATACAAGTCCGTATTAGCTCAACTGGGGGTTGATTATATTTTTTTTTATGAATTCTATAATCATATACTTAACACGACTCCGAATCCCGATTCTCTGAAGAACAAGAGTTTTGAAGAGAAAAACGCACTGCTGGAGCAGTACATAAATTACCGTTTAAAGGTAAAGGACGCCCGTGACAGAGGGCTTGACACTCTCGCAGACATAAAGAATGACCTTCAGGAGTTTAAGAAAAACATATATTTATTCCTGATAAACAAGGAAGTTGTATATCCGCAAATAGAAAAACTTTACGACAGGAAAAAATACGAATATAAAGTTTCTCATATACTTGTAAATCTGCCTCCTAAGGATGTAAAGCCCGAGGATTCTATAAGGGCATATCAGAAAATTGATTCGATACTGAACAAACTATCCGACAAGGAAGATTTTGCGGCAGTAGCGAGGCAATATTCCGAAGACCCGTCAGTAGCGAACAACGGCGGTGAACTCGGTTACATAACAGGCGGAATGACGGTCACGGAATTTGAAGATGCGGTTTACAGTCTCGGCACAGGCAATTACACAAAAAAACCCGTAAAAACACAGTTCGGCTTACACATAATAAAAGTATTTGACAAACGGAAGAGTGTTGAATCAATAAGGGCATCACACATATTATTCCAGGAAAAGAGGGACAGTGTCGGGAATCCCATAGATTCAATGGAAGTAATACAAAAGGCATTAACTGCACTTGAAAGGTTAAAAAACGGAGAAGAATTTGAGACTGTAGCAAAAGAAATGTCAGACGATATCCGTTCGGCGCCGAGAGGCGGTGATATAGGTCACTTTAACAAGAGGCAGGCACCCCCGGCTATAGACAGTGCATTATCAGAATTAAAAATCGGCGAGCACACAGGTCTGGTAAGGTCGCCTATGGGCTGGCACATACTGAAACTTACTGAAATAAAAGAATTCGCCGAATTTGAAAAAATGCAGGAATCCCTGAAGAGCGAATTCATGAGAACCGAAGGATACGTAAAAGCACTGAAGGAATTCACAGACAAAATCAAGGAAAAATACAAATACGAATTAATGCCTGACGCGATAACATTCTTCACGAGCAGGTTAGATTCAACTATGGCATTCGGCTCGATAAATCTCGACAGTGTATTCACGCAGGCAGATATGTCGAAAGTTCTGGCAAAATTCGACAACGGCGAAATCAAAGCCGGAGACATAATTCAGTATTTAAAAACATCTGCCACATTCAGCGGCAGGACACCGGTAGCAAGAGCAATTGAAGAATTACTGGATAACGGAGCCCAGCCGATATTATTTAACTACGTAGCAATCGAAGAAGATTACGACGAATCAGACGAATACGTCGAGCAGATTACCGAATACGAAAACGGTCTTCTGAAGTTCAAAGTCGAACAGGAAGAAATCAACAGCAAAATCAAATTAACCGAAGATGACCTTCAGAAATATTACGGTGAGAACGTAGCAAAATACACTATGCAGATAGGCGATTCAACTGCTACAAAATCGTTTGACGACGTCAGAGGCGAAATTTCCAACGAACTTCAGCAGATTAAAGCAAAAGAACTTGACAAGGCATACGTGGATGCACTGAAAGTGAAATACCCTGTCAAGGTTAACCAGAAGACGGTAGAAAAAGCATTTACAAATTTATAAAAAATATTAAAGCAATATAATTTCAGAGGCTATCCCGGATGCATCCCGATAATAAACGGGAAAAGAAAAACATACTTTCGGGACAGCCTCTAATTTCAAAAACCAAAATTATGAGACATACGAAGATTCTCCTGTTAATTACAATAATAATAACGTTCGGGTTTACTGCGACGGTTAGGAGTCAGGATGAAATACTTGCAAGAGTTGCCGGCGAAAACATAATGCTGAAGGATTTCGAAAATCAGTTTTTAAGGGCACTTCCCGAAGGCAAAACACTTGAAACAATAACCTACGCCGACAAGAAGGAGTATCTGGATTTACTTGTCAAATTCAGATTAAAGGTAAAGGACGGCAGGGACAGAGGTTTACTGAACAACGAAGATTTACAGAGCGAGGTTAATTATTTCAAGAAGACATTCATAATTTCATACTTCACGGAGAAAAAAATCCTGAAGCCGTTTCTTGACAGGGTAATGGAGCGGCGCAAATACGAAGTAAGGGCTTCGCACATACTGGTACAACTGCCGCAGAACGCACCGCCCGAAGATTCCGTAAAAGCATACGAAAGATTTTATCAGATAACAGAGCGTGTAAAATCGGGTGAGGATTTCGGAAAAATTGCACTAGAGGCATCAGACGACCCGAGTGCGTATATGAATAACGGAGACCTTTATTATTTCACATCGGGAGTAATGGTACCCGAATTCGAAGACAAGGTTTACGAAATGAGCATCGGTGAAGTAAATTACGAACCGGTAAGGACAATGTTCGGACTTCACATAATAAAATTAACAGACAAAAAAGAAAGGGTTGAATCCGTAAAAGCGGGACACATATTCATCAGGGACAAATACGATTCGACCGGAAAGGCAACCGATTCCCTGAAAACGCTTGAGACAGCAAAAAAAATACTCGAGCGTCTTAAAAACGGCGAAGATTTTTCATCACTCGCAATGGAAGTATCCGATGACGTTGCCACCGCACAGAACGGCGGATTATTCGGTTACGTAAAAAGAAATTACCTGATAAAGTCGCTGGACAGTTTAATATTCACGCTTGGAGTTAACGACGTATCGGAACCCGTGAGGAGTCCCGCCGGATGGCACATATTAAAAATATTCGATATAAAGCCTCTGAAGGAGGACGGCGAGGAAGCCGATGAAATCAAAAACGAAATTAAACGCGGGCAGCATTTCAAAGTACAGTTGAAAGAATATATAGAGCAGGCACGCGGCACTTACAATTTCACGATAGATGAAATTTCACTGAATTATCTGAAACAGGTTATGGACACGAGCGTATCATTCAGCAGGACGAATTACGATTCACTCTTCGCGGAATCAGATTTAGAAAAGGAACTTGCATCATCAGACGCCGGCAAAGTAACCGTAGCGGATTTCATTGAATTCATAAAGAGCAACCGTGAATACGGATACCTTATGCCGAACGAAGAGAACATAAAATCGGTCATACGTGAAACAGGTTCAAACGACATACTCGTTAAAATTGCACTGGACGAAAACATAGAATCGGACGCAGGTTACATTAATATGATGACCGAATTTGAGAACGGACTACTTGTTTACAAAATTGACCAGGAGGAACTGAATTCAACAGTAAAAATACCTGAAGAAGAGGTTCAGGAATACTACGAAGCAAACAAGGAATCATTCAAAACTACGGTTGACGGAGCCGAAAGGAACAAAACTCTTGATGAGGCAAAGACAGAAATTATAAATATATTAAACACGAGAAAATTCAAAGACACGGAAAGCGAATACGTAAATGAACTTAAAAAAAGATACGAAGTTATAATAAACGAAGACGTACTGGAGAAAGCAATGAAAGATATCAGGACGGAACCTGAAGAAGATTAACAAAACAAAAATGAACAAAAATTTAACAATAGTGTTTTTTGCTTTGCTGGCGTTAACGGCTGTATTTTCACAGCCGCTTTACTCACAGCAGGAAGGCGACAGAATAATTGCGATTGTAGGAAATCAGATAGTACTGGAATCGGATTTGCAGTATCAGGTAAGTCTGTATATGAGGCAGAATCAGATAACCCAGATAAATCCCGCAATCATTAACAGGATATTCGAGCAGTTGATAAACGAAAAGGTCCTGATAGCAAAAGCCGAGCAGGACAGCGTCGAGATAAAGCCGGAGGAGATAAACAAGGAACTTGATTACAGAATGAAGTCCCTGATGGAGCAATACGGAAGCGAGGAAAGGATTGAGGAAATATACGGAATGTCGCTCGGTAAAATCAGATTACTTCTGCGCGACGACCTTGCAAATAAGATAAAATCCGACAGAGTTAAGCGAAAGAAATTTCCAACGGGTATAAAAGTAACGGACAGAGAAATAAAGGAATTTTTCAGAATGTACGCCGATTCCCTTCCACCTGCAAGCGATGAATACGAGATATCACACATATTCATACTTAGGAACGTCACTGACGACGAAAAGAAACTTGCATACGAAAAAGCGTTAACAATTTTAGACAGCATTAAACTCGGAATTGATTTCGGAGAGCTTGCAAAGCGGAATTCAAGCGACGTGCAATCTGCGGCACAGGACGGCGACCTCGGTTATGCGAGAAAAGGGGTATTCGTAAAGGAGTTCGAAGAAGCCCTGTTTTCCTTAACGGAAACCGGGGACATTTCTGAAATAATTGAAACACAGTACGGATATCACATAATAAAACTAACGGACAAGCGCGGAGAGCAGCGCCGCAGTTCGCATATACTCATACCGTTTCCGAAACTCGAATCGAATGATTTCCAGACTATAGCACTTCTCAAGGACATAAAAGGTAAAATACTCGCAAATGAAATGACATTTGAAGAAGCGGCTGAAAAATATTCGCAGGAAGCGGAAACAAAAGGCAAAGGCGGATATCTGGGATTCATAGAGAAAGAAAGACTCGACAGTGCCATTGTAGAGAATATAGTAAAAATGTCGCCGAATGAAATTTCCGAACCGATAAGAATAGGCGACGACGAGAACTACGGATACGAAATCGTAAAACTTATTAGCGTGAATCCGTCGCATAATTTGACGCTGGAAACGGATTACGACAGGATTAAGAGATTTGCGGAATTCAACAAGGAGACGGAAGAAATTACGAAGTGGATAGAGGAGTTGAAGAAGAGCATATACGTGGATATAAAGTATTAATTATGAATTATTCCATAAGTTTTTAAATTCTGCGCAAACCGGCAAGAAAAAAGTGACAAGGCAAGTATTACGAATTTGGCACGCAGATTACGCAG
>CAYWMV010000167.1:0-5383 GCA_964459055.1 uncultured Ignavibacteriaceae bacterium | reverse complement strand
TTTGGTGATTGGATGGTTTGGTGATTGGATGGTTGAGAAAAGAGAGAAATTTAATACTTGAAAATTTTATTGACAACAAATATATTTGCTAATAGCAACTATTAATTAAAATAATATTTTATGCCAATATTTGAATATAAATGCAACGACTGCAATACAATGTACGAAGTATTGCATAAGTCAAAGGAAAATAAGGACGATGTATTTTGTCCGAAATGCAAATCAGCAAATCACAAAAAACTGCTCTCCTCATTTTCGTCGCCGGGCGTCAGCAGTGATTCCGGATTTGACGGAGGATGTTCAACCGGTACATGCGGAATGCCGTCATACGGGGGCGGTTGTTCCGGAGGAATGTGCGGACTGAATTAAAAAAACATTCCCAAGCAGGAGCTTGGGAATGAGTTTTTTACTATACTTTAATTATAAATATTTTATCTACTTTCCTGATTTCCTTTTTGCCTCGAATACAGCCATAGCGGTAATATTTACTATATCATCAACATAACATTCCTGTGTCAGGAGATAAACAGGTTTCTTAATTCCCATTAATATCGGACCTACAGCTACCGCATCTCCGAGTGCCGCAAGGAGTTTATAAGCGATATTTGCAGAACTCAAATCAGGGCATATCAGTAAGTTTGCTTTATCGGTGAGTGAACTGAAAGGATAAAGTGAACGAAGCATTTCAGGTTTAACTGCAACATCAGCAAACATCTCACCGTCAATCATCAGGTCCGGCATTTTTTCTTTAACAATGCTTACCGCTTTTCTGACTTTATCGGTGAACGGATGTTTAGTGCTTCCAAAATTACTGAAAGAAAGCATTGCAACTCTCGGAGTGTATTCAAGGTTTTTAATGGTTTCTGCCGAAAGCATCGCAATTTCAGCGAGTGTTTCCGCATCCGGGTTAATATTAACTGTCGGGTCTGCAATGAATATAGTGTGCTTTTTAAATATCATCATATAAAGCCCGGCGATACAAAGGACACCGTCTTCCTTTCCGATGATTTGCAGTGCAGGTCTTACAGTATCAGGATAGTGTGAGGTCAAACCTGAAATAAGACCGTCAGCATCACCTTTTCTGACCGCTACCATTCCGAATATATTAGGAGTTTTTACCAGCCGCTGAGCATCTTTGTGTGTTAATCCTTTCCTGCTTCTTAGTCCGTAAAATTCATTAACGTAATCATCGAATTTTTTCGATTCAGCGGGATTAATTATTTCCAGATTATCATGGTCCATTTTTAATCCGAGTTCATCTATGCGTTTGTAAATTACTTCTTTATTTCCTATAAGAATAGGTTTAGCAATTTTTTCGTCAATAATAATCTGGGCTGCTCTTAATATCTTGTCTTCCTCTCCTTCAGGGAACAGGATTCTTTTTGGTGCACTTTGTGCTTTATGAACAAAGACTCTCATAATTTCATTTGACCGTCCGAGTCTTGCCTCAAGGCAGTCACGGTACTGTTCAAAATCTTTAATTGGTCTTTTAGCCACACCGGTTTCCATAGCGGCTTTAGCTACAGCAGGAGCAACCCACAGCAAAACTCTCGGGTCGAAAGGTTTCGGTATAATATATTCTCTTCCGAACTCAATTCTTTTATCGCCGTATGCCCTGATGACGGCATCGGGAACATCTTCCTTTGTTAAATTTGCCAGTGCCCAGGATGCTGCAATTTTCATCTCGTCATTAATTGTGGTTGCTCTTGCATCGAGTGCACCTCTGAAAATGAACGGAAATCCGAGAACGTTATTAACCTGATTGGGGTAATCAGACCTGCCGGTTGCTATTATGACATCTTTCCTTGCAGCCTTTGCATCATCATACGTTATTTCAGGATTAGGATTTGCCATAGCAAAAATCACGGGGTCGTCAGCCATAGTTTTTACCATTTCCTTTGAGAGAACACCTTTCGCCGATACACCGCAGAATACATCCGCACCTTTAACTGCGTCGGCGAGAGTTCTGCAATCCGTATCCAGTGCGAAATAATCCTTGTATTTATTCATTCCTTCTTTCCTGCCTTTATAAACAACACCTTTCGTATCAACCAGCATCATATTTTCACGTTTAACGCCGAGTTGTTCATAATGCTTTGCACAGGCGATCCCTGCCGCACCCGCACCGCTGAAGACAACTTTTATTTTTTCAATTTTTTTATTGATGATTTCAAGCGAGTTAATCAGTGCTGCACCGCTGATGATTGCAGTTCCGTGCTGGTCATCGTGAAATACTGGAATCTGCATAATCTTTTTTAATTCTTCCTCGATATAAAAACACTCGGGTGCTTTTATATCTTCAAGATTTATTCCTCCGAAAGAAGGTTCCATCATTTTAACTGCCTGAATTATTGCGTCGGAGTCCATTGAATCAAGTTCGATATCGAATACATCAATATCTGCAAATCTTTTAAAAAGAACTCCCTTTCCCTCCATTACGGGTTTTCCCGCAAGTGCACCGATGTTTCCGAGACCAAGTACTGCAGTTCCGTTCGAAATAACGGCAACGAGGTTTCCGCGAGTTGTATATTTATATACATCGTCCGGATTTTTTTCAATCTCCAGACAAGGATCTGCTACCCCGGGCGTATAAGCGAGTGACAGTTCCCTTTGCGTTGTACAGGGCTTGGTAGATACGACTTCTATCTTACCCGGTCTGCCAACTGAGTGATATTCTAAAGCATCTTCTTTACTTAGCATTTTATTTAACCTCCGGTATTTAATTTAATACATTTTAGTAATTTTGAAATTTAAACAAAAGGGAAATGTTTGGGTAGTAGTCAGTAGTAAGTAGTAAGTAGTCAGTAGGAAGGAGACAGGTAAAGAAGTTAGTCATAGAAGATAGTCATAGAAGTTTTCGGACTCCGAGGCGTCGTTAAGAATCCGGGCAAAGAATTTATTATTGGAAACATTTATGCGGGAAAATGTTTTAAATATATCAGCAGTTCAGCCGGATTTAATGCGGGAATATCCTTTGTTTCCGCATCAAAATGTTTATTGTAAAAATTCAGGAATATTTATATATTACATTGTCCGGAAAAATGTTTTCTAAAATTATAAAAACATTATTTGGCAAAAAAAAATATCAGGTATGAGAAAAATTATTTTTGCATTATTATTCAGTATTACGGGATTATTATATTCTCAGATAATTCCGTATTCACACACAATAAGGGTATATCATAATGATACTGCATATATCGGGAAATATTATAAAGTATCGTATCCTTACCTGAACACAAAGAATTTTTATATACAGATATTTGCCGATCTTGGATATTTTCCGTATTTTCTGAACTACGGAAATATTTATCGTTATCTATATTCTACTTCCCAGTTAGCGGATAATATGCATAATCAAATATTGAAAAATTCCTACAACTTAGGAATGTATGGAATGGAATATGGTTACACTTCTGATTTTGCATTTTCGAAAAACGATACGAACCAGATAATATGGACATATTATCCTCCAAGCTGGGAACCATATGCATCTGCTCATTTTACATTAAATAGTGGAGCATCCGGATACACAATTTTTCCCGCAACTTTCATGGCTGATGCTTCAGGGGTTGCAGTTGATCCTTTTAATGATTCTATTATGTATTGTACATTTTCATCTGCAAATCCTTACGGAAAAAATATCTGGAAAACAACAAATAAAGGTGCGAACTGGGTATCAACCGATACTATAACTTCAGGATTGTACAGAGGGCGTCTTTGGGTAAACCGATATAATGTAAATACATTATTCTTTGCTAACAGTTATAATGGCAAACTGTGGCGAAGTACAGGCGGAGGATATAATTTTAGTTACATTCTTGATACTGTAAATGTGATGCAAATGTTTTTTAACGTTAACGAAATTTATTTGTGTTCACCCAATAAAGGTTTGCTTAAGTCAACTAATAACGGAAATAACTGGACCCAAATTCTGAATATCGGAACGAATGATATGGAAGTTGAACCTCTTGACAGCAACATATATTTTGCCGGAACGAGTAAAGGTATATATAAATCCACAAATAAAGGTTTGAACTGGAGTGTTTATAATAATTCATTCTTACATACTAAAAATGTTGTCGGACTTGTGAAAAATCTTAATTCAGGTGATACGATATATGCTGCAACGAGTAAATCTGTATATAAAGTTTTCGGCAGGGATGTTCTGGATACGGCAAATGCACAATATATCCCTCTTGCTGTCGGTAATGTTTATGTTTATCAATGGACAGAAATACCTCAGACCGGAAAATACAAAATTAAGATTATAAAGGATTCGGTGTTTTCAAACGGTTACAGATATTTTAATATAACATTGCCTATGACAAATGTTAATTGGATAAGATATGATTCGATATCCGGAAATATTATGGGATTTGTATCACCCGGAGGTTGCTCTTATACTCCGAATGAGATGCCTCTGGATTCTTTAAAATCGAGACGCGGAGATACTCTGAAAATCTGCGGTAATATCTTCAATAAGCACATTTGTTATGATACAAGTAATATATCAGTATTCGGGTATAGTAAAAAAAGGAAGTCTTTCGGTTGGGATAATTTAACAATGGGCGGCAGAACATTTGTAAAGGATTTCGGACTATATTCTGCAAGTGTAAGCGAGCCGCCCGGATATGGAAGGACAGATATACTCGTCGGTTGCGTGATTAACGGAGTTGTTTACGGCGATACGACATTAACTAATATTAATCGTCTGTCAAGTGAAATTCCGAAAGATTTCAAACTTGAGCAGAATTTTCCGAATCCATTTAATTCATCAACGAATATAAAATTTGAAATATCAAAACGGGGATTGATTGAATTAAGAATATTTGACGTAAACGGGAAGTTTTTAACGCAATTGTTCCGTCAGAATCTTGAAGAAGGTATATATAATATTCCGTTTTATTCGGTTGATTTATCAAGCGGTGTGTATTTTTACACTTTGTTTCATAATGGAAATATTGTCGGTACTAAAAAATTTATCTTGCTGAAATAACACTATAATTAAAAAATCCGTATCATAGTATTAATATACTGAGGGTTATTAAAATCCTCATCCGATGAACTTGTTCATCGCATGAGGATTTAACTTTCAAACTTTAAAAACTTTATAAACTTTAAGAACTTTCTACTGCGTGAAGCCTTTTCTTTTCAGCAGCGGTTTTATATCCGGCTCTGCACCTCTGAATCTCTTATAGAGAATCATCGGGTCTTCAGAACCGCCTTTTTCCAATATATTCGTTCTGAATGATGCCGCAGTTTCCTTATCAAACAGTCCGTTTATTTTAAATGCTTCGAATGCATCTGCGTCAAGTACCTGTGCCCAGATGTAACTGTAATATCCTGCGGAATATCCTGAATTAAAAATGTGATTGAAATA
>CAYWMV010000166.1:0-5483 GCA_964459055.1 uncultured Ignavibacteriaceae bacterium | reverse complement strand
TCAATACGCAAATCATTTTCAACCATTTCGTTTACCAGGTCTTCGAATCCAATCTTATTTTTCCAGCCGAGTTTTTTTCTTGCTTTTGATGAATCACCCGTTAATACTACATCTTCGGATGGTCTGAAGTATTTTTCGTCAATTTTAACAAAATCCAGATAATTTAAACCGGCATAGCGGAATGCAATTTCGCAGAATTCCCGAACGCTGTGTGTTTCACCTGAAGAGAGAACGTAATCATCAGGTTTTTCCTGCTGCAGCATTAACCACATTGCAAAAACATACTCTTTTGAATGACCCCAGTCCCTGACGGCATCTAAATTTCCCAGCCTTAGTTCTTTTAATTTTCCAAGTTTAATCTTTGCTGCGTGGGAAGTAATTTTTCTGGTTACATACTCATACCCTCTTCTCGGTGATTCGTGATTGTACAAAATTCCGTTGCAGGCGAAAATATTGTAATCCTTTCTGTAATTTTTTGTGAGAAAATATCCCGCGGCTTTTGATATACCGTATGCTGACCTTGGATTAAACGCCGTAAATTCATTTTGAGGACTTACTGATGCGCTTCCGAACATTTCGCTTGTACCGGCGAAGTAAAATTTGCAATGCGGGGTAAATTCCTTCAGAGATGATAATACATAATGTGTCCCGTTTATATTCGTATTTAATGTTGAAAACTCATCGTCGAAATAATAACTTACAAAACTTTGCGACGCAAGATGATAACATTCATTCGGGTTAATTTCCCTGAAAACCCTTGCAATACCTGGAAAATTTTCGATTGAAGCAACGTATAATACAATATCTTTTAATATATGATTTATTCTCCCCATCTTGTGATTCGGGTCTTCTATCGCAACCCGCCTGACTATTCCGTGAACTTCATATCCTTTTTCCAGTAAGAGTTCTGCAAGATAAGACCCGTCCTGTCAGGTAATTCCTGTTATTAAACTTTTATGATTGAATTTCCTCACTGCTTGTGGCGAAAACATTAAAATATTTTGATTATATTTAAAAAATGTCGAAAAATTAATACATTCACAAATCTCACAACATATCAGTATTATTATATCACTTTGCGTCTCCGGCAATATATCGAAAAGACGTTTTAAGTGAGTCGGTAGATAAAAAGCAAAATAGATTTGTTTAGAGGTTTACAAACGATAAGAAATACACTTTTTATAAATAAGAACAGATAAGGCCCATGTTCATTTTTTAGTATAGTATTAACCAACATCTGATGTAATAAAAAAGTAGCAAAAATAAAAAAAGCATTACCTCCCGTGTGATGTTTAAGAGGCATCCGGAAGTAAAAGAGCAACCTATTGGGAGTGGATTATGGAGTGACGGATATTTAATAAACACGGTATATAAATTTGTAGATGAGAATACAATAACCGAATATGTGAAAAAACAAGGAATAACCGGATAATTCAAACAATTGTATAGACCAGAGCAACTTAGCTTATTCTAAAAAGATTTTAGGAAGATTTCCCGCCGTTAACGGTGGCAAGGTTCATTTTACTTAATTTTTGATGATATTTAGTTTTCTGCTGATACAGGTGCTCGCTCGATAAGAGAAACAGTTTTATGACTTTAATTTAAAAGTAAATTTAATGAAATTTAAAAAAATAATGAATTTTTATGAAACAAAAAATTATTAATTTCGCAACCAAATACTACTTAAAATGGAAAGATGAATCAGAAGGAGAAGGAATACCATTAAGCAAGCAAAAAATCATAACTATACGAATTGGAGATTTTGTTCTAAAAGCATTTCAGTCTTGCAAGGGTGAGAAATATATGAAAATGCATCCTGAATATGACAGAAATCTTCCGCAACTAGCGAAATGTACCTTCGAAAAATATAATGCTGGAACAATTATTGATGTAGGAGCGAATATTGGAGATACAATAGCTATGTTGAGAACATACGGAATTAAAAACGAAATTATTGCAATCGAAGGTGATAATGATTATTTCAGATTGCTTGAAGAGAATGTTAATCTGTTCGGAACAAATATAAAAACATATAATGTTTTTTTAGGTGAAAAAACTGAAGTTATTAATTCCGGTATATTTACTGAAAAAGGTACATTAAGACTTTCAAAAGTAGATAAAAAAACACATTCTATAAAAATATTCAGTTTCGATGAATTGGCAACAATAAAAGATATCAAAGATGTTATTATTTTTAAAACAGACACAGACGGATACGATTTGAAAGTATTAAAAGGTGCAGAAAATTTTATTAAAAAATATACTCCTGTGTTATTCATTGAATATGATACATTCTTCTTTTCCGAGCACGAAGATGATGGAATAACCTCTTTCAAGAACCTGAATAGTTTCGGGTATGTAAAAGCAATATTTTATGATAATTACGGAAGGTTTTTAATATCAGTCGATGCGGATAATTATGAGCAAATAAATCAACTGACGAGATATACTAATGACAGAAGAGGCAAATTTGAATACTTCGATATTGCAATATTTCATAAAAAAGATTTGGATTTATACAACAAAGTATTAAATCTTTTGATGAAACAGATGTAAAATACCGGCTTTGAACTTTAATTTTCAACAACTTTGTTAACAGCACCAGAAATTTTATCCTATGCGCAAATAATCAGTTTAAATTTCTTATCCTAATTAATTAACTTAATATGCTGCACAGGATATTTTATCAATTATGGGAAAATTCCCAGATTCATATATGATACTGCGATTTTGTTTACAGCATCAATGTATGCAGCAGTCCGGAAATTCTCGATGTCTTTGTTGGAATTTAAAATTTTCATAATATCGCGGTATGACCTTGATATTGTATCTTCTAATCCGGAATTAACTAAATCAATTTCACTTGAACTTTTGATTACGATTTTTTTCTGTTCCGAAGTTAATTTTCTGTTTGTAATATTTTCTATAATGTTTACAAAATTCGAATCACTTAATTCTTCATATCTCCTGTCCATTCTTCCGAACGCAACGTGCTGGATATTTTTTAACCACTCAAAATAGGAAGCAGTTACACCTCCTGCGTTTGCAAATAAATCTGCGAGAACTACAACTCCTTTGTCAGTCAATATTTTGTCTGCGCCGGTGGTTGTCGGACCGTTAGCCCCTTCTATGATTATTTTTGCTTTAACTGAAGGTGCGTTTTCTTCGGTAATTACGTCTTCAACCGCAGCAGGAATAAGAATATCACATTCAAATTCAAGACATGCTGACGAGTCGCTGAAATTTTCCGAATCTTTAAAATTTAAAATTGAACCTATATCATTTCTGTGTTTTATTACGGCATCAACATCAAGTCCCCTCTTGCGATAAATTGCTCCTTCTTTTTCTGCAAGTCCGACAATTATTGCTCCCGACTGCATGCAGAATTTTGCAGTCCAGTACCCGACGTTTCCGAGTCCCTGAACAACAATCCGCTTTCCGTCCATACCTCTTGGTAGTCCCAGAATTTTCATAACTGCGTCGTCAAGGCATATTTCTCTTGCAGCAAAATATAAACCTCTCCCCGTAGATTCAGTTTTTCCTGCTATCCCGTGCTGGCTCAATGGTTTACCCGTTACGCACGCCATAGAATCTGTTTGTCCTACATTTGCATAATTAAAAGCGGAATATGTATCTGCAATCCATGCCATTTCTCTCGGACCCGTACCATAATCCGGAGCGATAATATCAACTCCCGGTCCGATAAAGTTTTTCTTTATTAATTCGGTTGCATATCTTCTGGTTATTTTTTCGAGGTCATGCGTTTTGTATTTTTTGGGATTTATTTTTATTCCGCCGTTTGCACCGCCGAAAGGAACATTTGCAATAGCGCACTTATATGTCATCAGAGCAGAAAGTGCTTTTACTTTATCTTCATTTACCATTTCATCGTATCTTATTCCTCCAATTACGGGCAGCATATGATGTGAATGCTCAATTCTCCAGGCATCGATAACTTCATATTTATCCTCATCAAATCTGAAGGGGAATTTAAAATGATAGGCACTGTTGCACACTTTAATTTGCTCCAGCAGTCCTTTAGGGTAATTCAGGTAAGTTGCCGCTTTATCAAAATACTTACACACTTCTTCATAAAACGAGGTGTTATTAATCATGATTTAGAATTTTATTTTTTAATATAGTCATAATATACCTTATCTAAATAATATTTTGAATGTATTTCCTAATATTTTTATCTTGACTAAATATCAGAAAATATTTAAATTTTAAAAAAAGGAGATTAAAAAACGAGAAAAATATTTAAAATCATCATTTTTTTTCTTTAAATCATATTTTTTGTCCTAAAACGGTATGGATATATTTAAATGGTAAAATTATATGGGATATTAATGGAAAGTATTTTTGAATATGGAAGCGAATTCTTATTGCTCGTTAATTAGAATGGTATTAATTAAATAATAAATGGATGATTTTTTCTAAAATTAAATTAAAAAATCTAAGGGAGTCAAAAATGAAAAAAATAATGATTGCTGTTATTATAATAATAACAGTTACAAGTATTTACCCGCAATCAGGTTGGGTAAATTTAAACAGCGGAGTATCACATGAATTACGAGGTATGCATTTTATTAATGAAAATACGGGATGGATTGCAGGTTACTCCAGTTATGTAAGAAAAACAACTAATGGCGGAATAAACTGGACAAATCAAAGTACAAGCTGGAGTGATGGTTATATTTCCATATTTTTTCTCAATGAACAGACAGGATATGCCTCGGGCGGGAATCACTCACAGGGAATAACTGCAATTTCTAAAACTACAAACAGCGGATTAAACTGGAATCAAGTATTTTTTGGAAATGTCGGTTGTGTTTTAAATGTTTCCTTTATTAATGCAACCACAGGATGGTTTGCCTGTGGTACTGGCAATGTTTTAAAGACAACCGATGGGGGCTCTACTTTCATGATAAAAAATTTAACTTCATATCATCTGGTAGGGATTCATTTTATTAATGCAAATACCGGATGGATTTCCGGCGATAATGGAACGATTCGCAAAACAACAGATGGAGGATTAAACTGGATTAATCAGACATCACCAACATCTGAGAATTTAGAAACTCTCAGAATGATAAATGTCAACACAGGATTTATCGGAAGTAATAATGGGAAAATTTTAAAAACAACAAATGGAGGAATTAACTGGATACTCAAATCTATCGGAAATACATATTGGATTAATCACTTTCATTTTGTAAATGAAGATATTGGATATCTTTGCGGAGGAATTATAAATGGTTCAACATCTTTGATTATGGTGACTACAAATTGCGGTGAAAACTGGGTAAATCAGGCATTACCCACGAGTAACTGGCTGGCAAGAGTTCAATTTCTTAATCAAAATACAGGTTATGCAGTTGGTCAAAGCGGAAAAATGATTAAAACAACTACGGGAGGATTCAATATTCCTGCAGCACCTGTATTAGTCTCACCTGCAAATAATTCGATAAATATATCTCCGA
>CAYWMV010000165.1:0-5537 GCA_964459055.1 uncultured Ignavibacteriaceae bacterium | reverse complement strand
TTGTAAAATAAACCTATTTTAATAAAAATATTGTTAAATTCTTCAAAAATCAATTAAAAAAGAGAGAGCCATTCAGGGTGTGCCTTTATGGCTCTCAAGGAGGGGGAAATGAAACTTTTTCTTTGTTCATTGTTATTAACAACTATTAATTTATTTAAGTTCAAATAATTCCGGTGAAAATAAAATTAAATGACCGGAAAGTGAAATAAATAAGGTTTGTGATATTTAATGAAAATGCAGAGCGAATAAAATAATATTTATTTTTCATTTTAAAATTACTTATGAAATAGTTAAATTTCGCTAATGTTTCGTTCGGCGTTTTTATAAACTTTAAACACCCATTATGAAAAAAACATTGATAGAACTTGCTCTCCGGACATTAAAAAAATATGATGTAAATGAAGAATTTATTTTCACAAAATCGGGAGATAAGTACAGCGGATTATCAAGACTGGAACTGTACAACGGGGCGTTAAATTTATATGATTATATTCAAAAGTCCGGATTGAATACTGGAGACAGAATCGCAATAATCTCTGAGAACAGGGTTGAATGGATACTTGCGGATTTTGCGAGTATGTTTGCACGAATGATTACAGTTCCTATATATACTACTTTGAGTTCCGAATCGATTAAATACATTCTTAATGATGCGGATGTCAAAATATGTTTTGTATCAAATGCATTACAACTCGATAAAGTTCTTGCAATTAAAGATGAGGTGCCAAGTTTAAATAAAATAATTTCCTTCAACGAAACATCAAAAACATCTTCAACCGAAATTTTCACAATCAGTTCAATATTAAAGCAGGGCAAAACACTCGATATAACTGAAGTTATAAACAGGATTGAACAAATAAATGAAAAATCAGATGAACAGGAAGTAATAACGATTATTTATACTTCAGGGACAACAGGTATCCCCAAAGGTGCTATGTTAACTCATAAAAATATTTATTCGAACCTTATATCCTGCAATAAAATCTTACTTGTTACGGAAAGTGATGTATTTTTATCATATCTGCCGTATTCCCATATTTTCGAACGGACGACAGGTTATTACTTTCCGTTGTTTAACGGACCGAAAATATATTATGCACAGAGTATTGATACAATCGGAATTCAGATGGCGGAAGTTAAGCCGACATTTGTGATAACTGTCCCCAGACTTCTTGATAAAATGTATAACAGATTATTTAAGACTTATGAGGAAATGCCGTCCGGACTTAAAAAAAGAATATTCGGATGGGGACTTAACACGGCGAGGATAGAAGGACTCAGCAAAAGTTCACTGAAATGGCAGTTAGCCGACAGGCTTGTATTTAAAAAAATTAAAGAAAAAACCGGCGGGAGACTGAGATATTTTGTCTCCGGCGGGGGGGCTCTGAATAATAATATTGGGAAATTTTTCAACGGACTTGGAATTGAAGCGCTCGAAGGATACGGTATGACGGAAACGTCACCTGTCATTTCCGCTAACCGGCCGGGCAAAATAAAATACGGTACAGTGGGAACTCCGCTTGAAGGTGTAGAAGTGAAAATTGCAAATGACGGTGAAATACTTGTGAAAGGCGACCTCGTAATGAAGGGCTACTACAATAATCCCGAAGAAACAGAATCTACGATTATTGACGGCTGGATGCATACAGGCGACATAGGAGAAATTGATAGTGACGGATACATTAAAATCACTGACAGAAAAAAATCTTTGTTCAAATCCTCCGGAGGAAAATATATAGCACCTACTCATATTGAAGAATTAATTATGCAGTTGCCTTATGTTGACCAGGTGCTTGTTATCGGGAATGAACGTATGTATGTGACTGCTATTATCGTTCCCGAACTGGAAGGGCTGAAACTTCTTGCAAAAAGTATGGATTTGAAAGTTGAAACGGAATCTGAACTGTTTCAGAGTGAAATCCTGCTGAAAAAAATTAATACCGACATAAACGAAAAGCAGAAAGACCTGGCACCTCACGAAAAAATCCGGAAATTTACGTTATATGAAAAACCGTTCACGATTGAAAATGGTGAACTGACACCTACTATGAAAATCAAACGTAAATTTGTCGAGGAGAAATACAGTTATCTGATTGAGAAAATGTATCATAAAGTGTAGACAGTGAAAAGTTGAAAGTGAAAAGTTGAAAGTTTTTTTAAAGTTTCTAAAACAGAAAGTGAATTAAGTTTTTTATTTCCTAAATTATTTTATTGGATTAAATATTAAATTGAAATAATATATATTTATAATATGTTAACTGATTATATACCAATTTTCATTATTGTATCGGTAGCGATAGCGATAGCAGTTTTTTTCGTAAATGCTTCGTGGTTTTTCGGTCCGAGAAATCCGAATAAAGAGAAGTTATCTACTTACGAAAGCGGTATGGAACCTATAGGAACTGCACGGGAACGATTCTCCGTAAAATATTACATGGTTGCCGTCAGTTTTATCGTTTTCGATATCGAGATAGTGTTCCTCTACCCGTGGGCAGTATCATTCATTCATCTTCCGAAAAATGAACTTACATATTCCCTGATAGTCGGTTTAATATTTATTTTTATTCTTATAGTTGGTTTAATTTATGAGTTTGGAAAAGACGTCTTGAAATGGGATTGATTGAGTTTTAATTCCGCATCAGGGACTTATTTCTTAAAACCAAAAATTTTCAAATGATTTATAAATTTTTCTGTTTCATTGTACCGGTATTGATGATTATGTCAGCCTCTGATTCACTGGCACAAAACGATAATATAAGTAAACTCCTGAAAAATTTCAAAATTTCCGCCGGAGTAGATTTTTATTATGCTTACGACGACGATGCGGAAAATAAGGAGAGACAATTTTCTGCATTATCTCCTTACAGGGACGAATTCAGAATAAATCTTGCACAATTTTCTCTCGCCTATAAATCAGATATTATCCGCGGGAAATTTGCGGTTCATTACGGTGATGTTCAGAAGTATAACTGGGAAACCGAAAATCCGAATTTACAGGAAGCAAATATCGGATTCAGTCCTCTTGAAAATTTATGGATAGATGCGGGATATTTCATTACGCATATCGGGGCAGAATCTTTCCCGTCGGAAAGTTTTTTCAGCAGTTTTTCACTCCCTTCTTATTACCAGCCGTTTTATCAGAGCGGAATAAAAACGGGATATGATTTTTCAGAAAAGTTTTCCGCATCACTTTTTTTATTGAACGGATATAATCTTATTGAGGATAACAACAAAAACAAATCTTACGGAATGCAGTTAATGTATTCTCCGCTTGAAGAACTTCAGATTGTATATAATAATATTGCGGGGAACGAAAATCCGGAAGGGGAAGCGGGACAATTAAAAATGCTGAATAATTTGGTTTTTTATTTTAATCCTGTTAATGAAATAGAAACAATTGCCGCATTCGATTTCGGATTATGCGAAAATGCGGACATCGGAAATCCTGAAAAAACAGGATATTCTTACGGGGCAATGTTGTCGGCGAAGTATTACTTTCTTGAAAAATTCAGCACAGCCGTAAGAGGTGAATTTTATCAGGATATAAACGGAATTTTTTCAGGTCAGGTTATGCAGGGCAGGGGAATGAAAGGAAACGGTGTTACTCTCGGATTTGAATACAATCCTGTGGAAACCTGTTACATACGGCTGGAAGGAAGATACCTTCGTCTCGATAAAGACTATCTGAATATTTTTTCAGGCGGTTATGACAGAAGTGAAATTATTCTTTCGGCAGGAATAAACTATTGAAAATCAAGGTTCAATTTTTTTTATTGCATTAAAAATTACATATAAAAGTTATATATTATATTTGAACCAAGTATGAACTTTCAATAAACCTGTTCGGTTTATAGTTATAAAAAGCATATAATTATGACATTTGAAGATAAAATATCGAAAGATGGATTTATAACCTCAACTTTGAATGCACTCGTTGATTACTGCAGAAAAAATTCTTTGTGGCCGATGCCGATGGGGATATCCTGCTGTGCAATTGAAATGATGCACACAGCGGGACCGAGATTTGATATTTCAAGATTCGGCAGTGAAGTATTCAGATTTTCACCCCGGCAGTCGGATGTAATGATAGTGGCGGGTACGACTACATATAAAATGGCACACGTAGTCAGAAAAATTTATGACCAGATGCCTGACCCTAAATGGGTTATTGCAATGGGTGCCTGCACTTCCAGCGGAGGTATGTACCGTACGTACAGTGTTGTACAGGGAATAGACCTTTTTTTACCCGTAGATGTATATGTCGCCGGTTGTCCTCCCAGACCTGAGAACCTTCTTAATGCATTAATGAAAATTCAGGAGAAGATACAGCCCTCCAAAAAAAATATCAGTCAGAAGAAATTAAAAAGCGAAACAAATTAATCGTATTTTAATGAAAGAAGAAAGATATAATTTAATTAAAGAGAAATTAAAGAATTACGATGTCGAATTTACGGATACAAACGGATTTCCTCAGATAATTATTGACAGGAAAGATGTTGTTGAGATTGCCGGGATTCTTAAAAATGACGAAGAGATAAAATTTGATTCAATGCTTGATATGGTAAGTGTTGACAGATTTCAGAAGCAAAACAGATTTGAAGTTATTGCAAATCTTTTTTCGAATAAATTCAGGGACAGAATGTTTATAAAGGTCAGGCTCGACTCAAAAAATCCCGTTATGCCCTCACTGACAGCCGTATGGCAATCCGCTAACTGGTACGAGAGAGAGGCATACGATATGATGGGAATATTATTCGAAGGACATCCTGATTTGAGACGGATTTATATGCCGGAAGAATTTGAGCATCATCCGTTAAGAAAAGATTTTCCGCTGATGGGAATTCCGGGCTCATTGGCATTACCAAAAAAGTAAAATAATAATATGCCACAGACTATATATGACAGTTTAAAAAGCGGAGACCCGGGAATAAAACGCACAAAAATTCTTGAGGCACTGGAATCGGAGGATATGTCTGTTACTTTCTCGGATACTCTGGATAATGAAATGGTGCTGAATATGGGTCCCCAGCATCCCGCAACGCACGGTGTTCTGAGGCTTCTGATAAAACTTGACGGCGAGACTGTGATGAAGTGTGTTCCCGATTTAGGGTATCTTCACAGAGGTTACGAAAAACTTGCCGAGAACTGCAGTTATCACGAATTTATTCCTCACACAGACCGGCTTGATTATCTTCAGCCGGTTGCAAATAATGTCGGATATGCACTTGCGGTTGAAAGACTTCTCAATCTGGAAATTCCCGAACGAACAAAATATATTCGTGTTATCTGCTGTGAACTCGGAAGAATTATGTCTCATCTGGTAGCCATTGGTTCTATGGTAATGGATACAGGCGCACTTACTCCTTTCCTCTGGGCAATGCGCGAGCGTGAAAAGATTATGGATATACTGGATTTGATAACAGGAGTGAGATTTACAACTTCATATACGAGAATCGGCGGAGTGGCACAGGATATTACGGATGATGCGATAAAAGCAATTAAGATATTTTCGGATGAATTCCCGGGATATTTAAAAG
>CAYWMV010000164.1:0-5549 GCA_964459055.1 uncultured Ignavibacteriaceae bacterium | reverse complement strand
ATTTCGACCTGAAGGGGACATATACATACGATGCGGATGGAAATTTTTTAAACCTAAGCCGTTCATACAATGGAGATGAATTTGCATACGAATATTATTCGGGCACTAACAGATTAAAGAAAGTAACGGGGGAATCAGACCAGTTTACTTATGACTATAACGGAAACCTGACAAATGACTATTTCAACAACAACACGGATATCAAATACGACCACAGGAATTTAATAACGGAAATCACAAGAGTAAATGAATTAGTTGAACCTCCGGCAACTTACACAACTACATATAAATACGATGAAGGAGGTAACAGAATACAAAAGACAGTATCGAAAGACGACGGTTCTACTATGGAAATAATTGTCAATGAATATTATGTAAGAGATGTTTCGGGAAAGGAAATCGGAATTTATCAAAACGACACACTTAAATTCTGGAATGTCTGGGGACTCGGAAACGAGGGCAGAATTACATCAGAAGGAACAAGGTATTATTATATTAAAGACCATTTGGTAAGCATCAGAGCGGTTTTGAATGATAATAACGATTTGGTTGAAGCGATTGATTACGACCCGTGGGGTCATATAGCGAGATACTGGACAACTTCACCCACAAAATACAAATTCACAGGAAAAGAAAGAGACAACGAAACCGGCTATGATTATTTTGGGGCGAGGTATTATGATGCGAGGATTGGGAGATGGGGACAAATAGAACCACTTTTAGATAAGAATCTTCAGTATTCACCTTATAGTTATGTAAAAAACAGACCTCAAATTATGATTGATAATAAAGGTAAGGATGCAATATATATATATTATATACATTATAGAATTGATACTAAAGGTTTAAGCATCCCATATATTAATCATGCTGGAGTTTTGCTAATAGACAATAAAACTGGTGAGGCAGCTTATTATCATTTTGGCAGGTGGGGTGAAAATCAAAAAGGGATTGTAAAAAAAATCAATTTACAAAATGTAGGTTTAGTTGAAGGTAAATTAAATCAGCATGATATTAGCGAAAGGTTAAGTTATATTTCAAAAACAGCAGGTAAAGGTTCTGAATTAGAAGGTGCATATATTAAAAGTGATAAATTTAAAGAAATGAAAGAATATTCTGAAAAGATATCTAAAGAAACTGAAGAATCGATTGAAGATACTTACAATATTTTTACTAATAATTGTGCAACTTTTTGTGCTGATGTGATTAAACAAGACGAAGAAATTGGACCAGATAAACTAATAAATTCTTTACTTTTTACTCCAAAAGATTATTTGAATTATTATCAATTAATATTTCCCTCAATTGAATTCAACTCTGAATATAACGAATACAAAATTATTGAATAATTTAATAATGAAAAAGGCTTTTAAAATATTTAAGTTTATCGGCATAATAATTTTAATGTTAATTTTACTTCGCTGTATCTATATTGGGACTTTTTTTATAATTGATTATATAAGAGTAAAAACTTTTAAGCCACCTGAAAGACTATCTATGATACCAGAAGGTGCAAAATGGATTGGCGGTCCTGATGGAGGAGAATGGTTTTTTTTAAGAAGAAAACAAAATTCTATTTATTATATCGAAATATATGATGATTTAACAGGAATAAAAATATATGATACAAGTTTTGTTGCTAATAAGATTTGTAATGAAAAAATTGATACAATTAAAAATATTGTTCAATATTTTACATTCTTTAATGGCCACAAAATTTATTTAAATTTAACAAATGGAAGTAATCTTAGCTGTTATCTTGAAATGTCGAATCATAATAATTCTTTTCATAATAAACGATTTGAGAAAAAACATTAATTGATATACTGATTTATACATTTCGATGAAGAATCATTTGAACTGATTGAAATATTGTATAGGAATTTGAACAAATAAGATTTTGATTTTAAACGTTTCAAAATATCTTAAACGAAACAAAGCAAATGCGAACATATTCACGAGTCCCCCGCAGGATTACTATTCGGAAAAGAACAACACAAAAGGCAGTCTTTGTGCAACGGCATACAGGACGCTTGGAACCGACGGCTGGAATTTCAAGTATTACAGGTATGACGCCAGAGGAAGAGTTAAAAAAATGTGGAATTACATAAACGGTTTCGGCTGGAAAGTTATGGAATACGAGTATAATTCACAGAATCAGGTAACGGAAATAGAATACCAGACAACAAACGATAATGATTACAAAGTATTCTACTATGAATTCGACAAAGCGGGAAGATTAAAAACATCAGCGACTGATGAAACCAGACCGCCTCTTCCGTTTGCGGAATACAGATACAATCAGAATTCACAGATTGACAGCGTATTTTATAATAACGGTTCATACTTTGTAACTAATTATTACAATAACAGGAACTGGGTAACGCAGAGCAGCAGCAGTAACAATAAACTGAATTATATGCTTGATTACCTTGCAAACGGGAATATCGGTTCTCAATACATAAACGGGGATTATAAAGGATATTTCAGTGATACGAAAGAGTTCAGAGTGAATTACGTTTATGACAATTCCAACAGGTTAACAGAGGTTAAGAGGTTCAGCACGAAGTATTTTGATATGTCTGGAATTTTTACTTACGATTCTGACGGGAATTTTTTAAATCTGACGCGTTCATATAACGGTGATAGTTTTGGATACGAGTATTACACCGGCACAAACAGGTTAAAGAAAGTAACGGGAGAATCAGACCAGTTTACTTATGATTACAACGGAAACCTGAAAAATGATTATTTCAACAACAATACGGATATCAAATATGACCACAGGAATTTAATAACGGAAATTACAAGAGTTGATGACTTAATAGACCCTCCTGCGACTTTCATAACAACTTATAAATACGATGAAGCAGGAAACAGAATTAATAAGAAAATAACCAAAGACGACGGCTCGACTATAGAAATAATAGTAAATGAATATTATGTAAGAGATGTTTCGGGTAAGGAAATTGCTATACATCAAAACGACACACTCAAATTCTGGAACGTATGGGGATTGGGAAATGAAGGCAGGATAACTTCAGACGGAATAAGATATTATTATATCAAAGACCACCTCGGTTCTATACGGACGGTTTTGAACGATAATAACGATTTGGTTGAAGCGATTGATGGAGTTTATCCCGATTTTATCGGGAACCCCTGGGGTCATATAGCACGATACTGGTCTGAAACATCTTCAAAATATAAATTCACAGGTAAGGAAAGAGACAACGAAACCGGCTATGATTATTTCGGAGCAAGGTATTATGATGCGAGATTGGGGAGATGGGGGCAGACTGAACCAATATATGATAAATATTTAAGTTTTTCACCTTATGTTTATGCAACTAATAATCCGCTTCTCCTTAAAGATATAAACGGAGAAGATGTGATAGTTACAATAGAAGGTAACAGCATTAAATTCACGGTAAATATTTTCTATCGGTCTTATGAAAAATTTAAAGATATCAATACCAATTTATCAGATAAGCAAATTGCTTATTACAAAGAGAATATTAACAAAGCATTAGAACAATGGAGTGAGATTAAGACTATCGATTATGAAGGAAAAACATACAATATTAGTTTTGAGTTTAATTTCAAAGAAACCGAATCAGAAGAAGAATCTCAAATATTTAACAGCATTGATAAAAATGAAGGATATAATATTGCGTTACCTTCCCCCGATGAATCAGGAAATCCAAGAGTAGTTAGTGGAAACAGATTATTTTTTCCCAATATAGAAAATAAAAGCGGCTATCCGAGATACTGGTATTCTCATGAACTTGGGCATATAATGGGATTACCACACAATAAAGAATACAATGAAAAAACAAGGCATTTAGATTATGATATAATGGGTTGGGCTATTTATCAATATAAACCAAGAATTGTAAACATTAAAAATTTAATAATGAAACTAAATTTGAAAAAACACACACAATCAATTAAAGGTGCAACAGAAGATTAATATTATGTTTGACAAATATCTTTTTTATATAAGTACATTTTTTGTAATATTATTTAACATTATTAATTTGAATCTATTTGCACATAATAATATTAATAATAAAGTCTTTTTAGTTAATGACACTTTAAGTATTACCGATATTGACTTTTGTGAAGATAAAATGTACATATGTATAAATTTTAAAGAAATTTTAGTTAGTTCTGATTATGGGAATAGTTGGTCAAAGTTAATATTTCCATTTTCTGACGATAACAATTATTTCATTTCGCAAATAGTAATATATGAAAATATTATTATAGCTTATCATATGGATGGAACATTATTTTTAAGTATAGATAGTGGTAATAATTGGATTAATGATTTATATTTTAAAGATTCGAATGTTTATAATAATATTAATACTGAAGATAATATATATATTAGAAATGTACATATATTTAATAGAAATATATATATTTGTACAAATAAAGGATTATTTCGTAAATTTTATAAAAATAATTCCTGGGAAAGAATATCTTTTTATACAGAGATTAATTTTGATAATGTTTATTTTTTTGATAACATTTACTACATATCAAACGACAAGGGATTGTTTTATAATTATACAATAGATAATAATTGGAATAAATTTAGTACTTTACCAATAAATAAGAGAAAAAGTGTTTACTCGTTAATTAAGATTAATAATGATATATATATTTCAACAGATTAGGGTGTTTTTTGTACTAATAATTCAGGAATAAATTGGATTGATTTCACGAAAAACTTAAAAATACCGGAAGGTGAATTTGATGATGTATTGATGTTATTTTTTTTTAAAAATAAAGTTTATGTCAAATCCGTAAATGGAATATATTATTATAATGAAGCAATTGAAATCTGGGAGAAGATATACTTTATTCAATTGCCAGAAAATTATAGAAGATATTGGTCTCAATCATCATCAGTTGATTATTTGTTTTTAGGAAGTCAATCAGGTGATTTTTATATTAGTTATGATGGATTAAATTTCTTTCCAATTAAAATTTGTTTTAAAAAATGAATATTCTTTCAAAATCAAACTATAATCTTCTATGAATGTTTAAATATAAGAATAAAGACAACGATAATAGCAAAGATTTTTTTGGGAATATAATATAACAAAAGATTCTGATAAAGATATGCTTGAATACTTACAAGATTATTATATAACATACGGTAATTTAAATTCAAGTTTTAATACGGAATATCGTTTGGGGATACAAATTCCGGGCGGACCACCTCCGGAAAATCCTGAATTAGAAGAAATGAGATTATATATGCTGATTCAATTTCCGGACACGACATTTAACGGGTTCAGCGATATTACGGGTATTCAGTTGAAATTATTTCCGTGTTTCTACGAACATAAAGTAAACGGCGATACATCCAATTCGCTTGCCAATTTAAGGTTCTATCCCGTTACCGATGTAAATTATAATTCCCAGAATCATTATCTTGACATATCGTATGAAGGATACTCTTGTAAGTCTTATATAGAAGCATACGGGGATATTCCCTGTTCTGACACATCGTTTATCGAAAACATTATAGATGT
>CAYWMV010000163.1:0-5581 GCA_964459055.1 uncultured Ignavibacteriaceae bacterium | reverse complement strand
ATACATCGGTATATTCAGATTTTGCAGCAATAAGCACATATTATCTGAACAGAGGAGGGGAAGGAGGAGACGGCATACACTCAAATATTTCATTCCAACTCTCGCAGAACTATCCGAATCCGTTTAATCCCGTTACAAATATACAGTTTGATTTACCGAAAGAAGGACTTGTCAGTCTGAAAGTGTATGATGTTTTGGGAAGAGAAGTCAAGAATATCGTTAACGAATTCAAACCGGCGGGAAGTTATATTGTTTCATTTGACGGAAGCGAACTTTCGAGTGGGATATATTTCTACAGGCTTGAAGCTGGTGATTTCATTCAGGTGAAACGTATGATTCTAATTAGGTAACCGGAAAACTGAACCAAGAAGACGGCAATAATATTAAAGCCCGGTAATAAAAGATTCCGGGCTTTTTTTAATAATGTATTATTTTGCAAATATATATTTTCATTTTCTTAGAATTTCCTGTTTAGGTTTCTTTAAATTAATTTGCATATTGAATTCCGAAATTATATAAAACACGATGCAGATTATCAGATAGAACTTATAATACGGTGCAAAATTCGATAAAGACGAAACGAACAATATACACAGGAAGAACAGGAGTGAAATATATTTTTTATCTTTAAGATACCCCCAAAGCAAAAACAAAATTAGAACAGTAAAAATTATAAAACCCGGTATCCCCGTTTCAGAGAGCACTACGAGAAATATATTGTGCGGGTTTAGTTTATCAATCTGATGATAATTTTCTCCCGAAGGATTATCAATATTTAAATTCTTATTTTCTTTCAATATATTCCTGATATATTTATCGCTGATTTCAAAAAAAACTCCCGGACCAACACCGGTAACAGGATTTTCCCGGAATACCGTAAATGCTGCCTTCCATATTACAGGACGTCCTGCCGAAAACTCTTCCTGTATTTTTTCATCTTTAAAATAAGAAATAATTCTTCCGTATGTCTGCGGTGTTATTATCTGAAAAACTATGAAAACGGAAATAAATACAATTATTTCCCTTTTCTCTGCGAGTTTAAACAGAATAAAAACGGCAAGACATATAATGCACATAATTAAAGAAGCTCTCGATATAAGCATTCCGAAAACAAATGAGCCCGCCATATAGTAACCATACCTGAAATATTTATTGAAATGCCTGTAATTCAACAGCAGTATCATCAACGCCAGTCCGGTTGAAAATGCGGTTAAATTTGAATCTGTCAAGATGCCCATCGGGCGCATAACCATTTCACCGTTTATTTCTATGTATGAGTGAATCATCTCCGGACGGCTGAAATATTTTACAAGGATATCATATACCGCAGGAATGTAAAATTCGAGAATAGAGATTAATATCACGATTGCATTAACGTAAATAAATGATTTCAGAATAAATACTTCCGTATTATGAAAATATCCGGCTGCTGTTTTACAAATAATGAATATTAAAAAGTAAAAAGATATCCTGTTCATCACGTTGAATGCTTTACCGCTGAATTCAGAAAGGAAGGCGGAAATATATCCTGCCGCCAATAAAAGAATAATCAGAATTATTAATATCAGGAATTTTCTATCCTTCATTGTGCTGACGAATTCTTTCAACGGTATAATCAGAAGTGCAAAAAATAAAACAGCAGGAAATTTTAAAAAGGGAATACCGGAAAAATCTGCAAAAGGAATAATATCGAGCGAACTTAGTTCCGGTATACTCCATTCCGCCAGATTAACGGAAATAAATAATAAGATGGATATTTTAAAAACCGTGACAGCAATATTCCTGTTAATCATCTTTCAGACAATATTCTTTAATTATTCCGGTTAAAAATTCCGGTTCAATGTTTTTTAAACAGACTTTCTCTTTACATCCCACGTCAAAACAGGGTCTGCACCAGATGGGATAAAAAACTGATATATGCTTAAATTTACCTGATGATATTACGGCAAGACACCCGTTACTGTCAGATTTCAGCAAGGAATATTCGGAAAATTCATAAGGTCTCCAGAGATTAACCGAGCCCGGTCCGAAAATCACGAGTGTTCTTGTAAATTGCGAAAGATAATGAGCCTGTCCTCCGTCATAACATATCAATATTCTTGAATTCACGCATTCGGGAACTATATCTTTCAGTGAATTAAAAATTTTGAAGTCTATGTTGTTTTTTCCGGCAAAGTGTTTTTTTAACTCAATGAAATCACCGTCTTCTTTCGAATTAATTACAAGAATATTCAGGTCTGATAAAGAAGAAATAATGTCTTTTTCTTTTTTTAATAATAATTTTCTTAATCCTGCCGAGCCTATGTGAAATACTATTTCGTATTTCTTATTATCGCTTTTTCCTGTTTCAGTCTGAATAAGCGGCAGGGTTGTACCGGATATTTTTAAATCAAGTCCTAATGATTTCTTTATGATATTTTCAATTTTTTGAGTCATAAATACGGTGTCCTTTGCCGATACCCAGTTTGAGTCGCAGTAGTAATCATATAAAAAATATGTTCCTAATGATTTCGGACCAATCGAGTAACGTGATATTAACTTACACAGCAAAATATTCCTTTTAAGTCCCACCAGGTCAACTGCAACATCATACTTTTTCCTGTGCAGATATTTTATTTTTTCTCTGATTCCGGGAGATTTAAGATAAGGCATTAATATAAAAACCACGAATTGCAGGATTCCTCCTATCAGAGGTATCCTGTATATGCTATGAAGGTCATCCAGTTGCCTGTCATAATCAATGATTTCATCAACATATTTAAAATCTTCGAAAACAAATTTATTTCTAAGTGAGACGAGAACATCAATTTTAATATGCGGATAGTTCAACTTAATATCCCTGATTACAGGCAAAGTTACGACTGCATCCCCGATTCTGTCATTTCTGAATATGAGAATTTTTCCGGGAATTCCTTCATATTTTTTCCGCGGACTTATGTATGAAAAAATGTTATTAACCGAACCGATGAAATCCGAATTTTTAAAACGCAGGAGTTTCAGATGCAGCGGTATTTTATGTTTTCTCTGCTTCAAGGGCTGTGTATTTTCTTATGAAATAATATCCGCTGATAAAAATCAGTACTTCACAGATGCCTATGGAGATTGCCGAGCCGGCGGCACCCATTCCGGGAACGAGAATAAGAGATATAATAAAATTAATTATTAATGCGGTAAATAAAATTATAGCATAAGTAATATTTTGGTCAAGGGCAATCAAACCCTGTGTTACAAGGAAATTGGGAAACATAAACAGCAAAGGAAGTGTCAGATAACGCAGTATTATATGCGACCTGCCGTAGTCTTTTCCTAACATAGAAAAAATAAATTCACCCGAAAACCAGCTGATTAATCCTGCTGATAATCCGGCAGCAAAAAGCAATAACAGGATTTTATTGAATTGTTTTTTGAATTCTTTCCTGTTCTCAACTGCTATTTGTGCAAAAGCCGGGAACAGAGCTATAAGCAAAATAGACGGAAAACTTAAAAATACTTCGACTATTTTATAGGCAATCCCGTAAACTCCCACCTCTTCAAATCCTTTAAAATGTTCAATCAATACCTGATTAATTCTGTAATAAATGCTTCCGAATACCTCCACAAGTGCCAGAGTTGAAACATCCCTTACATAATTTCTGAAATCTATTTTCTGCGTATTATCTTTTTCGATGTATAATTTTTCGTCTCTTTTGAAGATTCCGAATATTATAAAAAATCCGAAAACCATACTTATCATAAAAGCCATAAGTGCTTTCGCACCGGATTTATCAGAATACAATAAAATAAGTGCAAGAATTATAAAAATTATTTTCTGCACAAAAAGAACAAATGCCTCATAATTCATTTTCCTTGCACCCCTGAAAAAAGCAAAATATAAGTTCATCATTGAACTGAAGGCAATACCAATGTTGGCATATATTATATGCAGCCTTATATCGTCGTATAAATCAAAAACAAACAGGATTAAATAAAACACAGATAATGCCGTAAGAATACTGAATATTCTGATTTTTACTGCATAGTAAATACTGGAGTAAAAATTTCTCGCAACGTGTTTAGTCAGTATCATGTTCCCGCCGAGTTCAAAAAACATTCCGACGATATACCCTACTGACATTGCGAACTCGAATTTCCCATACTGTGTGTTCCCAAGGAGTCTTGCAAGATAAAAAACAAAAATCAGCATTATTCCCCTTGGTATAACCTGCGCAAAAGACTGGTAAGTGATATTTTTCTTATTCTCTCTGAGCAAAATCTTTATAATAAACAGTAATTTAATTAATATATCCTTTTATAAAAATGAAGTTTTAAGAAAAATCAACCACAAGTTTTTGATTCTTAAACCTTTAAAAGGTTTTTTAAGGTTTATTCATAAACCGGCATAGCCTGGATTAAAATGATTTTATATTTTAAAATTCCGTGTTTTTCCGTTTCAATCCGTGTTATTCTGTGTTTCTGATGCGTAATACTTGTATCCGTGAGATTCCGCTATTCCGCGAGTTCTGTGGTCTAATAAAAACTTTGCCATTTAACAAAATATTTGATACTAACGATAACAAATTATCAGAAATTCCGTATAATAGATATAAATTTATACAAATAATAATTTTTGGAAGGAAAACTTATGAAAAAAGCGATTTTTACCTCATTATTCCTGTTTCTTTTCGTATTTTCTGTGAGTGCGCAGGAAGGATTGTGGCTATTAAACCAGATTCAAAATTTGAATCTTGAACAGAAAGGTCTGGAAATTTCACCGGACAGGATTTACAGCAATGACAAAGATGTATTATATAAAGCCGTCATTCAACTCGGAGGCGGTACCGCATCATTTATATCAGGCGAGGGATTAATTATTACAAATCATCACGTTGCTTATGCCGGTTTGCAGAGAGCATCAACAAAAGAAAATGATTACCTTATGAACGGTTTTGTTGCATTTAACCGTTCTGATGAAATTTCCGCTCAGGGTTATCTCGCAAGACTGTTGCTTGAAATGAAAGATGTAACGAATGAAATTCTTGATGCAACAAAAGGACTGACTGACCCGATGGAAATAAATAAAAAGACAAATGAAAAAATTACCGAAATTACTAACGAAATAACAAAAGGCAGCGAGGATATAATTGCAAATGTATCTGAAATGTATAACGGCAAGCAGTATATACTCTTCAAATATAAATTATTCAGGGATGTCAGAATCGTAATGGCTCCGCCTTCGTCAATCGGTAATTACGGGGATGATATTGACAACTGGATGTGGCCACGTCATACGGGTGACTTTACTTTTATGCGCGTTTACGTTTCCCCTGACGGGAAAGGAAAAGAATACAGCAAAGACAACGTTCCGTATAAACCCGAAGTATGGCTGAAGGTCGCCGGCAAAGGAATAGAAGACGAAGATTTCACATTTATTCTGGGATTCCCCGGACAGACAACAAGGTACCGTTCTTCCACTTCCGTTGAATGGAATATGAAATACAATTACCCGTTTACGATAAACAATTTCAATGAAATAGAAGCAATGTTGGAGGAAATTACAAAAAATGACAGGGAAGGCAGAATTAAAATTTCAAATCTTTTTGAG
>CAYWMV010000162.1:0-5735 GCA_964459055.1 uncultured Ignavibacteriaceae bacterium | reverse complement strand
CCGGAGCTTGGGAAGGAGTATTTGCGAATTTCAGATAAGAGATGGACTCATCCGACGAACGAGTTCATCAGATGAGGTTGGGAAAGAGGTTTTTATGTATAGGTTCGCAAGGAAGTATTTCTTGCAGGGAAGCAGAGAGAAACCTTCCCAAGCCGGAGCTTGGGAAGGAGTATTTGCGAATTTCAGATAAGAGATGGACTCATCCGATGAACGAGTTCATCGGATGAGGTTGGGATACTTTTGGTGCAAGTTCTTCGGGCTTTCGACAGTATAGATGATTGTCCTACAGAGAAGACCGGGGGATTACGGGAATGGAGGAGAGGAGATTTTTTGTATAATCGGTTTGGGGGCGGGTGAAGATATTTTCGGTGGTATCTACCTCGACGATTTTTCCGAGATTCATAACGACTGTATAATCGGAGATATTGCGAATAACGGCGAGGTCGTGAGAAATAAAAATCAGAGTAAGATTAAGTTTATTTTTCAAATCGAGGATCAGGTTGAGTATTTGTCCCTGCACCGAGACATCGAGTGCGGATGCAATTTCATCCGCAATAAGCACTTTAGGTTTAACCGACAGGCTTCTTGCGATTGCGACTCTTTGCTTCTGACCGCCTGACAACCGTCCGGGATAAGAATCAACGTCAATATTATTAAGTCCGGTTAGAGAAATTAATTCATCCAGTCTGTCCGAAATTTGTTTCTTATCCGGATTCCGGAAATTTATAAACGGTTCGGTAATTAATTCTCTCACGGTCATTTTCGGATTCAGAGAAGAGCCCGGATTCTGGAAAACAATCTGAATTTCATTTCTGATTTTTTTAATTTCCCTTTGTTTCAGTCTGCTAACATTAAAAACATTTTCACCCGGATAAAAAAGTACATCCCCGGAAATTCTGACATTCGAATGAAAAACATCGAGCAGTCTTACAATTGCTTTAGCGAGAGTAGATTTACCCGAGCCCGACTCTCCCACAATACCGAGTGAAATTCCTTCCGGAACGGCGAGATTAACATTATCGAGTGCTTTAAAAAATACTTTTTTAAAAAAGACACTGCCCGAAGGATACTCCACAGTCAGATTTTTAACATCAATAATATTTTTTTTAATAACATCCATCACTGATACAAATGACATCTAACGAAATGATTTTCGGACACCTGTTTCAACTCCGGAACAGATTCCCTGCAAACGTCCATTACCTTTCCGCACCGTGTACAGAACTTACATCCGGCGGGCATATCGAGTAAATTCGGCACTACACCGGGAATAGTTTTAAGTTTCCCTGAAATTTTTTCAGAAGGGTTCAGCACAGATTCGAGCAGAGCGGCAGTATAGGGATGTTTCGGAGAGTTAAAAATATCCGGTACCCCAGCAATTTCCTGCACCGACCCGCCGTACATAACGACAACTCTTCTGCACAAATCAGAGACAATACCGAAATTATGAGTAATAAGGAGCATTGACCTGACCTTACCCTCCTTTATAATTTTTTTAAAAAGATTAAGAATCTGAGCCTGAACCGTAACATCGAGCGACGTAGTAGGTTCATCGGCAATAATGAGCGAAGGATTACAAATTAAAGCCATAGCAATAAGCACTCTCTGGCACATACCTCCGCTAAGTTCGTGAGGATACTCTTTCAATCTGCGTTTGGGTTCAGGAATACCGGTAACATTAAGCACATCAAGAATTCTACTGCGTACTTCCTTATCAGATAAATTTTCGTGAACGAGCAATGCTTCCGAAATCTGATATTCGACATTCAAAACGGGATTAAGCGCCGCCTGCGGTTCCTGAAAAATCATTGAAATTTCCTTACCCCTGAATTTCCTGATTTGTTCCTCACGGAGTTTAGTCAAATCAACTCCTTTAAAGAAGACATTACCGTTGAGGATTTTTCCTTCAGGTTCCTGAATCAGATCGAGAACCGAATAAGCGGTTACGGATTTACCCGAGCCCGACTCACCGACGAGAGCAGTAATTTCACCGTCATAAACATCAAAAGAGACATCATCAACCGCTTTAACGGGAATTTTGTTTTTAAGCATCTTTTTATTTTTCCTGAAAAAGGAATTCAGTGATTCATCATTAAGAGAGGCACCAGAATAATCTTCATTCACATCACTGTCAACGAAGAAGCAAGTTGTCAAATTCCGTATTTCCAGAATTTTATCTTTCATTTCCGGGACTCCGTATTAAGAATTTTTCCTTCGGGACTAACGGCAAATCTGAATCCCTCTCCGATAAAAACAATGAGGAGCAGAGTAACGATGAGTGCACACAGCGGGAAAAGCGAGAGCCACCAGTAATTAAGATTATTGAGACCCTGAGAAATCATATTACCCCAACTTGGAGCAGGCGGAGGGATACCGAATCCCAGAAAGTCGAGAGACACGAGAGCACTTATATTCGCAACAATAACGAACGGAAGAAAAGTCAGAACAGGAGTAAGGGCATTCGGTAAAATATGTTTAACAATAATTTTAAAATTTGAAGTACCCGACGCCAACGCAGACAGCACATAATCTTTAGAAATTTCCCTAAGAAATTCTCCTCTCACATATAGGGAAATTCCCATCCAGCCGAACAGAGTAAGCATAACCACAAGAATAAAGAAGCCCGGTTTCAGCAGAGAAGCGAGCAGCATCATAAGATAGAGAAAAGGAATGGTTGACCATACTTCCACAATTCTCTGTCCGGTCAAATCGAGCCATCCTTTGAAAAATCCAGAAAGACTGCCGAAAACAATACCGATAAAGAAACTTAAGAAAGTAACGAGCAGGGAGAAAGTAAAAGACAATCTGAATCCGTACAGAATTTTCGCAAAGACATCTCTGCCGCTTTCATCCGTGCCGAGAACATTCCGAGCAGAAGGCGGGTGCGGCGGATTACCGGGAATTTCATCAAGCAGATTTTCCTCCGGACCATAGGGATAAAGCGGCATCAGCACAAAATTATCCGAATCAACATTTCCGAAGAGATTTTTAAGCATTCTGTAATTAGTTTCGCCTTCATAATTCTGACCGAAGACAGAAGCCTCATAATATTTTACAACGGGAAAATAGTAATTATTTTCATACCTGACTAAGAGAGCATTTCTACCGACAAAGAGCGGCAAAACGAAAGAAAGAACATAAACCGAAGAAAGGAGGATGAAAGAAAAATAAGCCGATTTTTTCGATTTAAAATTTTTCCAGATTCTGCCGTATTTTTTGGACTTGAGTTTCATCATTTAAACCTCACTCTCGGGTCGGCATAGGCATAAATAATATCGGAAATAATATTCCCGAGCATCAGGAGAACGCCGGTAATAACAAGCAAGCCCATAGAAGTCGGATAATCCCTGTTAATCAAGGAATTATAACCGAGCATACCGATACCGTCAATATTAAAAACTTTTTCAATAATAAAACTACCGGCAATCAGTACATTCAAAAAACCCCCAATACCGGTAAAAACGGGTATAAGTGAATTTCTCAATGCGTGAGAAAAGAACACTTTTCTGTCCGAAAGACCTTTTGCATAAGCGGTACGGATATAATCTTTACCGAGCGTATCGAGAACGGAATTTTTAGTTAAAATCGTAAGCGAAGCAAAATTTCCCGCAACATAAGCGAATACGGGCAGGAACGTATGATGCAAAACGTCAAAAATTTTCCCTGAAACCGAAAGGTTATCAAACTCCGGGGAATGGAACCCGCCGAGCGGGAATAAATCGAGAAACGACCCCCCGCCGAAAAAAATCAGCATAAGCACACCGAAAGTCCATCCCGGAACTGCATAGCCGACCAGAATAATCACGGAAGAAACAAAATCAAAACTGCTTCCGTTTTTCAATGCTTTAAAAACGCCGAGCGGCACGCATACGATATAAGTCAGGACAAAGCCCAGCAGACCAAAATACAGAGAGACGGGAAATCTTCCGGAAATAACATTCCAGACAGGTTCGGAATAAACATACGAATTACCGAGATTCAGTGTCAAAGTATTTTTCAGCCAGTTAATATATCTTAAATGGAGCGGTTTATCGAATTCATAATATTCCCTAAGTTCCTTCAAAGCGGATTCGGGAATATTAAAAGAACTTCCTGAAGGGGAGCCGTGTGAAGATTCGGAGGATTGTCCCGAGCCGTATTTTTGTTTCATCAGTTCCCGTTCGAGCGGTCCGCCGGGAACAAGATTAATAATTACAAATGCAATAAGAGTAATACCGATAAATGCGGGAATCATCAGCAGAATTCTCTTTAAAATATATCCCCACATAAAAACTACCTATCCCCCCAGTATTTCAAATCCGAATTATCGGCTTGCAAATAATCATTTGCGGCAACCGCCTTAATGAGTTCGTTATTTTTTAGCGGGTCATAATACCAGTATTGCAAAAAACTTAGATAACTTCCGAATCTCGGGAATCCGCATTCGGGATAACCGAATTTATTTCTGAAGCACATTCTCTGATAAGATGCATACCAGCCGAAGACGACGGGATAATAAGAGCAGGCAATCGAGTCAATCTGTTTAAGAATTTTAATTCTCTCTTCGCCGTCAAACGTGAATCCGAATTTCTTGCAGAGTTCATCGAGTTCAGCATTTTTAATACCGGAATAGTTCAGATTATTTTTTTCATCGGCGAGAGTTGAGAGAAAGAAAGCATCGGGATTCGGCACCTGCGTTCCGGACAGAGACAACGGGGCGATAGTAAAATTTCTTTCATTCAGAATCTGCTCAAGCATACCTGCGTCAATTTCCTTCAGATTGAGATTAACTCCGAGTTTTCTCAAATCCTCCTTATAAATAGTGAGGTATCTGTCCATACCTCTGGTGAAAGGCAAATCCACCTCAAAAATCTTTCCGTTTTTTTCCAGAAGTCCATCCTGATTTTTTTGAGTCCATCCAGCATCTGACAGATATTTCCTTGCGGAATCGAGACTGAAACCTATATTCGGATTATTCTGATTTTCGTATTCCGAAGCAGGAAAAAACGAATGCAGTAATTTATACGCTCCAGAAAAAAGTCTTTCATTAAACTGTTCCCTGTTATAACAGAAGAAAAATGCCTTTCTGATATTGATATCATTAAACGGCGGAACTCTCATATTCATCACAAGACCTGACACACCGCCGGGATACTGGTTAAAAATTCTTTTTTTAACGAGATAACCTTTATCCACCTGTTCGACATTAAGTTTATCCTGCCAGACAGAAGAGCGGAACACAGGAAGAATATCAATTTCACCTTTTTTCAGTTTTTCGATTTCGAGATTTTCATCCCTGATAACCTCAAATTTAATTAAATCGAAATTATTAAGTCCTTTGCTGAATCTAAGATTTTCCGCCCAGTAGTCGCTTCTTCTTCTCAAGATGATAAAATTTTCTTTGCCGATATCATCTTTAAGAATAACATACGGACCGCTTCCCGGAATAAAGTCAAATTTATATTTTTCGAGATATTCGCCGCCGGAAATATTTCCGATATAGTGAGCGGGGAGAATTCTGAGGGCGCAGGCGAAATAAAGGAAATTCCGCCAGTCTAAATTTTTTGCTCTGACTTTCAGAATGTACCTGCTTTCGGCGACGGGTACATCGTAATTTCCGTACAGTATATTGTCATAAGGGGAAAGGATATCCGGATTTGTAATCAGTTTCCAGGTAGCGATAACGTCTTCCGAAGTAACGGGTTTTCCGTCAGCAAATCTTGCATCGGGATTAATGCGGAATCTGAACGTCTTAC
>CAYWMV010000161.1:0-5744 GCA_964459055.1 uncultured Ignavibacteriaceae bacterium | reverse complement strand
TTATTATTTTTATTGATTTTCAACTACAAATATGCCATCCCTACGGGATTCCTTTTGAGAAGGTATTGTTTCCTTTTCTATAGGAGCAGGATTTTTTAGAGCCGCAAAGCGGTGACATATTTACAGCATTACCGAGTTATTTTACATAAACCCGCAGGAGTGACATTTCGAAATGTGTCACCCCTAAAGGGGTTATTATTTTTATTGATTTTCAACTATAAATATGCCATCCCTACGGGATTTCTTTAAATCATAATCCTCATCCGGGGAGTTTCGCTCATCGGATGAGGGAAATGGGGGGCGTATCCTTTTCTATAAATATGCCATCCCTACGGGATTCCTTTTGAGGAGGTATTGTGTCCTTTTCAATAGGAACAGGATTTTTTGAATCATAAACCTCATCAGATGAACTTGTTCATCGGATGAGGAAACGGAACAAATACCTGTCCTATCCGTATTTTAAATTAGCAGGAATATTTCCTGTGAAAACATTAACTTTATGTAAAAAATGGAAGCGGAAGAATATACCACCGGAAGAAGCAAACTTGCCGCATACTGGGACAAAAATCCCGGGAAATTCAGAGTCTTATTTTCAGTAATAGCGCTGATATTACTTATAATCATTGCAACAAATTTCATCCGCAATGCAACCACAGTTTTCAGCGGTACGCACTATATGATGCTTCCCTCGTCTTTTTACATTCAGAAACCTCTTCAAATTAAAGACAATCTTAAAAATACAGCGGATACAATTCCGACAGGGAGTTTCCTTTTGATGATTAATGATGTCAACGTTGATTCAATTAAAACTTTCGAAAACCAGTACAGATTAATAAGCAGCGATTCCGTTCTCAAATTATTTATTTTCAGCATAAAAGATGCCGAAAAAGTTAAGGACAATACATCATTAAAAACCATATATGCGTTATCAAAGGATTACTATGTAAAAAAATCCGATTTGCCTCCGGATTTTTTCAGAGTATTAAATGAAGGCGTTTATATCGGTTACGTTCTGGAAGACGGGGCAACAAAAATTGCAGGGCTACGGGCAGGGGATGTTCTTCTATCCATTAACGACACTGCTCTTACGATGATGCGGGATGGTGATAAAGAAGCACTTTCCATAGAGTCTTTACGGCATTTGCGGAGTCAGGTACCGGGGGTACCCGTTTCATATAAAATACTGCGTGATAATAATATTCAGACACTTGATGTAAGACTCGCCAAATACGGTTTTGAACTCGAACTTATTATACTTTTAATCCTAGGAATGACTTTGTTCATACTCGGAACATTTTATGCTTTAAAGCGTCCTGAACTCATAGCGGCAAGACTGACAGGAATGGCATTTTTATTAATGGGATTTGAAATTTGCGCAAGTTATAATCTTTTTCCCGCTTATTATGATTTTTTTACAGATTTAAAAATTATTATTGTTAATATTGTATCGGTTATCTCAATACCCGTAATACTTCACAGTCTCAATTACTTTCCGAAGGAACTGAAAGTACTGAACAAAAAGAAAATTCACTTCATACTTCTGTATTCATACAACATATTCTTTGCGATCTTAATAATCGTGTGGTATCTGATTGATACAAGTTCACTGAGCAAAATCCCCTTTGTTTTTGTATTTATGGTACCGATAATTTATTATATCACAATCCGCATAAAATACGGCAAGTATGAATCCGCAGATTTACACAGTGCGTCGGTTCTTATTTCAGGCGTATGGATATTTGTTTATTCTGTCTCACTTTTATTAAGCATATCATCTTTTCTGAATATAAAAATAGAAATACCGTATTTTTATGTAATAAATATTCTGTTTCCTGCATTTTATTTATATGTAACGTGGCGGTATAAACTTCTTGATATAAATTTCAGAATCAAACGAAACATACAATACACGGTTCTTTCCGCTCTTTTAAAAACAGTATTGCTCGTGCTCTTTATCGGTATAATGCTATATCTTGCGGAAACAAATATACGGTTTCCGAACATAAAAATTGCAGGAACAAACGTTCAGTATTTCAATATTCCGCTCGAAGAATCAACAAATCAGGAACTGAACAAAATTTTCTTTATGCTTAGCGGTTTAATCCTTGTATTCATTTTCATTAAATTCAACAAATTCGTTCAGAACTTCTTCGATAAAAATTTCTACCGCGGGAAATATGATTATGCATTTGCACAGAGCAAATTATCGGATATGCTCGAGAAGAATTTTTCAATTGAAGATTTATCGGAAAAACTTGTTAAGAATATTTGCACTCTGGCAAGACTGAAAACATCCGCCGTGTATATATTCTGCAATGATGAAATGAACTGGTCAACAAGACTTTTTATTTATGATAATGTGAACAGGATTCATTCGGTAAAGACGGTTGAAAACGAAGTATTTGACTCCGAAAAACGATTCCGCGGACCCGTTACTCTGGACTATGTATCGGAATCAACGCGAAAAGCGATTTCCGATTTAAATATAAAATATATTGTTCCGTTAAAAATTAAGGATAAATATCTCGGATTGCTTTTCATAGGTGAAAAATTATCGGAATCAGCCCTTCGAAACGAAGACCTTGAATTTATCAATTCACTTTCATCAAATGCAGCCGTTTCAATTGATAATACTATAATGTATGAAAAACTTGCGGTTCAGGAAAGAATCCGTCAGGAACTTGAAATTGCACATAAAATTCAGGTTGCATCATTGCCGCAGTCAGTGCCTGAAATAAAGGGACTCGATATTGCCGGATATTCCATCCCTGCTCTTGAAGTAGGAGGTGATTTTTATGATTTCCTAAACGGTACACCGGGGAAATTTACCGTAGTTGTCGGAGACGTCAGCGGTAAAGGGACATCCGCTGCACTGTATATGTCCAAAGTTCAGGGAATATTTCAGACACTTAACGAGTTTTATGATTCACCGAAAAAACTGTTAACAAAAGCAAATCATATCCTGTTCAAACATATAGATTCAAAATCATATATTACTGCAATCGGAGCAAACTTCGATACAAAAAATAATATTATGCGGATTGCAAGAGCGGGACATCTGCCACTGTTCTATTACAGCAAATCCGTAAATGAAATCAGGAAAGTCCAGCCTGCGGGAATCGGACTTGGTATAAGGGATGAGAAAGTATTTGATTTCTCAATTGAAGAAATTCAGATTGAATACCGCAAGGGCGATATATTTTTATTTGTAACAGACGGCATAACCGAATCGCTAAATACGATTTTAGAACAATACGGTGATGACAGGTTAATGGAAATTCTAAAAGAATTCAACGAAGCACCTGCGGAAATAATCTGCGCCGAAATCATAAAATCCGTCAAACAATTCTCCGAAAAAGCCAAACAGCACGACGATATAACCCTCGTTACGATTAAGACAATGATTTAACCATGTCTTAAATTAATTACCCAAGTTGACCGTTACGAAATAAAACATATTCCCACGACTAAAAAGGTTGTGTGAAAATAGATTGTCGAGCAGTAAAAATCCGAAAAAACCTTCCCAAGCCGGAGCTTGGGAAGGAGTATTTTCGAAACAATTCTCCGAAAAAGCCAAACAGCACGACGATATAACCCTCGTAACAATTAAGACAATGATTTAACAGTATTTTTAGTCAGTAATTTTTCAATTCCGGAATTTTGCTTTTTGTCAAACTTCTGGATTTTACGAATTGAAGACTTCTCAGGTCTTATTTAATTTTGTATAATGAAAATAAGCAGGATTAAATACAGAAAAGACTCTATTCAGAAATACAGATTCTATGTTCAGACAGGTTTTGTTATTCTGTGTTTATGGATTGGTGTAGAAATGCTTTTGTTTGTTAATTTCCTTGAATCGGAGGGGAGCGGTATTTTCGTTCCAAGACCACCCGGAGTTGACGGATTTCTTCCGATTAGTTCATTAATGAGTCTTGTATTATTTATTAAAACGGGAGTTGTACATAACGCTCATCCTGCCGGTGTGTTTATTTTTCTCGGAATAATTCTTGTCTCAATTGTTTTCGGAAAATCTTTCTGCAGCTGGCTTTGTCCGGTAGGATTCCTTTCCGAAATGCTTGCTGATCTGGGTGAAAAAATATTCAGAAGAAAAATTAAAATACCGAAATTTCTTGATTATCCGCTAAGGAGTTTAAAATATCTTTTGCTGGCTTTTTTCCTGCATTCGATTTTTATTGCAATGAGCGTTGCGGCAATTAAGGTTTTTCTGGACAGTGATTACAACAGGGTTGCCGATGTTAAAATGTATTATTTTTTCGCGGAAATTTCAAAATTTTCATTTATAGTTATTGCTGTTTTGTTCTTCCTTTCGATAATATTCAGGGGATTCTGGTGCAGATACCTCTGTCCATACGGTGCTCTGCTCGGAATTACATCATTATTCAGTCCGAACAAAATCACAAGAAATGTGAATTCCTGCACGGACTGCGGACTCTGCACGAAAGTATGCCCTTCTTTCATAAATGTTCAGAAAAAAAAGACCGTAATATCCGACGAATGTACAACCTGTATGAACTGTGTTGATGTCTGCCCCGTAAAAGATACTCTGCACCTTCAGACAGTCATAGTAAAGAAAAAATTCAACAAAAAGTATCTTGCAATTGCAATTGCAGTTATATTCATCATCATTACGGGAATCGGAATGCTGACCGGTAACTGGCAGAACAATATAACAAAAGAGGAATATCTCCATCACCAGAAACTGCTGGATTCATACGGACACCCGACAGACTCAAAAGGGCTGGAAGAGATGGACAGGGAAAAATGAGTAAAGAATTTAAGAGTTAATGAGTTAATTCATAACCCGGACAAACCGGAACCAAACATAACGTATTTCACGCAAAGACGCAGAGACGCAAAGAAAAATATCTTTAAAATTTTTAGTGAATTTAGTGTGAATTTTAGTGACCTTAGTGTTAATAATAAGTAATACAGAATTATTTCATAGCTTAATTTTCTTGCCATTTTGAACAGGATTTAAAAACTAACTGATTAATTGAATAGTGTTCTTCAGTGTTAATCTGTGTCAATCCGTGAATCTGATGCGTAATAATTGTATTCCAAGAATTTCTTCTTTTTTTTTAATGAATTGAATGAATGATATTTGCTTATTACTTTAAGAAAATTTTCAGGAATATGGAATTAATATTTGAGGAAAGCATTCGGGAGGAATTTGTAAGACGAGGGGCGGAACAGATGATGGCGTCAGCGAGAACTGCTCCAAAAGGAAGAGGGGCTGATAATCTTGTAATCGCAATTACCGGTAAAGAAACAATAAAGAAAATATCGGAACAACAGAAAATCTTTGCAAAGAGAAATAAGGCTGCACAGTTTTTTTACCGTGACGCAGATAATATTTTATCGGCTGAAATCTTATTTTTAATCGGTACAAAATACAAACCCGCTAATGTGGCTCCGTGCGGTATGTCCGGTTTTAAAGACTGTGCGGAGAATGAGCAAAATCCCGGACATCCCTGCGTATTAAATGTAACTGACCTCGGAATTGCGATCGGTTCGGCTGTATCAGTTGCTTCTCAGTTACATATTGATAACAGAATAATGTACACGGTCGGACAAACAGTAATTGATTTAAAATTGCTCGGAGATGACGTGAAGATTGCTTACGGAATTCCTTTGAGTGTGAGTTCCAAGAATCCGTTCTTTGACAGAAAGTGATTAGTGATTAGTGGTTAGTGATTAGTGGTTAGTGGTTAGTGATTAGTGGT
>CAYWMV010000160.1:0-5763 GCA_964459055.1 uncultured Ignavibacteriaceae bacterium | reverse complement strand
TTTGTACCCGATGTTTGAACTGAAAATTTTTTCAGCATAAAAATTAAACTTGGAGGTAACAATGAGGAAAATCTTTGTATTTATTTTCCTTCTTATTTTAGTTTCACCAAACATTTACGGGCAGTTCGCTTACGAAAACCACTTATGGATTAAAAATAATACGGGAACTGCGCTGACTAATATTCAGGTGATGATAAAATTCAACACAGCGGTTCCGATATCTCTCGGAAGGATGCAAAGCGATGGGAGAGATATCAGATTTACAACAACCTGCGGAAGCACAAGTTTTATTCCGCATTATATTCAGGGATATCTGAATACTGACAGTACAAAAATCTGGGTTAAGGTTCCTTCTGTTGGAGCCAATGATTCAACTCTTGTTTTTCTTTATTACGGTAATTCAGCAGCAACTCAGGCGAGCACCCTTGATGTATTCGACGGTCCGCATTCTTCTACTGATAGTGTCGTTGTTACATCCCAGAATACTGTCAGCAACTGTCAGAGAGGATTCAGATTTACTGCAAATGAGGATATCCTAATAGCATATTTCGGTAAAAGGATTCCGAATGCAACACAGAGGTACGTCACACTTTTCGATTTCAATACAACTGCAATAATCAAACAGTTTCAGGTGGATGCAGGAACTGCGGCTACATATAATTATAATATGCTTGACACTCCTGTTCTTATTCAAAGTGGTCAGCAATGTATTCTTGCATTATTCAATGGTGCAAGTGATATGTATTATTATGGCACAAGTTCGCAAATCGGACAGCATCTGACATATGGCGATATGAGATATGCAAACAGTTGTACACAAAACACTTTTCCGACATCGGTTATTAGTAATATGCATTACGGGATACCTGATTTTCTGTATTATACGAAACAAAATGTAACCCCACCACCGACGTACCGGATTCTGTCCCCTGCGGATACAGTAACCCCGCCGGCACCAACAAATCTGACTGCAACAGCAGGAAACGGTAATGCATTGCTTAAATGGAATAAAAGTCCCGCATTTGATATACATTCTTACAAAGTATATCAGAATAACACTAATAATCCGGGTACTGCAGCAGAAATCGGTAACGTCATGCATCCGGATACAATTTTTACCGCTCCCGGTCTTATTAACGGGACAACATATTATTTCTGGGTAAAAGCAGTTGACGGTTATTGCGACCCGAAAATCAGTGCTTTCAGTAGTGTTGTAAGTTTAGTAGCAATTGATGTAAAAAATATTACATCTGAAATTCCGAAGGTGTTCAGTTTGAATCAGAATTATCCGAATCCTTTCAATCCTGTCACTAAAATTGAGTTTGACATACCTAAAGTTTCCTATGTCGAAATTAAATTATATGATATGACGGGAAAAGAAATAGTTAATTTCGTAAACGGTCAGTTTAATCCCGGTTCGTATTTAATTGAATTCAATGCTTCTTACCTAGCGAGTGGAACTTATTTCTATTCGATGAGTGCCGGAAGTTACAAGGAAGTAAAGAAAATGATAATTCTGAAATGATGATTTAAATTATCATTGCTTAAAGTTTGCAGCTGTGTGGAAAAATCCCGGTAAGTATCAAAACTTTCGGGATTTTTTATTTCTACTGGTATAATAATAATATACATCTTAACGGAATCTTTTATTCATAGTGAGTTGTGATGTTAATACGGGATGTAAATATATTTTGAATTTCAATTAACATTAAAATATACGAAATTGCAGTATGAGTATTGTTGTAGGTGTTACGGCATTATTTGTTTTTGCTTTATTCGATTATTTCGGATATACTTATTTTTATTTCTTGAGCAAAGTCAGAATATACAGATTATTGCAGGGAATATTTCAGGTTCTATTATCGGTGTTTTGTTTTTATCTGGAGGGAATTAAATCGGTTGTTATATTTAATATTTTGTGGTGGACGTGGTCAGCCGACTGGATTTTTTATCTTTACTGTTTCATATTTAATTTCAGAGGAAACAGAAAAGACTGGCTTCAGCCTTTTCGCGGTCACGTTCGATGGGCATTCTGGACACCGGTCGGTCTGATGCAGTTAATTTCTAAAGGAAAAGAGAAAATTTCTGCGCAGGAAGGTAAACCGGTAAGAATATACAGAATTATAAAACCATTTCCGCTTATTTTACAGTCATTGTTTGGAATCTTAATTATCATTATTATTTATATTTTTTGGTGATGCATTCTTTTGATTTCAATTTATTTGGTGGTTGAACCTGCAAAAAAAATGATTTATTTTTATAAAAATTCAAAAATTTTTACAAACTAACTGAAACAGAATCAAAATGAAAAAAATCGTTTTTTTAACAGTCTTAATTCTGTTCGTACTGTTTACACAGATTTCCTTTACACAGATTACCGATATCGATGGGAATACTTACAAAACCATTATTATCGGGAAACAGGAATGGATGGCGGAAAATCTTAATGTAGAACACTATCGAAACGGCGACCCGATTCCCCAAATTCAGGATAAAGATGAATGGGCAAATCTTATAACCGGCGCCTGGTGTTATTATGAAAACAACTCTGATAACGGGATTACTTATGGAAAGTTGTATAACTGGTATGCAGTTATGGACCCCCGTGGTCTTGCTCCTGAAGGATGGCATATTCCGGATGATGAAGAATGGAATGTCATAATTAATTTTCTTGGCGGAGCGGAAACTGCCGGAAAAGAAATGAAAAACAGCAGCGGCTGGTCGGAAGGCGGAAACGGAACAAATAGCAGCGGTTTCACAGGTCTGCCCGGTGGCTACAGAAATCAAAACGGCTATTTCAGTAATATCGGGAAAAACGGAATATTTTGGTCAACTACGGCTTTTAATGAGAAAAGTGCGTGGTTCAGAAATCTTATCGGAAGTATATCTGATGTTTACCGGCCCAACTACTTTTTTGTGAACGGTTTATCAGTAAGATGCGTCAAAGACTGATATATTTTATTTGCTTATTTTATGTAATAAGAAATAACGCTAAAAATAAAAATACCTCATCCGGAAATATAACGGATGAGGTATTTTTCATTTATGTAAAACGGAGAAATTTATTTTACGATTATCATTTTCCTTATGTCAGTAAAATCATTTACATTTATTCTGTAAAAATAAACACCGGTCGGCAGATCCGATGCATTATATTCAATAATGTAAGAACCGGCTTGTTTATTCTCATGTATAAGAGTGGTAACTTCTTTTCCTAATATATCAAAAACTTTTAAACTGACAAATCCTGATTTTGAAATATCAAATGAAATTTTTGTTGATGGATTGAAAGGATTCGGATAGTTCTGATACAAGGAATATACTTTTGGTAACTCGGTATTTTTTACAATCCCTGTTACTGTCCCGCATGGAATATCCTTATTCCACAGATAAGCCACTTCAGCGTCTGATAATGCTCTCTTATACAATCTGAATTCATCCATTTTGCCTATATATGTGGCGGATGTTGAATAACCTCCCACTTTAAATCCTGAACCTCCGGTTATATTCAGTTGTGACTGTGTTACGGTTCTGACTAGAACTCCATTCTTGTACGCTTTTATTTTTGGTGAAGCAGAGTCGTAAACAAATGTAACAACTGTCGGAGCTGGACCTATTCCGGGTACTCTCACGTCGGTCATTCCTGTAGCTCTCAAAATTAAACTATCACGTCCTGCGGCACCGTTATGAAAGCATCTGAAAGCACTTCCGCCGGGGTCTCCGAATAAATAATATGCCGATGAACTAGTTGAAGTTGGTATTGATAACCACATATTGATAGTCCAGCTTGATTGACCGAGATTGAGATTCCAGCCGGTGGTTACTCCTGCATCAGATGCTCCCGTACTTGCCAGACAGGAATCGAATTGCCCTCCGGATGTGATTGTCTGGTCATTATATCCTGCCGGATTGAAACCTACACCCGGATTTGCACAGTTTGGAACTGCCGAGTACATAGGTTTATTCTCGAATTTATAATAAATTAAATCCGGAGTTGGCGGAATTGCAGGTATAATATCCATACCGAAGTTAACGATTGCACCATCTCCTCCGGCATAAGGAACAAAAGGACAACCGCCAACCGACCATACTCTTCTAAATGGAGACAGAGTATTTTGCCGTAAGTACATTCCCGACCCTGAGGCAGCACATTGTCCGACAAATAATATTAAACTCTTTGTCGGGTCATACAAATAAGGATGGTCAAGCGTGACACTCATCCATCCGTTTGCGGGTCCCGTAAGTGTTACAGATGGTCTTCTATAAACAGTATCATACGGTCCCGGATAAAAAGAACCGGAAGTTAAAGTCGTTATTGTGCTTTGAGCCAATAAGATATGAAGGTTTGTAAAAGTCCTTGTACCCCCGGTAGTTATGAAAAAATATACTTTTGTAATTTGGTTACCGGGAGGTAAAGGAGCAGGCTGATTAAAATCTCCTGCCAGAAATAACCAGTTTACTGCTTTACCAGCTGCTTGCCCGAAAGGAAATGTATTGCTCGATGATCCGACATTATTATAATTATAATACTGGGGATTTTGTGCATTTATATCAGCATATAGTAATATAACTAATAATATTGCACAGCAGAAAAGAGTACTTAATTTTCGCATAAATCCTCCTTTGATTTAGTTTGCGAAAAATTATTAGTTAAAAATATTTTTTATCTTTAACAAAGTAAATAATTTTTTTATATATATCAAGTATTATATTGTAATACAACTTTTACAGGCTTCGAACGAACTATAAATAAAAAACCTTCCAGAGCCTGAACTTTGGAAGGTGCATCACGGAAAATCTTAGTTGTGAATTGTTCCTGAAATTTGGTACAAAAATTAATTTTCCACCATAGTGGCTTTAATGATTTTTACTTCATCGATAGGTCTGTCGCCGGGACCGGTTTTTGTTTTTCCTATCTTTTTAACCACGTCAATTCCGTTAATAACTTCACCGAATATAGCGTGCTTGCCGTCAAGATGAGGCTGCGGGTCGAGACAGATGAAAAATTGTGAATCGCCGGAATTCGGTCCTGCATTTGCCATAGACACAATTCCGGCTTTGTTATGTTTTAATCCGGGACCGAATTCATCTTTAATTTTCGTTCCGGAACCGCCTCTGCCGGTACCTGTCGGGTCTCCGGTCTGTATCATAAATCCGTCTATGACTCTGTGAAATATGATTCCGTTGTAAAAACCTTTATCTACGAGACCTGATATGTGCTTCGTTGTCATCGGGGCTTTGTCAGTAAACATTTTTACCTTTATTACACCCATTGATGTCTCCAGTTTCATTACATTGCCGCCTTTTGATTCTTCTTTTACCGCTTCGTCTTCTTTCCTGGTTACGGTATCTTGTTTCGTTGCTGTATCTTTTTTCTCTTCCATTTTTTGTTCAATTTTTTTTGTTGTGTCCTGTAATTGTTCTTTTTTAGGTTCTTCTTTATCGCAGGAGAGCAATAAAACCGTGAATAAAACAAAAACAAGCATTGTTAGTAGTTTTTTCATTTATTTTCTCCTATTATTTTTTTTAAAATTGTTTTAGAAATCTGATGTCATTTTCATAGAACATTCTTATATCGGGAACTCCGTGTCTTATCATCAGAGTCCTCTCGATTCCCATACCGAATGCATAACCAGAATATATTTCCGGATCGTAACCTACAAAACTGAATACATTGGGGTCAACCATCCCGCATCCGAGTATTTCAAGCCATCCGGTATATTTGCATATTCTGCAACCTTCTGATTTGCACAGGTAACATTC
>CAYWMV010000159.1:0-5764 GCA_964459055.1 uncultured Ignavibacteriaceae bacterium | reverse complement strand
CTCAAATTTAGGAGCCTCTATTTTAAATTTCAACTGAAATTTAATCAATCTCACATTAATTTTAATTATGGATAAAGTTGTAAAAAAAGGAAATATTAAAGATTTAAAAAATGATTTTGCATTTTGGAAAAGTCGTCCCTATGTTGAAAGATTAAAAGCAATAGAGGAAATCAGAAAAGAATATAATTTATGGAAATATGGTCCTGAACAAAGATTTCAAAGAGTTATTAAGGTTATTAGTAAAGACAAAAGTACATCTTGATAATCTTCGGTAATACACTCCCATCGGAAAACCGGAACACAAGTAATTTTTTTTAAACCCAAAAAAGTCATTTAAAATAACTTTCTAATGAACGGCATTAGAAAAAACTGTAGATAACTTGCTGTTAAAATATAATATTATTATTTTTGCAAATATTTGTATTTATAAAATAAATCTGTAACAAAATCTTATATTAAAAATGGAATACAAAATTGATTTTACAGATAAAGCAATTACACCTTGGGGTGGCATAATTTTGATGAAAAGATTTCTTAAAAAGATGAAAATTGTAGATCAACTCAAGATGATAGGACTACCAAAACAAAATTCAAACAGGGGTTATAATCCAATTCAGCTTATCTTAAATTTCTGGGTAAGTATTTGGTGTGGAGCATCTAAGTTTGAACATTTGGAAATTACAAGACATGATAAGATTATACAAAATATATTTCATTGGAAAACAATGGCAGGAAATAAAGCATTTTTAAGATATTTTAAGAAATTCAGATATTCGATAAACAGGACAATATTTACAAAATTATTTCAGTGGTTTTTTAGCAACATAAGATTTGACAATTACACACTTGATTTAGATTCTTCAGTATTCACCAGATACGGAGAACAGGAGGGAGCAGAGAAAGGATATAATCCTGAGAAACCGGGAAGGAAGTCACACCATCCGTTAATAGCATTTCTATCAGAATGTAGAATGATCAGTAATTTTTGGTTACGGAGCGGGAAGAGTTTTACATCAAACAATATATATTTATTTATTGAAGACACATTTGAAAGATTAAAAGGAAAGACGATAGGATTGATAAGAGCAGACAGTGGTTTTTTCGATAATTCAATAATGGAATACTTAGAAAACACAGGGGCTAAAGGGATTAATTATATAATTGCAGGCAAATTTTACGCACCGATAAAAAGAGAGATCATCTCCCAAAAAGTTTGGTGGCTGTTAGACGAGGGCATAGATATATCGGAGGTGAATTATAAAAGTCCGAGTTGGAATAAGAAGCGGAGAATAGTAATAGTCAGACAATTAATATCATTAAGACCAAAAGCAACAGGAAAGGAATTAAGATTATTTCCGGAGGAACAGGTATATGGTAAATACCGATACAGTTGTTTTGTAACAAATTTAGATATACCGTCAGCGGAAATATGGAGAATGTATAAAGGTCGTTCTGATTCAGAGAACAGAATAAAAGAGATTAAATACGATTTTGGGGTGGACAGTTTTAACATGCGTGAATTTTACGGTACAGATGCAGCATTAAACTTTATAATAATGGGATATAATATAATGAGTTTATTCCGGCAGACGGTAATAAGGAGTGAAGTATTTCCTCGATTGAGCACAATGAGATATACGACTTTTGGAATTGGAGGATATGAGACAAAAAAGGGGAACCAAAAATATCTCAAATTATCGTTGGCAATAAATAGAAGAAAGTGGTTTATAGGTTTATGGAATCAGTCAAATACTATATCGGCTCCCTATGTTTTTTCTTAAAATAAAAAGGAATATTTTTTTCTAATGACTTTTTTGGGTTAAATGTTTTGTGTTTGATGTTTGATGTTATATGTGCGATGTTTGATGTTCTATTTAATTAATAGAGGGTGTTTCCGAAACGGGATTTTATTATTTCGGAGGCGGTTTGACCGGTGCAGTGCATAGGGGTGCAGTTTATTACGCCCATATCTTTAAATTCCTTGATTATTTGTTCGATTTCGTTTTGGGATTTGTTCATAAGGTGGAAACCGCCGAAAACGGAAAATACCGGTTTATTGAAATTTTCTTTTGCTCTGCGGATAACGTTTACAATTCCCTGATGGGCACATCCGGTAATAATAATTATACCTTTATCCGTATCGAGTATGAGAGACTGTTCCGGGACTCTATCACCGAAAAAGCCGGTGCTGTATATGTTTTCCGAAATTTTATAAATGTTATTTAAATCTTCGACGGGAACGATTTTATCCTTAACAAGATTAACGGTGCTTTTAATCTGATTAATAGCATTCGCACTCGCGTTGGGGAATACTTCTTTCGACATATATATACTGACATCGGGATTCTCATTAAAAAAATCTTTTAACCCGCCGAGGTGGTCGTAGTGATTATGGGAGATGACAACGATTTCAACGGAGTCGGGGCTGATACCGCATTTATACATATTTTCGAGCAGAATTTTTCCTTCGGTACCTGTATCAAAGAGAATATTTTTGTCGTCATAATGTATGAAGCAGGAAAATCCGTATGCGGGTGTGATTGTGGTATCGTAACCTATATCGTCGTAGAGAATCTGAATTGCGAGTTTATTGTTATCCATTTTTATATTTTGATTAAGGGGAATGTCGTTTGGAATTTTGCTTTCAGTTTTATTGCTGGAAGAAATGATTCCGGATGAAATTATCAGAAAAGCTAATAATATTTTTATTAACGTATTCATAATCTTAATTTAATCTATTAGGATTTTAATTTCTGCGCAAAAAAGACAAGTGACAAGTTGAAAGTGACAAGTGACAAGGCCAGCATTACGTATTCGGAACACTGATTTCACGGAAAATATTCAATGTTAAATGTTCAATGTTCAATAATATTTATAAATGTGTGGAATTATATTTACAGCAAAGGCTCAACGGACGCGACGGAAAACAGTGACAAGTTTAAAGTGACAAGTGACAAGGGAAAAGTGAATAAGCAAAATGTTACGAATTTGAACGCTGAATACGCGGAACAGCGGAATCTACAAAAATATTTTCTATAAAGTTGTGGAGGTTAAGAATTTTGGAGGATATAGTAAATGGATTTAAAGGGAGAGGGATCTTTCCGGAACATTTCGATTTCATTTAAATCGTTTTGAAGGAGTCCGAGTAAGGCTTTGTCTTTGCAGGAATTGATTTTATTTTCAAGGCATTTGTAATAATCGTTCCACCAGATATTTTCATCGAGTTCGGAGTGATATATAAGTTCGAATGAATACTTTTTAATGATTTCAGTTTTTTCGATGTGATTTTTTAATTCATCGTGGATGATAAAATAGCCGTTATTTTTCAGGTATTCTTTTGCAACGGAAAGTCCTTTTTCAAAACCGATAATATTGAGCAGACCTTCTGCGAGGATAATGTCAAATGAATTTTCATCAAAATAGAGATTTGAAACGGAATTAACTTCGGCGGATACTTTATCCGGCAAGTTTTGATTTTTGATTTTATCTTTTAGAAATGAGATGCATACTGAATCTATGTCGAATGCATAAACTGTACCGCCTGTATTTTCTACCAGAAATATTGTTGTCACGCCCGTGCCGCATCCCATATCGAGAATTTTCGGGGAGTTGATTTTCGGAATACGGGAAAGGGCATCGGAAAGATATTTTATGAGTCCTTTTCTGCATTCATCTTTAATTATTAAATATTTCTTATTCATCAGAAATACATTTTAATTGAATTTTGAAAATTTGTAAAACTAAATGATTAGTAATCATTTTTTAATTACTTTTGCTTTAAAATACAATAATGCACCGTTTTCATAAGGCAGAGTTTCGAAAATGAAATTCCGGCGGATGAATAATTCCTTCAATGTTTTTTCAGAATAAAGTTTGCCATGAATTGCGGCATTGGTTTTTTTCTTTTCGGGAACCGGGACGCTGCAATAAAATATGGCACCGTGTTTCAGTATTCTCCTTAATTCCTTTATAAATATTTCGATTTCAGTGAAAAAATTTACAGAAAGATTGCAAACAGCTATATCAAAAATATTGTCACGGAAGGGAATATCACAGGCGTCAGAAACATAAAATTCGGTATCCGTAAAATTATATTTTTCAAAATTCCTGACTGCCCTGCGAATGAGACCAGTACTTATGTCTGACCCCGTGTATTTATTATGTCTGTTCAAAAAATTTACAGCATTACCACTTCCTGCCGCTATATCAATAATCTCTTTATCAACAATATTTTCAAATTCTTTTTTTAAAATTTCAAAATGTTTTTTTATCGAGCCGCCAAACTTTTTCGGAAAAACGGATTTTTCCATAATCCGGTCATACATAAAAGAAAATAAATCACCAAGCCATGGTTTATACTTTCTGATTTTATTGTTTCCGTCAAGCAAAAAATATATGTTATTTATCTTTTTGGCCTTAACAGATTCTTTTAGTTTTACACTGTTCATTTCAGCAATTTTAATTGAAGCAATAAAAATTTATTTTATTAAGTACAAATAATTATGGTTATATCAACAGTGAAAATTACAATAAAATACAATTTTATATTTGAACTTGAATTACTAATATATATTACGTTACTTTTAATTGTAAGTTACTTATTTGATTTTTATTAATTCAATAATTAATCAGAGGAATTTTTGTTTTTCGGAGGGGGTAGGGATACGGCAGGAATCGGATTTGCCGAAGAGTTTGTAGCGGTGGCGGGCGAAGAGGGAGTAGAAGAAATTGCGGACGAATGGGGGGATAATTATAAAAATGTAAAACAGGTGCCACGGGAAAGAGAGATGTTTTGCCACTTTAAGTGCAGCGGTTGAATGTGTATATGTTTTATTTTCATCGAGGAGGATGAATGTGTCGGGGGATGAAAAATATTTTTCGGGAAGATTCAACAGTTCTTTCGCTTTTTCGGACTGGATTGAGCAGAATTTAAATATATTATTTTTATCGCGTTCTATAATAAAATTTACCGATGCATTACAGAAATTGCAGACACCGTCGAAAAAAATTATTTTATGATTCATCTTGTGTATTTTTCAATGATAACCCTGTGCCCGGGAAAAAGTTCAATCAGATTTTGCCGGTCGGCGAGTTCGAAGTCATCGTAGTCAAATCCGGGTGACATTGAGCAGCCGATTAGTGAGAAGCCTTCTCCATTAAGAACGGAGGCACTCATCCAGTAACCTGCGGGAACGGTATATTGGAATACTTGTCCGCTTTTGAAATCCGAACCGAGAATATTTTGAGAGAGATTGCCTTGTTCGTCAATTGTATTTAGCAGCAGGGGATTGCCGTAGTGGAAATACCAGATTTCGTCTGTTTTAAGTCTGTGGAATGCGGAGAAAATATTTTCTTCGAGTAAAAAATATATTGATGTAAGGAAATTCCGGTTACCGCTGTATCCTGCCGGGAGATTTTCTTTTTTGATTATTTCTTTTGAACGATATGTTTCGGAGAAGTATCCGCCTTCCGGGTGTGGAAGGAGATTGAGTTTTTCGGTGAGCAATATTTTTATGTCGTGCATTTGATATTTTTATTAAATTTATTTATTTGGGAATTAAAATGAAGTGGAAAACTTAAAGCAATTAAAAATTAAAAATGAAAAATTAAAAATAATAAATAGGAACCGCTACGACGCTATTCAAATAAAATTAAGAATGAAGAATTAAGAATAAAGATTAATTTCTCTCAGAGAAGCAGAGCATATTCAATGTTAAATGTTAAATGTTAAATGTTAAATGTTAAACAAAAATATTTTGGTTCA
>CAYWMV010000158.1:0-5767 GCA_964459055.1 uncultured Ignavibacteriaceae bacterium | reverse complement strand
TCCTTCCCAAGCTCCGGCTTGGGAAGGTTTTTGCGATTTTTTAATGTTTGACAATTTATTTTCACACAGTCTCTCCTGCGTCGTAACCTGCTTTTATTTCTTAACCCCGTCAATCCAAAACCAAAATATCTTTATTTAACATTGAACATGTCAATCCGTAAATCTGATTCGTAATACAGGTATTCCGCTACTCCGCGTTTGCCGCGGTCTGTTAAAGTTGCTGTATTGCACAGAATATAAAAACTAAAGGATTAATTGAACTTCTATCCTAACACTTTCGAAAAATCATTTATCGTCGTATTGCTCAGAAATTCGTGTATCTCCTTCTTTAGATGATCGCACCTCCCGTGCAGTGCACACTCGTATGTATGCTGACATTCTTTATGCCCGAATATACACCTCTCCATTAAATGATATCCGTCGTTGAAACTGATTAATTCAAGTAATGTGATTTTTGATGTATCTCCTTTTAATCTTACTCCGCCGTTTTTCCCTTTTTTCGATTGTATCCATTCCGTTTTGGCTAAATCCTGAAAAAGCTTGGATAAATACGGCTGGGGTATGTCTGTGTGCTCGGATATTGTCTTTACCATTATGTATTTGTCCTTCTCCTGCTTGGATAAAAATACTAATGCTCTTACAATATATTCGCTTGCCTTTGAATTTAATATAAACATAAAAGATATTAAGACCTTTTTGTCGCAAACTACTTACTTTTTTACTCTTTTTCAATAATAAAATAAAAATATAATCGGAATATTTTTATCCCTTTTTAAAGTCATAACTTAGTTTCACTATTATTATATCTATAACTCCGTTATTTCATTCTTCGGCAAGCCGGAACCAAAATATTTAATTCAACATAAAATATATTCCGTGTTATTTCGTTTCAATCCGTAAACCTGATTAGTAATGCAGTTGTTCCGCGAGATTCCGCTTGCTCCGCCTGTTCCGCGTTCCAAATTCGAAATACCTGGATTATAATTTGTCTCTCGTTCTTGATGGTTTGCACAGAATTCGAAAACCAACGGACTAATGAAATGAATTTTATAAATATAAAAATTCTCTAAACTATTATAATTTCTGATTTGTTAAATATTTAAACACGGATTCACACTTATTTTTATTAACTAAATCACATATTAATTAAAAAAACAACTTATGGCAGTAAAAAATCCAATCGGGTGGTTTGAAATCAAAGTAACGGATTTCGAAAAAGCAAAAAATTTTTATTCACAGATTTTCGACTGGGAATTTAAACTCTCACAGGGTTCAAAAACAATTTACTGGAATATATATACAGGCGAAAATACCGTAGGAGGCGGATTTACAAAACGTGAACTCTCGGAACAGCAGGGACAGTCTATTATTATTTATATCGAAGTTGAAGATATAGATTCTGTTGTTGAAAAAATAAAATCTCTCGGAGGAAAAGTCTCACAGGAAAAAACTCTAATAAGTGAAACGGCGGGGTATTTTGCAATATTCAAAGACCTTGACGAAAATACAATGGGTCTCTGGTCGTTAAAATAAAAAATGTTTGTCATTCCTGTTTATATGGAATTCCGGAAACTGATTTTTACTCCTGTTCCCGGTCTTAAATCCGTTCCGTTTTAACAGGAACGGGAATGACAAACACTGTAAAAAAAACTTAATAATAAATATTCGTAACCTCTATAAATCCGGCTTCTTTGTCGAATTTATTGAGATATGACACAAATTCCCTGTTGTCATATTCGCTGTGCTCCTTTTCGTACTGCCTCATATATTCAATTACTTTTTCATAAGGCAATGAACTTTTGAAAAAATTCAGTTCATCTTTGTCGTCGAAGATTCGGTAATAATACATAATATATTTTTTTATTGCAGAATTTTATCTACGTGTAAAATATCCGAAAATAGTTCATTCTTTATATTCTCTGCATTTTTCTTTGCATTTGCAAGAGAATTTATGATGTACCTGTTCGCAATGAATTTCTTTCGTTCGTTAATTACGGCTTCGTCCAGCAGCAGATACCCGATGTAAAGATATCCGTATATTTCTACAAGGTCTTTTGCCGCTACGTCCTGAAACTTGGCATCTTTCTTGTCCAGAATATATTTAAGTGATTCGTAATATATTTTTCTTATTTCAACCATGTATCCTGTAAGATTTTCGAGACTCCCGGGATAACGGAACTTTTCTTTTTCGTCGAAATATTCTTTCAGAATATCACCGGTTACTCCGCCCGCAGCCGCTACTATCTGTAACTGCGATGTGCCTTCGTATATGTTCGTTATTCTTGCATCTCTTGCAAATCTTTCTACTCTGAATTCTTTCATATATCCCGTGCCGCCGTGTATCTGTATCGCATCGTATGTAATTTTATTTGCTGCTTCGGTTACTGTGTATTTTGTCAGAGGCGTCAGTAGATTTGCAATCTTTGCCAGATGTTTTACTTTGCTTATTTCATCGGTTACTGATTCTCCTTTTGCTTTCTTTCTCTCTATTAATTCTTCAAGTTTTTCTTTTCTGTCAACATAAACACAGGATGAATACAGAATTGACCTGCAGCTTTCAAGCATTACCCTCATATCTATTAATATGTTTGCAACGGCAGGTATGTTGTAAATCGAACGTCCGAATTGCTCTCTCGATTTTGCATAAGTTAACGCCTCTTCGTATGCCGCCTGTGATATTCCAAGTGCCTGCGCCGATACCCCCAGCCTCGCTCTGAACATTAAATCAAATACATACTTGATTAATCCGTACTTTCTTGCTCCTACAAGTTGTGCGGGTGTGTCGTTGAACTGCAGTTCGCAGGTCGGTGAACCGTGTATTCCGAGTTTGTTTTCAATCCTTCTTATTACAAGTGTGTCGTCTTTATAACAGGCGAACATGCTTAAACCTCTTCCGTCTTTTGTACCCGATTCAGACCTCGCTAAAACCAGATGAACATCCGCATTTCCGTTTGTTATGAATCTCTTTACACCCCTTAAAAACCATTTCCCTTCGTCATTCTGATAGGCACTTAATTTCACTGCCTGTAAATCCGAACCTGCATCCGGCTCTGTTAATGCCATTGCCCCTGTGTGTTCACCTGTCGTGAATTTCGGTATGAATTCCTGCTTTTGCTCTTCCGTTCCGTATTTGCATATCATTTCCGCTATGTCCTGAAGTCCGAATATATTCATTAATGATGCATCTGCCCTCGCAATTAGTTCTGTGGCGAACATGTATATAGTTGTGGGAAAATTTAAACCCCCGTATTTCCTCGGTAATATCATTCCCATTAAATCTGCTTTTGACAACTGTGCAAGATTTTCCTGCGTGCCCTTTGCGTATATCACTTCACCGTCTTTGTAATGCGCTCCCTCAAGGTCAACATCCGTTGCCCTCGGGTCAATGAAATTGCCCGCTATGTCTCCAGCTACTTCAAGTACCTTTCTGTAATTTTCCATAGCATCTTCATAGTTCACCGGTGCGTAATCGTATGTCTTCGCTTGCTCGTAATCATCTTCCGCAATCCCGACCACGTCTTTTATATCAATTTTTTCAAATTGAAATAGTATATCGCTGTTGTCTGTGAAAAAATTTGGCATATTATTAATTATTTCAGTTTACTTTTGTATGTTTCTATTAATAATGGAATTATCTGCGCGGCATCTCCCACAATTCCGTAATGGGCAATGTCAAATATCGGTGCGTCCGGGTCGCTGTTAATTGCAATGATTTTCTTTGATTCCTGCATCCCCGCTCTGTGCTGTATTGCTCCTGATATGCCGACCGCAATGTATAACTTGGGTCTGACTGTTACTCCCGTCTGCCCAACCTGCCTGTCGGGGGTTATGAAGCCCGCATCTACCGCCGCACGGCTGCCCGCTACTTCTCCGCCTATTACGTGTGCTAGGTCGAATAGAAGTTTAAAATTCGCCTTTGAACCAAGTCCGTATCCGCCCGAAACTATTATCGGTGCACCCTTTAAATTTACTTTGCTCCCTTCCCTGTGCTGCTCAATAAACGTAACAAGATAATCTGTATCGGCTGGATGATAAGGAATTTCCTTAATCTTTATTTCTCCGGGATTATCGACTTTGTGCATTTCCATTACACCTTCTCTTACGGTTGCCATCTGTACGTGAACATCAGGCGTTATTATGGTTGCAATTATGTTTCCGCCGAATGCGGGACGAATTTGCAGTAATAATTCTTTGTATTCTTTTCCGAGATATTTTATGTCCGATATCTGTAAATCCGTGCAGTCTGCAGTTAATCCGCTCTTCGTGTTGGATGCAACTCTCGGCGCCAGATCCCTTCCCGTAACGGATGCTCCGAATAATACTATCCTCGGCTGCTCCTTGTGTATTAATTCATTAAGTATTCTGCTGTACGGAAGAGTTTTGTAATGAAGTAAATCGGGATGCTGTATTAAATAACTTTCGTTCGCACCGTACTGGAATGTCTCGGCTGCAATGTGACTTACATTATCTCCTATTACCACCGATTTCAGTATCCCGTTCATATTGTCAGCAAGTTTTCTGCCCTTGCTAAGCAGTTCCAGACTCACATCTGCCGGCTTGCCGTCTCTTTGCTCTATAAAAACCCAGACTTGATTATTTGACATATTAATACTTTTTTATAATCTTATTAAAATATTCTGTCTTCCAGTAATTTATCTATTAAATTGCTGATTCCGCCTCTCGTCGGCTCAATCTTTTCGTGGTTTCCGCCCGCTAATACTACTGATTCAACTTTGTGCACTTTCGTAGGCGAACCTTTGATTCCGATTCTTTCTGAATCTACATCAATATCATCCGTTGTCAGTGTCGGAATGAATAAATTCCTTTCCTGATATTCGTGAAGTAAATTATCAATGTAAAGTAGTGAATTCCCTTCCGTCAGTTTTTCCAGTTCGGAAAGCGATTTGGCACCCTTATATTTCATTACTCTTTTTGCACCGAACGGACGCGGTTCTGCCGCTTCTTTAATTACCGTGATTAATACCGGCATTGAACTTTCGAGTATTTCATATCCGCCCTCGATTTTTTTTCTGATTTTGATTTTTCTGTCGTTTATTTCAAGAATTTTCTCGCAGTATGTAATCTGCGGTATGTTCAGTTTTTCTGCTGTTTGCGGACCTACTTGCGCAGTGTCTCCGTCAATTGCCTGCCTTCCGCCGAAAATTAAATCAAAATTACCGATTTTCTTTATTGCCTCGCTTAATACATATGATGTCGCAAGTGTGTCTGCACCCGCAAATTTCCTGTCACTGACGGCGTAAACTTTATCAGCACCCATGTAAAGACATTCTCTTAATATGTCTGCTGCCCTCGGCGGTCCCATCGTTACTGCCGAAACCGTTCCGCCGTACTGGTCTTTTACTCGTAATGCAAGTTCCAGCGCCACTAAGTCTTCATAATTGAAAATTGCGGGGAGTTTTGCACGGTTTACGGTTCCGTCTTCTTTCATTACCTGACCGGTAATGTTTGCCGTATCTGGTACCTGTTTAACTAAAACAATAGAATTATACATATTTTTATGCACTTTTTGAACTTGTCCCGATAAAATCGGAAAATGTTGATTAATTTAAAGTATATATATTAAATCTGAAAGTCAAAAGAAGTCTTTTTGAATGAATTTCCGATTATTTAAATAAAGTCTCTGATTTCACCCCCGCTTTAAATCTTCTCCCTTTCTACTTTATGAACTTTATAAACTTTATAAACTTTATAACTTTACAAACTTTATGAACTTTATGAACTTTATGAACTTTACAAACTTTACAAA
>CAYWMV010000157.1:0-5768 GCA_964459055.1 uncultured Ignavibacteriaceae bacterium | reverse complement strand
CAGGAACGAATAAATTAAAAAAAGTCAGCGGTTCAACCGACCAGTTTACTTATGACTACAACGGAAACCTGACAAATGACTATTTCAACAACAACACAGATATAAAATACGACCACAGAAATTTAATTACGGAAATCACACGTATCAACGAACTTGAAGACCCTCCGGCTACATATACTACAACTTACAAATACGATGAAGGAGGTAACAGAATCAACAAGAAAATAACCAAAGACGACGGCTCAACTATGGAAATAATTGTTAATGAATATTATATCAGGGATGTTTCGGGAAAGGAAATCGGAATTTATCAAAACGACACACTCAAATTCTGGAACGTGTGGGGAAATGGAAATGAAGGCAGAATAACGCCAGACGGAATAAGATATTATTATATCAAAGACCATCTTGGAAGCATAAGAGCGGTGCTGAATGATTCAAATAACCTTGTTGAAGCAATAGACAATGATGCGTGGGGTCATATAGCGAGATACTGGACAACTTCCCCTACAAAATACAAATTTACAGGTAAGGAAAGAGATAACGAAACCGGCTATGATTACTTCGGGGCGAGGTATTATGATGCGAGGATTGGGAGGTGGGGGCAGATAGAACCGATGTTTAATAAATATATTTCTTTCTCAACTTATCAGTATAGTTTGTTGAACCCCATGATACTAATTGATGCGGATGGAAAAGATATATATTTGAAAGAAAACCAAGCGAAGGATGTTTATAATATCATCAAACAAAATTCATCTTTTGACATACAATACGATGAAAGTACCGGTAAACTGACAACCATTTTAAAATCAAATGAAGGTCTTTCAGGCGCTGATAAATTGTTATTTGATGCAATTACAAATCCGGATTTCATCATAAATATGATTTGCGATGATGTATCGAAAAGAACTAACGAATATGGTAATGTCATACCTATAGGTAGATGGGGTGGACACAAAGACAATATAGCGACACAGTACATTTATACAAATGATATTAAACAGGCATCGAAACTTCAAATTAGAACTGAATACGGTTCAGTAATACATGAATTATTGGAAGCTTATATTGGCGTAACCGAAAATAAGGAATATGAATATTCACACGAAGAAGTCATGAAATTACTAAAACAAGAAGAATTAGCTTATAAATACCAAAATGTACAAGAAACAACAAATGGCAAAACAATATTTTATACGAGGCTTTTGATTGGGAAAGATGAAAATAGTTTAAAGCCTTTCTTGAAATATGACTCTGAAGGGAGAATAAGCTACTATTAAGATAAGAATAATCAAAACAAATAATGATTAGATTTACTCAAAAAAGCATTTTTTTAATATACTATTTTATTTTTCAAAAAAAATAATCTATTAATTATGAATTGCTATAAATTCAGAAAATATTATTATATTTTACTAATATTTATTTTATTAATTGTATCAGAAATATATGGACAAGGGAATAATGATACGGCTATAAAAGAATATTTTATGGAAAAAAGCATCTGTAATTTTGCTATAACACCAAAATACTTTTGGGCTAAAGTATTAGGTGAGGGTTTGGTGAAATTTGATGGATTTTCATTTCAAAACTATTGGGTTGACGAAAAATCCGAAGGTCCATTAATTAATTATTGTATTAAAAAAAATATTTTTAGTGGTTTCTTTTCAGAATTGATTAATTATAATGAAGATATTTGGTTATTTAGTATGGAACCTAAAAACATAATCAAAATTGAGAATGACACAATAATAAATTATCCTCTTGATAAATTATTCCAGGGGGAAAGAAAGTTTATAAATAATTATAACATTGATAATTTTGGTAATTTATCATTTTTAGCATTTTCTCCCTCTTTAGAATCAGATATGCGTGATGAATATAGAATATGTACTATTGATCAAGATAGCATATTTATATTCGAAATACCTTCAATAATTCAAAACATTGAATATTTTTGTAGTTTTAATAATAAATATTATTTTGTTTCTTACGATAACAAGATTAAGAAGTTATATATCCTTAATAATAATTTTAATGAATTAAAAGAATATTTGCTAATAGATGAATGTATTGATTTTAGAATAAAACACTTTTTTTATGATAATAAAATATTCTTAATGAATAATCATGGTGATTTATATATAATTTCCGATGATAGTCTTGAAGTTTGCAAATTAGAAATTAATACCACTAATATTTGTTTTGATTTTTTAATTTATATGAATAATTTAATATTTTCTGATTATGAAGGTATATTTTATTATGATTTAAATAATTTTCAAAAAAGTAAATTATTTGATTTACCTGATAAGCACATTGGATTTTTAAAAAACATAAAAATAACAAATAATAAATTATATGGCAACTATGGAATAGCATCAACATACACTTGTCGGGGGAGTTACACTGACGGTTTTGAAATTATTAATTTGGAAAAATAACTCATGATTAATTTTTTATTCTTATTAGTTTATAAAAAATATATATAATATTTATCAAACAGATTAAAGAAAACGGAAATTACAGCACGAAGTATTTTAATATGTCGGGAATTTTCACTTACGATGCTGACGGAAACTTCCTTACACTTTCACGTTCATACAACGGAGACGGATTTAATTATGAATATTACACTGGTACAAACAGGTTAAAGAAAGTAACGGGAGAATCCGACCAGTTTATTTATGACTATAACGGCAACTTTACAAATGATTATTTCAACAACAACACGGATATAAAATACGACCATAGGAATTTAATTACGGAAATCACACGCATCAACGAACTTGAAGACCCTCCGGCAACTTACACAACTACATATAAATACGACGAAGCAGGTAACAGAATCAACAAGAAAGTTGTAAAAGACGACGGTTCAACTATGGAAATAATAGTAAATGAATATTACATAAGAGACCTATCAGGTAAAGAAATTGCTATATATCAAAACGACACACTCAAATTCTGGAATGTCTGGGGCCTTGGGAATGAGGGAAGAATTACTGCAGAAGGAATAAGATATTATTATATCAAAGACCACCTAGGTTCTATACGAGCAGTCCTGAACGACAATAACGATTTGGTTGAAGCAATAGACTACGACCCGTGGGGTCATATAGCGAGATACTGGACAACTTCACCCACAAAATACAAATTCACAGGAAAAGAACGTGACAATGAAACCGGATATGATTACTTTGGGGCGAGGTATTATGATGCGAGGATTGGGAGGTGGGGGCAGGAAGATTTATTAATTAATAAGTATCCAGCATTTTCTCCGTATTGTTACTCACTAAATAGTCCAATATTGTTAAAAGATCCTGACGGAAGGTGGATCCCCGAATATGATGAAAACACTAATAAAATAACAGTTAGACCCGAAGAAGGTGATGATTTACAAAGCTTAGTCTCACAAATAGGGATTAGTTCAGAAAAGTTTGTTCAAGATCAAATGGCATTAGGAATAAATAATTTTGAAATTAATATTGGTGAAACTGTTTTTGATATTACAAATTATGTAATAGCAAATACAAACTTCGATGAGAGCTATTCTGGAAGCAATTGTCATGGTTTTGTATTATTTGCAATAGGAAAATCAGAACAAGAAGAGCAGAAAGAAGGTTATTACATGAAAGAAATTTTAACAAACATTACTGAAAATCCACGCACTGGCGATATTGGAGTATTTGAAATTTCAGAGTCTTTCAATTTTGGGGGTAGAATTGTTCCAAAAGGAGAACCTGCACACAGTGGAATATATATATTAAGAGATAATTCAGGCAATATTTATTTTTTAAACAGATTAAATACAGGAGAAAAAGTTTCAATTAAAACTCAATCTGAAATTAATTTATATTATAAGGATGTAGTAAAAAAATATAAAGATATTGGTATCGAAACTAACATAAATGAGAATCCTTTATTTTATTATTTAAAATAGGAATTTAAAAAATGAAATCTATAATAATTTTGTTAATACTTACAATATATAATGCTTCTTTTTGTTATTCAGAAGATAGCTTAAAAAACTATTCTAGATTTGATAAAATTAATTGTGAACCCCCCGAGGGTTTTTTTGTTAAAGGTGCTTATATTATCCCATTCAGTCCGGTTTTTGGTACTTCTTTTGGTATAAATGACACTTCATATGTTAAAATACATATAATCAATTATCAAAAGACTGATACAATAAGCATTATTTATAATGGAATTTTATTTCCAGGCATTTATAAAGTAGTCTGGAATGGAATTAATTATAAAGATGAGGAAGCAGAATCAGGAATGTATTATATGTCTATATATGTAAAAAAAGAAAGTGCAATTTTAAATATTGAATATGAATATAATGCAATAACACTTTTACCACCATATTTAAAAGGCTTATATAAACATTGATAATACCAAAAGAAGATAAAAATGTACACTATAATGATTATATTGGAATTGGACTTTTCTTGAAATAAAGTAAGGATAATTTTAAACCAAGAAAGGAGCAATAAAAATATCAAAAAGGACAAGATTTACAGCAGAAGAAAAAGTAAGAATTATCCGGGAATATCTGGGAAATAAAACTGGCGTTAGTCAACTTATTATTTAATGAATAAAAATAATGAATTAATACAACTATTTAAAAAGTAATACCGATTTATGAAAAAACAAAAATTTACAGGTGCTAAAATAATAATAATATTTATTCATACAATTTTATTTAAACTATTTAATAGTTGTCAACATTACATCAATTATTCTGAATTAAATTATTGTTTGAAAGTTATAGATTCAACTACTTTTGATATTTACAATGTATTATTTTTTGAAAATTGCAAATATGATTTTTATTGTGTTTTAAGCAAGAAAACAGAGTTATCAAAAGATATGTTTTTAAACAATAATTATGAAATACTAATAGTAGATGAATGTTACAAAATAAAACTTAATCGAATTGATTCAACTATAGTTGCTAAGCTTGATTTTAATCCGACTAGACAAATTGATGTTTATTTATATAAATCTAAAATAGTATGGGAACAAGATACTTTTAAAACAACAATCTTTACTACTAATGAAATTAAAGACAAATATTTCATTAAATAATTAAATTAATATTTCACAAGTCAACAAAGAAGTTCATTATGAATTCGATGAATATTACCGTTTGAAAATGACGAAAAGTTATAACTCCCAGTCTGAATTTGATTCAACCTTCAGCAAATACAATTATTTAAGCAAGGTTTCTTCGGTAACCGATGGCAGAGGGAATCTTACAAAAAGTTCTTATGACAGGTATCTGAATAATTCCAAAAACGTATATGCGGATAACAGTTATACATTGGATACCATAATATTTCAGAACGGCTTAAGTTACACATTCGGAACAGTGAGCGGATTAATAACAAAGCAGGTATTTACGGACGAGGTTGGCAATAATTTTGAGAAGTATCTCGATGCTGCCGGGAATTTAAGGCGGGAAATAAAATATAATGAATCCGCACAGTTAATCACCGATTACAAATACGATGACTTATACAGGGTAACGGAAGTAAGAACTCCTTCGGACAAGCGGATATACTATGAATACGACGGACTCGGCAGGCAGTCATCGAGGAGTACCCCTGATGCCGGAACGGTGAGATATAAATATGACAGGAACGATAACCTTAGATTTTCACAGGACAGGAATCAGTACAACAAGCCGACTGAAACTCCGCCCGGAAAATATATAACGTTCAGAGGTTACGACGGATTGAACAGACTGCTTTATA
>CAYWMV010000156.1:4331-5803 GCA_964459055.1 uncultured Ignavibacteriaceae bacterium | reverse complement strand
CAAAACAAAGCAAAGTGATGTTGACTGTATTTGATGTTCTCGGCAGAGAAATAAAGACGCTTGTTAATTCCAGTTTAACTCCGGGTTCATACAGTTATGACTTCGACGGCAGTAAACTTTCGAGCGGGATTTATTTCTATAAACTCAGTGCAGACAACTTTTCGGCGGTGAAAAAGATGGTCCTGGTAAGATGATATTTAAGGTTGCAACGCCGGAGAGACTGTGTGAAAACAGATTGTAAAACTGTTAAAAACCACAAAAACCTTCCCAAGCCGGAGCTTGGGAAGGAGTATAAGAGGCTTGACTCGAGATTTTCACACAGTCTCAGGAGCGTAGTAACCAGATGGGAATTCTCTTACTAATCTTACCTGAGTAAAATCATGCTTCGTGTTTGTATGAATTTTCCTGCTGTAATACGATAATAATAAATTCCGGTTGGCAAATTGTGAGCATTCCATATATAAGAATAATTCCCTGCCGGTAACACTGAATTAACAATTTTCGCTACTTTCCTGCCCTTAATATCATAGATAAACAATCCTACAAAATCCGCAGCGGGAATAGAAAATTCAATTTTTGTTTCAGGATTGAAAGGATTCGGATAGTTCTGGTTAAGTTTATATCCGGACACAATTCCGCTTTCATTTTTTATCGCTGCAGGTAATCTTATTATTATTCTTTTTTCAGGCACCCAGTTCCATACTCCCGGTTCACCTTTATCAATAGTTGCAAAAAGCGAATCTATACCCGGGGTAGAGGGTGCAGTATAATTAAACGTTAGAGCAGTAACCGTGAGACCCGCTTTCTGAACAAGTTCCTCGCTCAGTATTTTCAGATAGGCGGAACTGCTCCCGGGAGCAAGTGTTCCGTATCTTGCCGCAATATCAACACCGTATAATCCTGCATTAGTACCCGAATACTGGAGTGTAAACTGTACAGTTTGTCCTGTATTTACCGAATCCGGTCCCGAAAAACTGCCGGTCAGTGATGTTCCGAATATGTGGCAGTTTCCGCAGCCGAGTGTAGTAGTTTTTCTTGTTCTTAAAGCAACTCCGGCAGGAAATGAAAAAACATCAGTAAAAAAAAGAATAAGAAAAACGAAGAATAAATATTTTTTCATAACAAAACTAAAAATTTAAATTATTGATGAAAAGCAGAATTTTAAAATTATTACCCTCATTAAAATTATTCAATCTCCAGGTGAAATTCAACCTGAACACGTTCAGAATATTTCCAAGTCCGAAACCCGTTTCAAAGTACCACTTATCCGTTCCGTGAAAATTTTTGTATGCCGACAAACCGAAATTATTTTCCGAAATTTCAGACTTCCCTGCATTGAAAAATCCGATCAATTCGAGATTTTTAACGAAAGGAACATCTTTCCAGAGCCATCTGCCGAAATTATTTTCGATATTAAAATAATACAATTTATCACCGAGAAATTCGCCGTAGTTCATTCCGTAAAAATTCAG
>CAYWMV010000156.1:0-4231 GCA_964459055.1 uncultured Ignavibacteriaceae bacterium | reverse complement strand
CACTGTCTTTTTTAGCATCCGGTAAAACCTTTACTATGAACTCATCAAAAGTACCCGGAGGTGCTTTTTCATTCAGATTATACCCGGAAACAATTGTAAATGCTTCCCCCTGAATTTTAATCAGCCCGAGAGCCGAGCCCTCAGCGTAAATCTGAATATCTGTCGGCATGAAAAATTTCTTCCCCGATTTATCCCCAAACGGATAGAATTTCTGTACGAAATTCAGATTTTCAAATCCGCCTGTCATAGCGGCTTCGTTAGTAATCAGGTCAACTTTTTTCAATGCCCATATACTGTCAAGAACATATATATATCCCTTAAACTGCGGTTTAATTTCCGATATATTAGTTACTTCAATTTTGAAAATTAAAATTGAATCAATTGAAGTAGTGCCCCGGAGCCTGTACTCATAACTGTCGAAAGCATCATCCGATACGGGTCCGGGAATTTTCAAATCCCCTATTTCGATTTCTTCATCATAAAAATTAACAATCAGAGGTATCGCAAATCCCCTTAATACATTTTCACTTTCCCGCTTTGATTTAACAATCTGCTTTTCTCCGTCAGGCTCCCTGAAATATCCTTTTGTTTCCGATTCGAGTAATCCCAGTATTCCGAGTTTGCCCTTATCTGTCAGAGAATCCTTTTTTGAAATATTTGAACGTATTACGAATTTTGAATATGCATCATAGTCATATTCTTTTAAATCTTTTTTGAATGCCTTTTTGTATTCGATTGCTTTTCTGATTATACCATAGGCAGGGTCCTCGCCGTAAACTTCTATTTCCTCCGTATAAATACCCGAAGGTGTTAACTTTACATCAAGAGTAACATCGGGATTATCAATAACTATTTCCAGTTCATTACTATTATAACCGATATGCGAAAATGCAACATTGTATTTCCCGTTTCTCAGATGTAAAATGTAGAACCCGTTTTTGTCGGCAGATGTACCGTATGAACTGTCGGCTAGTTTCACTGTCGCAAAAGACAAAATATCACCTGATTTCTCATCCCTGATGACTCCGCTAAGTGTATTATTCTGTGCGATACTTATTCCCGTTAAAAGGAATACAATAAATATTGTTAAGACTTTTTTCATATTTTATTTCTTATAATAACAATTTTTTTATCCTGCAATAAATCCCCGTATCCGTCAAACGAATATTCCGTAATATAATATTCAATTTTACCTTTATATCTGTTTAAATCCTTTATTTCCTCTGAAATATTACCGCCTTTAAGGCAAATCATATAACCGGTTTTCTTCAGGAAACCTTTACACCATTTATATATATTAACCAGAGATGAAACTGCCAGAGTTGTAACGATATCGAATTTGCCCCTGTATTGGTTTTCTTTAGATTTCTCTTCCGCCCTCCCCCAGACAGCAACACAGTCAGAAAGATTCATTTCACGAATTATATAATTGACAACATTTATTTTTTTCTTCGTTGAATCAAGCAGTGTCAGATTAATACCGGGATATAATATTTTCAGGGGAATTCCCGGAAATCCTCCGTCCGTTCCGATGTCGATTATATTCTCATCTCCTTTCAACTGATGTTTCATTAAAAAAAAGACGGAATCGAGTATGTTCTTCTCAATATTCTCCTGTTTCCTCGAGATTAGATTTACCTTATTATTCCAATCAAGAATTAAATCATTGTACAATTCAAATTCATTGATAATTCCGTTATCATTTATCTTTAATTCTACTGTCAGAAATCTTTTCAGATGCTCCATTTCATTATTAATTTAATTTTTTTAAAATTCAGTTAAAAGTTCATTTTGCAGTTCATTAACCCGGTTAGATGTGCAATCATCCAATCATCCAATCATCCAAACCTTTATATTGCTTGAAATAACAAAGAAAAATCATTATGTTTATTTAATTTGTCAACATAAAATCAAAAGAATATGCGATACCAGAAACTTAACTCCGAGATGTTCATAGAGAACAGAAAAAAATTAAGAAACAACCTAAGACCAAATTCCGTCGTCTTACTTCACGCAAATGACGTAATGCCGACAAATGCGGACGGTACCTTAAAATTCAAGCAAAACACGGATTTATTTTACCTGACCGGAGTTGATCAGGAAGAAACAATTTTACTGATTTATCCCGATTCAAAAGACCCGAAAAACAAGGAAGCGTTATTTGTCAGAGAGACTAACGATATGATTATGACGTGGGAGGGAAAAAAATTAAACAAGGAAGAAGCACGGGAACTTACGGGAATAGAAAATATTTACTGGCTTTCGGATTTTGAAAGAATTTTCAGAATCGTAATGTGCGAATGCGAAAACGTATATCTCAATACGAACGAGCATAAAAGAGCGGGAATAGAAGTGGAGACGAGAAATTTAAGATTTATAAAAAGGTGTAAAAATGAATATCCGCTTCATAATTATCTTCGTCTCGCACCGATTATGCAAAAACTGCGGGCAGTTAAATCAAAATATGAAGTTGAACTTTTGCAAAAAGCCTGTGACATTACGGATATTGCTTTCAGAAGAGCATTGAAATTCCTCAAGCCGGGAGTTATGGAATACGAAGTTGAAGCGGAATTTATGCACGAATTCATCAGAAGCGGTGCCCAGAATGCCGATTACACACCTATTGTTGCATCCGGTGCAAGTGCCTGTGTTCTTCATTATATCGAGAATGACAAAATGTGCAAAGACGGCGATTTGCTTCTAATTGACATCGGCTGCGGCTACGCAAATTACAATTCGGATTTGTCACGCACTGTTCCTGTTAACGGAAAATTTTCAAAAAGGCAGAAGGATGTTTACAATGCCGTATTAAGAGTTATGCGGATGCATATAAATGAAATGAAACCGGGAAAAACCGTTCAGGAACTGCAGAAATTCTGCGAGCAGAATATGGAGAAGGAACTTGTTGACCTCGGATTAATAAGTATGGACGATATTAAAAATCAGGACCCGAACTGGCCTGCACTTAAAAAATATTTCATGCATCAGGTATCTCATCATCTCGGACTTGATGTACACGACTACGGAGATATATACAGGAAACTCGAACCGGGAATGGTATTTTCCTGCGAGCCGGGAATATATATAAAGGAAGAAGGTATCGGAGTCAGACTTGAGAATGACATTCTAATCACCGAAAACGGTAACATTGACCTTATGAAAAATATCCCGCTCGACGTCGAAGAAATCGAAGACATAATGAATTACAGTAAATAATTTTTTTCCTCCTCATCGGATGAACAAGTTCATCCGATGAGGAAAATCGGTTTTATAAAGGAACCTGTTAGAATAACTTTTGTGTTGATATATATATGAAAGTTATTTTTTCAATATTTATACTTTTTACTGCAGTATTAATGTCAGGATGCGGAAATAATCCTACCGGGTCTAATATTGAACCTGAATACAGTCAGATTTATCAAAAAGCAGGTTTACTTGACAGTGTTGTAGGAACCTGTTCATCATTCCTTGTAAGAACCATTCCTCTTGATACACTCGATTTTACTGCTTATTCAAAATTAAGAATTTCGATGGATTCATTTACAGACGGGGATTTGTCATCAGTTCAGATTTACAGATTAGTTAATGACACAATTGCGAACATTTATTATGCCGAAGGTCTGCAGGAAATAAATTCTCAAAACGTTATCGTTATTGACTCCCCCAAAGACAGAAAAATGTATTACGTGAGGTTGAAATTGTTTTCGAGTGTATGCACGGGGCAGTATTATCATCTGAAAACAAGGGATCTTAATATAGACGGATATTAATTCAGAAGTTAGTAATAGAAGTTAGTCGTAGAAGTTAGTAATAGAAGTTAGTCGTAGAAGTTAGTAATAGAAGTTAGTAATAGAAGTTAGTTATAGAAGTTAGTAATAGAAGTTAGTCGTAGAAGTTAGTCATAGAAGTTAGTCATAGAAGTTTGTCATAGAAGTTTGTCATAGAAGTTTGTCTAGAAGTTAGTCGTAGAAATTAGTCGTAGAGGTTTGTCATAGAAGTTTGTCATAGAAGTTTGTCATAGAAATTAGTCATAGAAGTTAGTCATAGAAGTTAGTCATAGAAGTATGTAATAGAAGTTAGAATGTTCATCACGTAATGGATTCCCGCATACACGGGAATGACAAGGGTGTGTTTTTCTTTTTATATGCAATAAAAAAAACGTTCCCAAGCCGGAGCTTGGGAACGAGTTAAAATAAATATTCTTTAGAACTTTATGAACTTTTAACTTAGA
>CAYWMV010000155.1:0-5814 GCA_964459055.1 uncultured Ignavibacteriaceae bacterium | reverse complement strand
ATTTATAAATAAAAAATTTTAAAATACAGTCATATTTAAAAAAAATCTTGACAAATTGATTTTTTTTCATAAGGAGAAAAAAATAATTAAAAGTCAAGTAAAAAATTTTAAAGATTTATTAAAAATAATTTTGATTTTAAGATTTGTTTCAGTTAATTTTACAAATTAGATAATCAGCAAACCGAAATAAAGTTTTTTTAAATATAAAATATTTTTGCTAACCATTTAAGAATATATATGAATGAAAATTAACCGGGTTTTTTTAGGCAATTCAAAAAAAATAAACAGCATAGAATTTGAGAAAAGGACATCTGAAATTCTTCATCCGTCAGGTGAAGCAATTTTTCAGATGAATGATGTTTATGTTCCGAAGCACTGGTCACAGGTAGCAACAGATATATTAGCGCAGAAATATTTCAGAAAGGCGGGAGTACCAAAAAGGTTACGAAAGATTGAGGAGGAGAATGTTCCGGAGTGGCTGTCGAGGTCAGAACCGGATTTTGACATGTTTTCCAATCCGGAGGACAAAGAGTTTTTTACTTACGAAAATCACGCACATCAGGTTTTTCACAGACTCGCAGGATGCTGGACATACTGGGGATGGAAATACAATTATTTTTCAGGTGAGCAGGATGCTCTGAACTATTACGAAGAAATGTACTACATTCTTGCGATGCAGGTTGGTGCTCCGAATTCACCACAGTGGTTTAACACCGGTCTGCACTGGGCATACGGCATTACGGGTCCCGCACAGGGACATTATTATGTTGATCCTCATAATAAAGAACTTACAAAGTCAGCAGACGCATATTCACACTGTCAGCCTCACGCTTGTTTTATTCAGTCAGTCAGAGATGACCTTGTAAACGAAGGCGGGATAATGGATTTATGGGTAAGGGAAGCACGATTGTTTAAATACGGTTCAGGCACGGGTTCGAATTTTTCTGATTTGAGAGGTTCGGGGGAATCGCTGAGCGGAGGAGGAAAATCTTCCGGATTGATGTCATTTCTGAGGATCGGAGACAGAAGCGCAGGGGCAATTAAGTCTGGAGGCACAACTCGCAGAGCAGCGAAGATGGTTATACTTGACCTTGACCATCCCGATATTCAGGAATTCATAAACTGGAAAGTAATCGAAGAACAAAAAGTTGCCGCACTTGTGTCCGGCTCGAAACTTCTTAACCGGCATCTGAACAATATTCTCAAAGCGTGCCACAGTGTACATCCCGAGAATGATGGCACCGACAGAAAGAATAATAAAAATCTTGCTTTCGCAATTAAAGAAGCAAGAAAGGATTTTGTTCCGGAAAATTATATTGAAAGAGTAATTCAACTTGCCAAATGCGGATACAAGGAAATTTATGTACCTGTTTATGATACCGACTGGAATTCGGAAGCATATCATACTGTCTCGGGACAGAATTCGAACAATTCCGTCAGAGCAACAAACGATTTTATGAAAGCAGTAACAAAAGACGATGACTGGTTTTTATATGACCGCGGCGAATTAAAAAATGCGAAGAAGGAAAACAGAAAAGCGAAACCTATAAAGAAAATAAAAGCCAGGAATCTGTGGGAAGATATCACATATGCGGCGTGGTCTTCCGCCGACCCCGGTATACAATTCCACGATACAATAAACGAATGGCACACTTGTCCCGGAGGCGGACAAATAAGGGCATCGAATCCCTGCAGCGAATATATGTTTCTTGACGATACAGCCTGCAATCTTGCTTCATTAAATCTCGTAAAATTTTATAACGAAGAAAAAGAAACATTCAACATAAATCAATACAGGCATGCTTCGAGGTTATGGACAATCACGCTTGAAATCAGCGTTCTGATGGCACAATTCCCGAGCAAGGAAATCGCGCAGAAATCATTCGAATACCGTACACTCGGTTTGGGTTATGCCAATATAGGCGCCTTGCTGATGAGACAGGGAATTCCTTACGATTCTGAAGATGCGCTGGCAATTACCGGTGCACTGACTTCAATAATGCACATGACTTCATATGCGACTTCCGCAGAACTATCAAAAGAACTCGGTCCCTTCGAAAGATATGAGGAAAACAGAGACAATATGCTCCGGGTTATCCGGAATCACAGAAGAGCTGCTTACAACACGCCGAAAAGTGAATACGAAGGGCTTTCAATTTATCCGGTAGGCATAAATAAAAAATTCTGTCCCGATTACCTTCTTGATGCAGCGAGAGAAGATTCCGACAGAGCTCTCGAACTGGGCGAAAAATACGGATTCAGAAATGCTCAGGTAACTGTTATAGCACCGACCGGCACAATAGGACTGATTATGGATTGTGATACAACGGGAATTGAACCTGATTACGCACTGGTTAAATTCAAAAAACTTGCAGGCGGCGGCTATTTTAAAATCGTAAATGATTCAATTCCGATTGCTCTGAAGAAACTTGGTTATACAAAAAATGAAATAAATGAAATCATAAAATATACTGCAGGCAATAAAACTCTCGTTGATTGTCCGTTCATTAATCCCAAGACACTTGCCGAAAGGGGATTTACAAAGGATATGATTATGTCAATTGAGAAAATGATGCCCTCTGTATTCGATATTAATTTTGCATTTAACAGGTATTCCATCGAGGAAACCTATCTGAAGGAAAAACTCGGATTTTCCGACGAGAAAATCAACGATCCCGAACTTAACATTCTCAAAGAACTCGGATTCACGAAAGAACAGACGGATGCTGCAAACGATTACGTATGCGGTACAATGACAATCGAGGGAGCACCTCACATAAAGAAGCAGCATTATTCGGTTTTCGACTGCGCCAACAAATGCGGCAGGAAAGGAACAAGATATATACATCCTGATGCTCACATTAAAATAATGGCAGCGGCGCAGCCGTTTGTATCAGGTGCTATATCCAAGACAATAAACTTCCCGAATTCCGCGACAGTCGAGGATATGAAACAGGCATACATTATGTCGTGGAATCTCGGACTGAAAGCTAACGCATTATACAGAGACGGTTCCAAATTGTCACAGCCATTAAACTCAACCGCCGGTGATGAAGAACTTGAAGAAATAACAGAAACCATTGCTGAAACAACCCAGGCATTTGATATAGTAAAAGTTGCAGAACGAATAGTTCACAGATACATTGCGAAAAGGCGTAAACTTCCGTACAGAAGAAAAGGATATACACAAAAAGCAAAAATCGGAAATCATTCAGTATATCTCAGAACCGGTGAATATGACAACGGGCAACTCGGAGAAATATTTATCGACATGCACAGGGAAGGTGCGGCATTCAGAAGTCTGATGAACTGTTTTGCCATTGCCGTATCGCTCGGGCTTCAGCACGGCGTTCCGCTGGAAGAATTCGTTGATGCCTTCGTTTACACGAGATTTGAACCCAACGGTATTGTTATAGGAAATCCGAACATCAAAATGACGACTTCCATAATCGATTATATATTCAGGGAACTTGCGGTAACATATCTTAGCAGGTTTGACCTTGCCCATATTGAAGAAGACGCAATCAGAATAAGTCCGATTGATGCCATCGGAACTAAAAAAGAAGATGAAGAAGAATTCGACGAGGAAAAATTATACACGGAAAGAATAATTGAAGAGAAAATAGAACCTAAAGACAAGAAACAGCCGAAACCGGTGCCGGTAAATCCCGGCAGAACCGAAAACAACGGCGGAACTGCGGCAACCAAAACGAGAAATGTATTGCTGAATACTGCCGAAGAGGCAAAAATAAAAGGATATACCGGAGATATTTGCCAGGAATGCGGTCAGGCGACAATGGTACGGAACGGGACCTGTCTGAAATGTCTATCCTGCGGCTCGACAAGCGGTTGTTCTTAACAACGCAATTTTTCGGGGAATACAGATTCCGGATTTGAAATCCGGAATTCTTTTTTTATGAAGGTGAAAAATAATATATATTTTATTTGAAAATATATTATTAATATTATAAATCATACAAAAAAATTAAATTAACATATTATGGCAGACGAAAAAGAAATGAAATTAAAATCCCTCGACATTGCATTATCACAAATTGAGAAGGACCACGGCAAAGGTTCGATAATGCGGCTCGGAGACAAACCGGCAACAAAAATCGGAGCAATCTCAACCGGCTCAATATCACTTGACGCAGCGCTCGGCATAGGCGGAGTACCGAGAGGACGCATCTCGGAAATTTACGGACCTGAATCATCCGGAAAAACTACAATATGTTTGCATGTGATAGCCGAAGCACAGAAAACCGGCGGACTTGCGGCATTTATTGACACTGAGCATGCACTTGACGTGAATTATGCACAGAAACTGGGAGTTGACGTCAGCAATCTGCTGATATCACAACCGGAATACGGTGAGCAGGCACTTGAAATCTGTGAAACGCTCGTCCGGAGCAATGCGCTTGACGTAATTGTTGTTGACTCCGTTGCCGCACTGACACCGAGAGCGGAAATCGAAGGTGAAATGGGTGACTCCGTAATGGGAATGCAGGCAAGGTTGATGTCACAGGCATTAAGAAAATTAACCGCTGCAGTATCAAAATCCAATGTCAGCCTGATATTCACGAACCAGTTACGCGATAAAATAGGAGTGATGTTCGGAAGTCCTGAAACAACAACCGGCGGGAAGGCACTGAAATTTTACGCTTCAGTCAGAATGGATATAAGACGTATAGGACAGATTAAAGACGGCGAGAATGTCACGGGAAACAGGACTAGAATCAAAGTTGTAAAAAATAAAGTTGCACCTCCTTTCAAGGAAGTTGAGTTTGATATAATGTACAATGAAGGTATTTCTAAAATCGGAGACCTGATAGACCTTGCAGTAAGCAAAGATATAATAAAGAAAAGCGGTGCATGGTTCACAGTAGGTGAAAACAGAGTGCAGGGCAGGGACGGACTGAAAAAATTAGTATTGGAAGAGAAAGAACTCTACGACAAAATTTACAATGAAATTGTCTCTGTTATCGGACTTACTGAAAATAAAAACGAAGAGACCGTCACAACCGCAGTAAAAGACAAAGAAAAGAAAAAATAGAGTCTGTATTTTTTTCTGATTTATGAAAATAACATCTATCGAAAGACAAAAGAAAAAAGGAAGATATAACCTTTTCCTCGATGGGGAATTTGCTTTCGGAATATATGAAGATACTCTGGTTAAATTTTCGCTGAGAAAGAATGACGACCTTACCGAAGAAAAAATTAATGAAATCAGGGATTACGATGAATTTAACTACGGTAAGAAAGTCGCTTATGATTTCCTGTATTACCGTCAGAGAAGCGAAAAGGAGTTAAAAACAAAATTAAAGCAGAAAAACATTTCTCAAAAAAATTCAGATAAAGTTATTGAATTTTTTATCAGCCACAAGTTTCTTGATGATGAGGAATTTGCCCGTTCCTTTGTAGCGAACGAACTGTTAAAAAAACCGTCAGGAAAAAGAATGTTATACAGAAAGTTACTTCAAAAAGGGATTAATAAAGAAGTCATTGAGCGGATATTAGAATCTTCGTATCCGGAAGAATCATCGGGTGCCGAGAAATTACTTAAGAAATATGCTGCCAGATTAAAAGATAAACCTCTTCCGCTTAGAAAACAGAAAGCCTATAATTATCTGATATCAAGGGGCTTTGATTTCGATACCGCTAAAGAAACCGTCGATAAATTATTTGATAAATGAAATTCTATTTTCTTTTCGGATTATCCGGTAATGTTCTGAAGACATAATCCCACAGAGGATTGCTCACTCCGAATGATTTGCCCTGAGTTTGACACGAATCCCTCTAAAAATGAGTATAAAT
>CAYWMV010000154.1:0-5831 GCA_964459055.1 uncultured Ignavibacteriaceae bacterium | reverse complement strand
GGTAAGCCTCTAACCTTATTAAACTGAATTACATCAATTAAGAAATCAGCACGTATCAATTTCGCAAGTTGCCCGAGATTGACTTCGGGAATCAGTACCTGTTTAAAACTTTTCAATACACGCTCTGTATTTTTCGGCATCGGGTTCATATATTTCATAATTCCATATGCAACTTTTCTTCCTTTGAGCAACTGATTCTCAACCGCATCCGCAACCGCACCTCCGGTACTGCCCCATCCGAGAACGTAGAGTTCTGCATCTTTGTCGCCTTTTATTTCCAGTTCCGGAATATCATTTTCAATCTTCTTAATTTTCTTGTCACGGAGATTAGTCATATAATGGTGATTTTCCGGCTCGTAACTTACATTGCCGGATACGTTCTGCTTTTCCAGTCCGCCGATTCTGTGTTCCAATCCTTTTGTACCGGGTTTCACCCACGGTCTTGCAAGGAATTCGTTTCTGTTGTAAGGAAAATAACCGTCTTTCCTTGTCTGGAATACAACTTTAATATCCGGCAGTTCGGATAATTTGGGAACTCTGAAGGGTTCAGCACCCTGAGCAATGTATCCGTCTGTCAGTAATATAACCGGAGTCATATATTTAATCGCAATCCTCGCGGCTTCAATTGCCAAATAAAAACAATCAGTCGGAGAACTCGCAGCAAGAACTGGAACAGGGCTTTCGCCGTTTCTGCCGAACATCGCCTGAAATAAATCCGCCTGCTCTGTTTTTGTCGGTAAACCTGTAGAAGGTCCGCCCCTCTGAACATTGACAACCACCAGAGGTAATTCAGCCATAACGGCAAGCCCTATTGCTTCATTTTTCAGAGCCATTCCGGGACCGCTAGTTGTTGTTCCGGCAAGACAACCTGCGAAGGATGCACCTATCGCAGTACAAATACCTGCAATCTCATCTTCTGCCTGAAACATTTTAACGCCGAATTGTTTGTACTTTGCAAGTGTCTGCATAATTTCCGAAGCAGGAGTAATAGGATAACTTCCGACAAATAACTGCAATCCTGCTCTTGCCGCTGCTGTCGTTAATCCTAGTGCAACAGCTTCATTTCCTACAAGACTTCTGTAAGTTCCTTTCTGAAGTTTCGCAGGTTTTACTTCAAACCTCGTTGTAAAAATCTCAGTAATTTCGCCGTAATAATATCCTGCCTTTAAAACTTTTGAATTCGCTTCGATTAATTCAGGCTGCTTCGCAAATTTTTCTTCAAGCCAGGATAAAGTAAAATCATAAGATTTATTATACAGCCAGTATAAAACTCCGAGGGCAAAGAAATTTTTACATTTCTGAGCGGTTTTAGTTGGTAAATTCATATCTTTCAATGCTTCCAGTGTCGCCCGCGTAATCGGCAAATCATATAAACTGTAACCTTCGAGCGAGCCGTCTTCAAGCGGATTTGATTTATACTCTGCAAGGTCAAGATTCTTTTTATCGAAAGAATCCGAATTAGCAATAATAATTCCGTTGCTTTTCAAATCCTTAATATTAACTTTAAGAGCTGCAGGATTCATTGCAACAAGAACATCAAATTTATCTCCGGGAGTATGTATATCATGGCTTGAAAAATGAATCGTGTAACCGCTAACTCCGTATAATGAACCGGCAGGAGCACGAATATCAGCCGGATAATCCGGTAACGTTCCCACGTCGTGCCCTGTAGCCGCAATTGTATCAGTAAACTGTGTTCCGGTTAATTGCATACCGTCGCCGCTGTCCCCTGCGAATCGTATCGTAACATCGTGTATCGTCTTTAATGTCGTCTTCACCTTGCCATTTTCCTTTTTTCCTTCTTTTTCAACTTTTGTTTTGTCTTCCATTTTTATTCTCTTATGCTTAAATAAATGAAATAATCTTTTATAAAAAATAAAAACCATTTCTTCCGAAACGGTTTATAAATTTAAAATCCGGCTTTTTATTTTGAGTCTGCCAACGGTTTTTCAGTTCCCGTTTTTTCTTGTTATTAATATTTTAATTATTCTTTTTCCTCTGTTACAGGATTTTCAAGTTCTTTCTCGTCTTTGACCGTCAACTTAACCTTTGCAATAACGTCCGTGTGAAGTTTAACATCAACAGTATGGTCACCGAGAGTCTTTATATGCTCATGCAGCACTATCTTCCGCCTGTCAATATTATATCCCTTTTCAACAAGTTTATCGTGAATTATCTGCGAAGTTACCGAACCGAATAATTTATCTTCTTCACCTGCTTTTGCATAAATCACCAGTGAATCTTTTTCAAGTTCAAATGATGTTTTCTTTGCAAGTTCGATTTCCCTTCTGATTTTTCTTCCCTGCTGCCTGGTAATTTCCGTATGGGATTTAATATTTGATTCGACAGCCGAAACTGCAATTCCCTTCGGAATTAAAAAATTACGTGCGTAACCTTTTTTTACCTCTTTTATATCTCCGGTATTACCGAGTTTTTCGTGGTCTTGTTTTAATAATATTTTCATAATGTTGAAATATGTAGCAGGGTGAGATTATACACCCCACCCGTACTTAATTATAATTCTAAAAAATTTCTATTTTAAAGGATCTAAATTTGTGTCCTCTGATGTTAAAAGCTGGTCAAAGTTATCGTCTGTAAAAGTAGTAGGTTCGTCTCCTTCAATTGATTCGTGTGCTCCTCCTCTTTTGTTCAGGAATTGAATCCTGCGTGCTTTAATCTCAACGATAGTTCTGTTGGAACCGTCTTCCGTCTTGAAAGTCCTGCTCTGTAATTCACCATCTACCAGAACGGCATTACCTTTACGTAACTTATCCCGGCAGCTTTCTGCTAATCTGTTCCATGCAACTATTCCAACATAACAAACATCTTCTTTCCATTCTTCGTTCTTATCTCTGAACCTTCTGTTACTCGCAATTGAAAAATTTACAACTGGAGTTCCGTTTGTCGTTTGCCGGAATACAGGGTCTTTTGTTAAGTTTCCTGCTACTATTACTGTGTTTAATTCGGGCATCTTGAATTCAGCCATTCTTTACCTCCGGATATTGTTTAATAATTTAATTTAATGAAAACCTGTATTCTATTTGTAATAATTTTATCTTCTAAATTAGTTGTTTTCTTCTTCAATAATTTCTTCCGCCTTTTCCTGTTCCTTCTTCTCTTCTTCCAGTTTCTGCTGTATAAGCGCTCTCTTCTTTAAATAGTTATCTTTCGATTTAAGTTCATTTTTACTCATCGAAATCGTAAGATATCTAAGAATGTTTTCATCCAGTTTATATGTTCTCTCGAGTATTGCAACAACACCGGGTTCCGCTATAAATTCAAAACATATATAAAAGCCGTTTTGTTTCTTTTTAATCTGGTAAGCGAGCCTTCTGCGGCCGATTCTGTCAATATTTTTTATTTCGACGTTGTTCTTTTTAAGAAGGTTATCATATTTTGTTATCACCTCCTCAATAGTCGGATCTTCGAAATTTCCGTCTAAAATAATGTACGATTCGTAATGCCTTGTAGCCAAATCTTTATATTTAAATTAAAATATTAAAAATATACTTATTAATTAAAATAATCAAGTTCTTTTTGGATATAAAATGTGTATATCTTGCTGTTTTATACAGTATAAAAATAATAAACTATATAAAAAAAAAATTTATAAATAACTGCTTTTTTGTGATTGTGCGGGAAGTGGGACTTGAACCCACACGCCTATGTGGCGCCACCCCCTCAAGATGGTGCGTCTGCCAGTTTCGCCATTCCCGCTGGATATATAAAATAAATATTTTTATTATTTTAATAAAGTGCTTTTTACTTCCTTAACTTCTGAAGTTCCTTAAACAGATTCCGTTCCTTGTTGGATAAATTCCTGGGTGTTTCAATATTAATTGTCAGGTACAAATCCCCGAACTGCCCCTCTTTTCCGTATTTTGGCATACCGAGATTTTTCAGTCTGATTATTTTTCCTGAGGAAGTTTCTTCAGCAATATCAATTTTAATCTTTCCTTTTAAAGCATCAAATTCAACTTTTCCTCCTAATACCGCAGTATAAACATCAATGTACAAATTTGAATGTAAATCATCTCCTTCTCTTTTATATACGCTGTCTTCAGCAACTTCGATACTGATTAATAAATCGCCGGATGCTCCGCCGTAAGATAGTTCGCCTTTTCCCGGAATTTTCAGAGTGTGACCGGTTTCAATTCCAGGGCGTATCTTCAGTTTAATTGACTCATTATTATGAGTGAAAATTCTTTCCGTTCCTGTATATGCTTCTTTGAGAGTAATTTGAATTTTTGCCTGCATATCGGCGCCCTGTCTTTGAAATTTGCGGGATTGACCGCGCCGTGATTTCTTATCACCGAAACTGCCGCCGAAAAATGTTTCAAAAAAATCAGAATATCCGGAACCGCTGAAAAAATCGCCTAAGTCCCCTTCGAACGAGTAACTGCCTCCGCGTCCCTGATTCGCATACTGCGACCAGTCGAAACCGCCCTGTCCGCTGCCGTGCTGCTGATAATATTGATAGTTAGCGCCCATAGTATCATACTTTTTGCGCTTATCATCATCGCTAAGAACTTCGTATGCTTCGTTTATTTCTTTGAATTTTTCTTCAGCGGATTTGTCCCCCTTTGTTCTGTCCGGATGGTATTTAAGGGCTAATTTTCGAAAAGCCTTCTTGATTTCGTCTTTTGTCGCTTTCTTATCAACTCCGAGTACAGAGTAGTAATCTTTATAGTCCATAATGTATCATTTTATGTAAAATTAATTCATAAACTGATATTATGAAACATTAAAAATTGTGACCATTTAGAGGCATTTACGGACAAATGTAAATTAATTACTGATAATACTGCCTCTTATATCGAGTACAATAAATTTTACGGGAATATTACGTCCGGAATTTTCGACCGCCAGTTCGACCAGTTTCACGAGACCGCTGCAACAGGGGACCTCCATAACAACGACAGTAATTGAATTCAGACCGGACTGATTAATCATTGTAATAAGTTTTTCGACATATACTTCCTTATTCGAGTCGAGTTTCGGACAAGCGATAGCAAGAGATTTATTTTTAAGAAGGTTATGGAAACTTCCCATAGAAAATGCGGTACAGTCCGCTGCCAGCAGCAAATCCGCATCCTGAAAACTCTGTGATAACGGATTAACGAGATGCAACTGAATAGGCCAGTGGGTTAACTGTGAAGGAATATCGTAGTCTTCTTTTTTTTCCAAATCAATATTAAAAACCTGCGATTGAGAACCGGGACATCCCGGGAATACTTTGGGTTCAATAATTTGTTCCTGCGAGCCGGGGCAACCTGCGAATGATTTACTTTTCATGACCGGTTCGAATACAGGTGAAATATCTATTTTTATATTATTTTTATTAAGATAATCTATGCCCTGTTTCAAATATTCTTTTTCATTATGTTCAAATAAATGTCTTAGATGAGCAATAACGACTTTATCTCCTTCCTTCACTACTCTTTGCATAACCGCTATTTCATCATACGGTTGGGCTTCTCTTTCCTCGAGAGTAATTGCACCTTCCGGACAAGTTCCGATACATGCACCAAGTCCGTCACAGAATAACTCATTTACAAGACGGGCTTTTCCGTCTATTATTTGCAACGCACCTTCGTGACAACCGGTGACACAATCCCCGCATCCGTTACATTTTTTCCCGTCGATTTTAATAATTGTTCTTTTCATTTTATCTGTTTTATATACAAAAATCATTATTCGCAATTTTAATTAAAAGACAAAACGAGTCCTATTTTGATTTTTGTCAAACTTGCTTGTTTAAATTTGAGGAAAATGCGTAGGAAGAGAATGGGTGGATGGGAAAATGGGTGGATGGGGGGATGGGTGGATGG
>CAYWMV010000153.1:4208-5872 GCA_964459055.1 uncultured Ignavibacteriaceae bacterium | reverse complement strand
CCGACCTTCTGCGAAAGCGGAGCGTTACCGGTAGCAGGTATAACGGACGACTATGACGGAAATCCGAGAGATACAGTCACACCGGATGTCGGTGCAGACGAAGGCAACTTCACTCCTGCAGGCGGAGCACTGGCAATGAATCTGAAAGTCTATCTTGAAGGATTCTGGAACGGTACAACTCAGGTAGTTGATACGGCACACGTTTATCTCGCAGGCAGTTCGTCTCCTTACGCATTTGCAGACTCCCAGACGGTAGTCCTCACAGCAAACGGAACTGCGGATGTATCATTTGCCAATGCATCGGCAGGAAATTATTACATTGTAGTTAAACACAGGAACCATCTCGAAACCTGGAGCAGACTGCCCCAGACTTTTGTAGTTGGTACACCGCTGAATTACGACTTTACAACCGACTCGGCGAAGGCATACGGCTACAATATGAAGAAAGTCGGCAGTGTATGGACATTATTTGCAGGAGATGCAAATCAGGACGGCTCGGTTGACGCACTCGACGTGGCAATTTTCATAACTCAGTTCGGTAATCTGGGATATCTGAGTTGCGACTTTAACGGCGATGAATCGGTTGATGCTCTTGACGTTCAAATCTTCATTGGAGATTTCGGATTGACAAAAGCAGTACCGACGATAATTGCAAAGGAAAAAGACCCAAGAAACAGAGAGCAGATTAAGCAGGAGATTAGAAAGAAATTTGAGACTGAGATGCGAAAAACAAATAATAATTCAAATTAAGATTTGAAAATCCTGTTCCGGGGGAAACTCCGGAGCAGGAAAATTTTAAAACAGAATAAATGAAAAATTTTAAAAATATTAAAGTAATCAAAATGAAAAAACTATTAATAGCATTGTTAATGCTAATGCTTCTGGCGGGGTCGGTCGAGAGTCAGGTTAAAGCCACATTTTCCCTGGCAAATCCGAGATTGCAGGGCGGATATTTTATGTATGATTTAACTGTATCGGTTCCTGCGGGACAGGCATGGAAAGTGGGTGCCTGCAATATCAGAATTAACTTTATCAGTACTCCGACTAATGCATTAACGGTAAAGACGGATAATCCGGTTGTAAATGCAAATCCCAATATAAGCGGTGCAAACGGATACCAGAATATGACGACGACGTCAATAGTGAACGGTACGGCAATATCGCTGAACATACTGACGTTCAATACGAGCGGATTCTACAAATTCAATCCGGGAACATACACTTTAGGTACATTAAGGTGGACTGCAACAGGCACGGTAACCAATACTGCAATGACATTCCGTGTACCTCCTGCCCAGTATCCTACTCTTGTATTTGACAGCACGGTACAGTTGACTCATCCGTCCCAGTTCACGGTAGTGAATCCGACGCCGACAAACATCAGTTTACTGGAAGTCCCGACGGAATTCCGGTTATATCAGAACTATCCGAATCCGTTCAATCCGGTTACGGTAATCAAATACGATATTCCGAAAAACACGAAAGTAGAGATAGATATATATGATATAACAGGAAGAAAAGTAGTTGATTTGGTAAATCAGACGGTAGAAGCGGGAAGATACGAAGTGATGTGGAATGCTGATGGATATTCGAGCGGAATATATTTCTATCGGATAAGGACAACGGACTATAACGAAGTCAAACGTATGATTCTGCTTAAATAA
>CAYWMV010000153.1:0-4108 GCA_964459055.1 uncultured Ignavibacteriaceae bacterium | reverse complement strand
GAGTCGGAATACTATATATCTGTGTAAATCTGTTTAATCTGCGGTATCTGTGTGCTGAATAAGTAATACTTACCTTGTCACTTTAAACTTGTAACTTACTTTGCAGGTTTGTACAAAATTTGAATCCTAAATGAATAACTGTAAATTATTCAGAAATTGTCTTTAAATAATTCTTTTAACTCATGATATTTTTCCGTTATCCATTTTTTTTGCATAAAGAATTTATCCCCTGAAATAAATGATTCAATGTATTCGAGACCTTTGCCGTGATTCTTTTTGGCATGGACAAGTTTATTAAAACAATACAGGAAATCCTTAATTGTTCCAAGTGGCTGCGTGCTTAATGTTTTTCTTTTTAGAAAATGCTTTATTGTATCTATTAACGGATAAATGTGCCTTAATTCATTATTTTCGTAATATGTCCTTAGCATCATAACTTTATTCTGCATGTATAATACAGGGTCATGCGTTTTCACATTTTTAAGAAGTTTTTTGACATTGTCATAGTTTCCTTTCGAAAATTCAATTCTTGCTGTGCAAAGGCTAAGGACATCCTGATTGGGAGAATGAACCAGTTTACTTTTGTAATCCTGCAGGAATTTTTCAGCCAAAAATATGTCCCTTGATTCCAGTATAAACGCGGTAAATAAAGGAAAGTAACGCGGTCTGATGTGAATCAGCCTTTTTAGTGTGCCCCTCTTTTCGATATCAAGAAATACTTTATAAAAATCCTCACGTACATTTTTCCCCCCTGTTGTCAGTTCTCTCAGAAGAAGTTCGAATAATGAATCATAACTGAACTGAAGGAATTCATCGCTGATATTTTTGTCGTTCTCCTGCAGATACTTGAAAAGAATTTCTATTATTTCAGTCTTAACCGGATTATTTGTAATTTTGTAAAGTAAATATAAAACCCATACATTCGGGTAATTCTGTCTGAACTCCTCACTTCTATTTTCGATGTTATTTACGACATCTTTTAGTTTGATTAAACCTGTGTCGGAATATCTGTCTTTATTTCCGTAATAAATCTCGTTGAAATATTCAAATAATTTACTGCGGCATATTATAACCTCCGTAATCTTGCTTTCCTCTGTTGCTATTCTGTGCAAGTTCGCATAGTCATCCCTGCCGCTATACATTAAATATTTTTCAAAATTCAGATGCAACAGATTAAGTCTGTTTCTTGGGCTGTTTGCCGGAGTTTTCTTCTTCGCTTCCTTCAGGTAATTTAAAACCTGCTCGTAATACTTATACAGATTGCGCCGCCGCAGTTCACGGGATAAAAATAATGCCTTGTTTGGTTCATCTCTCTCCAGACTTTTTACTATGTAAAATTTCTCTATTTGTTTTGTGAAATCCGATAATATCTTCCTGGAAAAAATAATATCCGGTTCATTTTTTATTGAATTGTTGTTTCTTGAATATCTTGAGTTCCAGTAATTCAGAACATCCTTTGCTTTTCCGTTAAGACTGTAATGGAGAAATTTGTCGAATGAACTTAATTCGCTTTTGTTTAATGATTCCAAAAGAATGTCGGATTTGTATTTTCTCATATTGATTTTATTACTAATAGTTAAATATTTCTCTGAAACACAATTAAATATTAAAAGTATGAAACAAATGATTTATTCTAACTGTATTAAAAATATCACTATTAAAAATTAAAATTAAAGTAAACTAATCTGTATGATTCAAAATTTATTGTGTAAATTTATGATAAATTATTTTTACAACAAAGGGGAAAAATCGTATAAATTTCCCTATCCGTCCATTTTAAATGTAAATTAATCAGAGTATATTTCCCGCAATAAATTTAATTCAGATTGAACTGTAAGATATTAATATTAAAGTTTTCAGGTGGGTTTCACGTCTGCAAGTTTCAATATTTCTTTTCCATATCAACAGCATGATTTCGTATAATATTTTTTATGAATAAATTTTTTCTTTTTAACACTATAATAATTCTTTCACATTTTTTTTAACCTTAATAAATCCTATGAAAAAACTACTAAGGCTCTTTTTAGCAATGGCTATGCTTGCCATTTTTGTGCCTTGTGCGGAGTCGCAGGTATCGGGAACGGTAGCGATTCCAAGCACAAATTACCCCACAATATCGGTAGCAATTGACTCTCTTAATGCTTTCGGTGTGGGTACGGGCGGCGTGACATTTAATGTCACTGCCGGACACACGGAAACCCTCGCTAATAAAATAATTACTGCGTCGGGTACTTCGGCAAATCAGATTATTTTCCAGAAGTCGGGTACGGGTGCGAACCCTCTCATTACGGCAGGGGTTGGCGTCAGCACTACTCTGGACGGAATAATCATACTTTCGGGTGCCGATTATATTACTTTTAACGCAATTGATTTGCAGGAAAGTACTGGTAATACAACCACCACCACACAGATGGAATGGGGTTATGCACTGCTCAAAGTTGACGGCGCAAACGGCTCTCAGAATAATACCATTAAAAACTGCAGTATTACTCTGAATAAAACCAATACAAACTCCAAGGGTATTTATGCCGCAAATCATACAACCGCTTCAACAACTACATTGACGGTTACGGATTTTGCGGGTACTAACTCAAGCAACAAAATTAACGGCAACACCATTCAGAATTGTTATAATGGTATTTATGTTCTCGGGTATGCCGATGCAACAACTCCTTATGCGTTTTATGACCACTTCAATGAAATAGGTGCTGAAGCGGGAAATACTGTAAGGTTGTTCGGAGGCAGTTCAACGGTGACTTATGGTATTTACACTTCTTATCAGGACAGTCTTTCAGTCAGTAATAACGATGTCGGAGGTGGAACCGGCGGTACCGCTATCAGTTACGGATTATATATTTATTACGGCTTTAATTCTACTGTAACAATATATAATAATACCGTTTCCGATACAACTGCGGCAACCACTTCTGCCACGTACGGAATTTATTTATATTATACAGGAAGAACGGGAACAGATAATACAGTAACCATAAAAAGAAATACTGTCAAGGGAATGACAGCAACGGCAGTTACTTCCGGTGCTTTTTACGGATATTACCTGTATTATATTGATGCCTATAATTTAATTATTGATTCCAATAAACTTATTGACAATAAATGGGGTCCGGGTACTACAACTAACACCGGTACAATCTATGGAATGTATATATACCCCTATACAACTACCCCGCTTGCAGGCAGTACACAGACTATATCAAATAACTATATAGCAGGAAACAAGAGATTACAATCAGCGGTCGGTACCGGTACACTATACGGAATGTATATTTATTACGGCAATCAAAATGTAACGGCATATAATAATATAATAGAAAACGATACGTTAGCAACGGCAAATAGTACAAGTTATTATATGTATATTTATAATTATTATGCAACTAATGTAGATTATTACGATAATAAAATACAAAATATTTACAGGCCTTCCGGTACAGGAGCGACTTACGGTTATTATATTTCAAATGCGGCATATACGGGAACATTTAATTTCTACAATAATACTGCAAACAATATTAAATCCGAATCCGCGGCAACGGTTTACGGAATATATAACGCGGCAAGTTCTGTTACGAAGAATTTCTATGGAAATACCGCGTATAACCTATATACTTCAGTAGGAGGCAGCATATACGGTATTTATTTCTCTTCCGGTACTGCTTGTAATTATTACAAGAACAGCGTTTATAATTTAAGAACCTCAACAGGATTCGGTTACGGTATGTATATCGGAAGCGGAACTACGGTTAATTTTTACAATAACTATATATCGGATATCCGGTGTGATTCAATTAGTTCAACCCTGGCTCTGATGGGATTATATATAGCCGGCGGAACTACTGTTAATGCATATTACAATACTATATATCTGAATTCGGTAAGTACGGGAACGCTTTTCGGTACAGCCGCACTATATGCATCAACCACCCCGGCTGTTGATTTAAGAAATAATATAATAGTAAATAATTCTTCTCCGGGTGCAACAGGCGGATATGCGGTAGCATACCAGAGAAACACTACTACATTAACAACGTACGCAAACACTTCAAATTATAATTTATTCTATGCGGGAACGCCGGATACGAACAAA
>CAYWMV010000152.1:0-5899 GCA_964459055.1 uncultured Ignavibacteriaceae bacterium | reverse complement strand
TCAACATCCATTTCAGCGGATGGTTCTGTAAACGGGAAAAAACTCGGACGTAACCGTGTTTTTAAATCTTTCCCGAAAAATTCTCCGGCGAAATAGTCCAGAGTACCTTTCAGTTCTCTGAATGTTACTTTTTTGTCAACATAAAGTCCCTCGACCTGATGGAACATTGAAAGAGAACGCGAACTGATTGCTTCGTTTCTGTAACATTTCCCCGGTACTATTACTCTTACCGGAGGAGGTTGCTTCTCCATAATTCTTATCTGAGCAGGTGATGTATGGGTTCTTAGCAGGTATCTTTTATCTTTTCCATCACTTTTAATATAAAATGTATCCTGCATATCTCTCGAAGGATGATGGTCAGGAGTGTTTAATGCATCGAAATTATGATATTCATCTTCTATTTCAAGTCCTTCGTAAACTTTGAATCCGATGCGTTCGAATATTCTTGTAATATCTTCCAGAGCCTGTGTGATTAAATGCTTCGAACCCGTGTTATGTGTTCTTCCGGGGAGGGTTATATCAATATCACCCATCCCGCTGTCTTTTTTATCGAAAACGGATTTTTTCTCGTCAAAAATTTTTTGAGTAAAAATCTTTAGTTCATTCAGTGATTTACCGACCGTACCCTTGATTGATTTGTCAACTTCCTTCATTTCTTCAAAAAGTTGATTTATTATTCCGTTTCTGCCTATGAATTTTATTCTGAATTGTTCAAGTGCATCAGGGGATATGATATCCTTAGCGGTATCTGCTGCCTGTTTCTTAATCTGCCCGATTTTTTCAAGAATATCCATTTTGTTAAATAATTATAAAATTAAACGGGCTGTTTTATTGTGAACATTCCGGCAATAATTGTAAATGTCTCCGGTATGTTCAAAGTAAACAGCCCTGTAATTATTAATCTAACGCGAATTTTACAATTTCGCTGAATGCCTGCGGATTGTTGTATGCTAAATCCGCAAGAGTTTTTCTGTTGATTGTAAGGTCTTTCTTATGTAAAGCACCCATTAATTTCGAATATGATGTATCGTTAAGTCTTGCAGCGGCATTTATTCTTGCTATCCATAAATTTCTGTAAACGCGCTTTTTGACTTTTCTGTCTTTATAAGCATGGGCTAAACCTTTTTCTACAGCATTTTTTGCAACTGTGTAAACCTTGCTTCTTGCGCCCCAGTATCCTTTTGCTGATTTTAAAATCCGCTTTCTGCGGGCACGGGATGCTACTTTGTTTCTTGATCTTGGCATTTATTTTCCTTTCATAAAATTGAGGTAACCTTATTTAAGATTTTGATAAACCTCTTCTTTTATTTTTTAAAAAAGTTATTCGGCAAGAATCATATTTTTGACTCTCTTCGAGTCACCGTCTGCTACCATAGTTGCTGAACGGAGTTTGCGTTTTCTTTTTGCCGATTTCTTAGTCAATATGTGGCTCCTGTGGGATTTTTCCCTTTTCAGTTTGCCTGAAGCAGTTACTTTGAATCTTTTTTTCGCTGCTCGGTTCGATTTCATTTTTGGCATTTGTGTCCTGTTATTGATTAAATATTTTCTGTTTTTTCTGGCGAAGACTGCTGCTTGCTTTTAAATGATGCAATCTTTGCTTTATCCGGAACTAAATAAGTAATCAGCATTTTTCCTTCCATTTTTGGGGCTGATTCTATTTTTCCTATGTCTTTTAATTTTTCAAGTACCTCATTCATCAGTTTCTCTCCTATCTCTGGATGAGTTATCATCCTTCCTCTGTAAATTACGCTTGCCTTTACCTTATGTCCGTCCATTAAAAACTGACGAAGATGTTTTGTCTTGAAATCAATGTCGTGTGTGTCGGTGTTTGCGTTAAATCTGATTTCTTTTACCTGTATTACCGATTGGTTTTTCTTGGCAAGTTTATCTTTCTTTTGCTTTTCATAATTGTACTTTCCGAAGTCTATTATTTTACATACGGGCGGCTTAGATTTCGGTGATATTTCCACTAAGTCTAAACCCCTTGAATACGCTATTGATAGGGCGTCATTGTTTGTCATTACTCCCAGGGAATTCCCGTTATTGTCTATAACACGAACCTGATGGGAGGTAATTTCTTTGTTTACTCTTTCCTTTTGTATTTTGTCTTTTATTTAGATTCTCCTTATTTAATTAATAAATGTAAGATTTTTCTTTAACAAGTAAGTTAATGTTTTGAATGAATTTATTCAATTCAATTTTACCTGTATCACCTTTTTTGTGCTGCCTGACTGCAACTGTGCCTGTTTCCTTCTCTTTGTCGCCGATAACAAGCATGAAAGGAATTTTTCTGTTCTCGGCTTCACGGATTTTATAACCTATCTTTTCATTTCGTGTGTCGAGTTCTGCTCTCAGATTATATGGTTTAAGTTCATTAATTATTCTTTCGCCATAATCATTAACTGCATCAGTTATCGTTAGTACAATTACCTGAACAGGGGATAGCCAGACGGGAAATGCACCTGCAAAATGTTCCGTAATTATACCCATAAATCTTTCATAACTACCGTATATTGCACGGTGAATCATTACAGGCCTGTGTTTCTTTCCGTCACTGCCTTCGTACGTCAAATCGAATCTTTCGGGTAACTGGTAATCGAGTTGAACGGTGGCAAGCTGCCATGTACGATTCAAGGCGTCTTTAATATGAACGTCTATTTTTGGTCCGTAAAAAGCCCCGTCTTTTTCATTTACGATGTAACTTACTTTATTTTCATCAAGAGCAGATTTAAGCGCCTTTTCCGCTAAATTCCAGTCTTCAACCGCTCCCATCGCTTCATCGGGGCGGGTTGATAAATAATAGTTAGGGGTAAAACCAAATGTATAATAAATATCTTTCATAAGGTTTAAAACCCCGGATATTTCCTGCTGAATCTGTTCAGTAGTACAGAATATATGAGCATCATCCATCGTTATCTGCCTGACTCTGAACATACCACCGAGTGCACCGCTGATTTCATTTCTATGGAGTCTTCCGATTTCGCTTAACCTGATTGGCAGGTCTTTGTAACTTCTGAGTTTCGATGAATAAACCAGAGTTCCTTCGGGACAGTTCATTGGTTTTAGATATAATTTCTCGGTCTCGCTATCAATTTTAAACATATTTTCTATATAGTGTTGTGTGTGACCGGAAGTCCTGAATAATTGTTCTTTTACTACTATCGGAGTATTGATTTCCAAATATCCGTATTTGTCGTGGAGTTCTCTTGAGAATTTTTCTAGTTCCCTGAATATAATCATTCCGTTCGGGAGCCAGAATGGGGCTCCCGGACTAACTTCGTGGAACATAAAGAGTTCTAAGTCCTTTCCGATTTTTCTGTGGTCTCGTTTCCTTGCTTCTTCGAGCTGTTTGAGATATTCATCAAGTTCTTTTTTTGACGGGAAAGTAATTCCGTATATTCTCTGAAGCATTTTATTGTTCTCGTCGCCGCGCCAATAAGAGCCTGATACTGAAAGTAGTTTTACTGCTTTTACTTTTGAAGTTGAAGGTAAATGAGGACCACGGCATAAATCAGTAAACTCACCCTGGCTGTATAATGAAACAATTTCTTCTTCCTGTGCAATGGTTTCCAGTATTTCTACTTTGTATAAATCCTTTCTTTTTGTCTTGAAAAATTCGATTGCTTCCTGCCTTGGCATTTCTATTCGTTTCGGTTCTATTCCTCGCTGTGCAATTTCCAGCATTCTCAACTCGATTTTTTTCAGGTCGTCATCTGTGAATTTATGTTCGCTGTCAACGTCATAATAAAATCCCGATTCAATTGCAGGACCGACTCCGAATTTTGCTCCCGGATATAATTCCTCAATAGCGTGTGCCATTATATGCGAAGAAGTATGCCAGAATGTTTCTTTGCCTGTGTCCGAATCAAATTTATGGAAAACAATTTTTGCATCTTCATTTACAGGTGTGTTTAAATCGACGGTTTTTCCGTTAATTTCTGCAACGAGTATCTGAGCTGCAAATTTTTTGCTGATTCCGTTAGCTATATCTAAACAGGTTATACCTATGTCAAACTCCTTAACAGAGTTATCCGGAAATGTTATTTTAACTTTGTCCATTAATTTAAAATGTTCCTATAAATAAAAAAAATTGTGGGCGGTAATGGAGTCGAACCAATGACCTCTACGATGTCAACGTAGCGCTCTAACCAACTGAGCTAACCGCCCTCAGTTAAACATTAAATTTATACATTTCTAACTGTTTTTTCAATTGCTTTTTTATATCACATTTTGCTGCTTAAATGCAGGGTATTATATTAAATCTTTGTAAAATCTGGCTTTCAGATAGTTTTTAAGCGGAATTCTTTTTGCAGGTTATACTTATCTTTAGGGTTTGTTCCGTGCGAAAAACCCCCTTGAATATTTTAACAGGTCAGAAGGTTTGCTGAGTATCCATCTGATTATCATTTTAGTTGTGAAAGCAGGATACAATTTCATAATTCGCCGGAATACACTAAAATTACTGAGATACATACTTTCCATACGGTATCTTATTTTTTGTATTTCACTTGTGTTTAAAAACTTTGTCCTGATATTAATTTCATAGCAGTCATACTTAGAGAAATCGTTTAGATTAGTGATTAAATTTTGTCCAAGAAGTTCTTCTCTAATCCCGGTTTTAGGATATGGTGTTATTATATTGTAAACAGGAATATCAATTTCTGCTTCTTTTGCGAATTCTGCGTTTGCAAGCATAGTTTCAGCAGAATCTTCCGGAGTGCCCAGCACAAATCCTCCGATAACAACAATCCCGTTTTGTCTTAAGTCGCCGATTACATCTGCAATATCATTTTTATTGAACTGTTTGCCTTTTTTCATTGCAGAGAGGTTTCTTTCAATTGTGTTTTCTATTCCAAGAAATACCCAAGCAACACCTGAGTCTGCCATTGCTTTAGCCAGACCGGGGGTATCTTTTATTCCTTTTACACCTGCCTGTGTTAAATATTTATATTTATTCAACCCGCTGTCTGTAATAGCCTCACATAACATTTTATACCTTTTTCCGTCGAGTGTAATGTTGTCATCAGTGAACACAATTGATTTTGCTCCGAATCTGACCGCATCTTTTATGTCTTCGATTACTCTGTCAATTTTAAATTTTCTGTAACTCTTTCCATACATCATATTAATACAGCAGAAATTGCAGTCAAAAACACATCCTCTTGAAGTTTCAACGGCATCAGATTTCAGTCCCAGACTGTGAAATCCGTTAGTCCTTAATCGTACACTTCTGTCAGGAATGTTTAAACTGTCAACATCGATAAGTTTTCCCGGAGGATTTGAATATACGTTTCCGTTTTCTTTATAAGTTAATCCTGGAATTTGTGAATAGTCTTTTCTGAATTTTAATGATTTTATTAATTCATTAAAAGCATACTCTCCTTCACCCTCAATCAGAAAATCAATATAATTAATATCTTCGCTATTTATGATTAAATCTTTCGCAACAGTTGCGTGATAGCCACCCAGCAGTGTCCGGATTGCCGGATTAAGCTTCTTTATGTATTTAATGAATCCAAGAGTGGAATTGTACTGAAAGGTCATACTTGAGAATCCGACAAGTTGAGGCGATAACTCTTTAATATACTTTCGGAGAAAATAATGAGGTCTTTTTCTGACAGTTATTAAATCCAGCACTTTTACTTCGGCAAGATCCTTATCAAGATTGGCGGCAAGTGAACAAAGCCCAAGATTTGGTGCCCTGAAGAACATATCAAGACCGAAATATAATTTCGGATTAGCAATCAATAGTATTCGCATATAGATAATTAAGTTAGCGAATTGCTTAATTTATAAATTAAGGTTTTCGAAAAAAAGGGAATATTTTATAAATAACTTTATAAAATTCATCTCTGTCCAAAAACGGAAAACGAAATGTAGATAAAAAAAGAGGGCTATT
>CAYWMV010000151.1:0-5910 GCA_964459055.1 uncultured Ignavibacteriaceae bacterium | reverse complement strand
GAGTCCCCTCGTTCGCTAGGGCGAACTCGGGAGACTCTCCGGAACGGACAAGTAGATTGGTTCAGGCTTGGCTTGGTTATGAATTAAGAATTAAATATTAACCGCAAAGACGCAACGGACGCGACGCAAACAAGAATTGATAATTAAGAATATTAACAGCAAAGACGCAACGAACGCGACGCAAAGGTGGAATTCACAAACCTCTCATTTATTTAAATACTTAAGTTACAAGTTACAGTTGAGATCAACTAAAATTTTAAATAATTTTTCAGTTCTTTCTTCGACGGCAGATATAACTGATATTTACTTGCAAAAATTTGTTCGTTTCTTTCCGGAAGAGTATAATTAATAATCATATCGTCTTTATCTTTACATAAGATTAAACCTATTGTTTTATTATCATTTTTTGTCTTTATTTCTCTGTCATAATAATTTACGTACATCTGCATTTGACCGATGTCCTGATGTTTAAGTTCACCGATTTTCAAATCAATAAGGACAAAACACTTTAAGATCCTATGATAGAACACAAGGTCTATATAAAAATTTTTCTCGTTAAAAGAAATTCTTTTTTGTCTCGCCTCGAATGTAAAACCTTTACCGAGTTCAAGTAAAAAATTTCCGAGTTTGCTAATCAATGCAGACTCCAAATCCGATTCGGAATAATACGGTTTTTCTTCCAATCCGAGGAATTCTAAAACTGTCGGGTCTTTTATTGCGTCTTCCGGCTTAACAATTATCTGACCTCTTTTACTTAACTGCTTAACTTTGGATTTACTTTTACTTAACGAAAGCCGTTCATATAACGATGAATCAATTTGCCTTTTTAATTCTCTTACAGACCAGTTTTCTTTACTCGATTCAATTTCGTAAAATTTTCTCTCATCGGAATTATCTATTCTCATTAAAACCAAAAAATGTGACCAACTCAATTTGGCAGACGCTGTCTGCCAAATCTGATTGTTTTTATAATTCAAGTAAAGGCTTCTCATATTTCTTAAATTCCTCTCAGAGAAACCCTGTCCGAATTCATTGGATAACTTGTTTGAAAGAAAGTTTATTGTTTCTTCGGAATATTCTGCCCTTTTCTTGCCTTTTTGCTCATCTTCTACGATTAATCTCCCGATTTTAAAATAAGATTTTATTATTGTATCATTTATGGTTTTAACGAGGTCATTCCTCGAATTTTCGATGATTTTCCGAATATTTTCTAATAACTTATTTGTATTTGATTTTGTAATTTTCATGTCAAAAAAGATTTTTCAGTCAGTGTCTGTTAAATTTAATTTTTAAAACATTTGTTTTATAAATCCGGGTTCTATGTATTTAATTTCTACCGAACTATCGAAGAATTGCGTTGTTAACATACTTTGACCATATACATGAATAATATGAGGCTGCCGTTTTTTTCAACTCATTTTAAATAAATTCTTTATTTTGAAATTCAAAATTCTGTATATACCGAAGTCCAAACCGGAAGCATCGGATTGAAATAATTTTTTCAATAACTCCTGAAATTTTTCGTAGTGATTCATTATGATATGAAATTATTTACGGTTTTGATTAATAAAATACATTTTTTATCCGAGAAATTTTATTCAAAAAAATATTATTGAAATAAATAATTGAGTGACAATCATTTCAATTATGTTAATATGGCGGGATCGTTCCAAAATTTGTCATTCTGTCCGCCGCGGCGGATTATTTCAGGACCTAATCATCGAAAACAAGCAGATAATTGAGATCCCGAAACAAGTTCGGGATGACAAGTATGACGTTTTTAATCTTTTGGGATAGTCTCCAGTTATTTGATAAGGGTGAGTTTTTGGGTGGTGCTGAAAGAGGGAGCGGATAATTTAAGGAAATAGATACCACTCGTATAATTGCTCATATTGAGGGAATATTTGTAAGTGCCGGATGACAAGGTGTTCCGGAAAAGGGTGGTGAGTAGTCTGCCGCGGATGTCGTAAAGTTCGAGAGTAATATCGGAGGTTTCGGGGATGTCGAATTTTACAGTTGTTGAGGGATTGAAGGGATTAGGATAATTAACGTGAAGGAAATATTCGGATGGAATTTCCGAACCTGTTACTTTTATTCCGACATTAGAGTTTGAAAATCCTTTCAGGTTAACTGTAATTGTACTGTCGGAATTATTGATTGTGAGTGTTCCGTTGTAAGTCTGATTGATTGCGGTCGGTTTGAATTTTATTTTTGCGTATTGCATTTCACCTGCGGAAACTGAAGAAGGAAAATTCTCAACGGTAAATTGAGGAAGATTTGACGTCACGGAATTAATGTTCAAAGCGGAATTCCCGTAATTTATTATTCCTACATAGTAACTCATAGTATCATTTACGGCGAGTGTATCATACAAAACATTAAACGGAGATGCCGTAATTTCACCTTTATAAACAGTGGGCGAATTCGTACTGAAACTTTTTATTCTTTCTATTAATTCGGGATGAGCAATAAACGGATTATAAACATTCTGAAATGATTTGATTCTTTGATTTCGTAAAATTTCCCTCGTATCAACCGAATCGGTATTATTCCAGAGCCTTAAAACGCTTTCTTCTTTTGGAAGCATATAGGTACCGAGATTTCCGTAACGGACAACAAAATAGAACAGCGACCGTGCGACATTTCCTTTGTGAATATTTCTCGGTTCAAAAACAATTTCATTCTGATAATCATATCCCCTTTTTGAACCGCCCTGCTGCCAGGTTATATTCGAAACGACGAACCCGAAATGATAATTACTTCGGGCATTATTGGCAGAACTAAGCGTCGGGTATAAATGATAAATGTCGCTTCTCATCGGTTCATTGCTGTTAAAATAACTTTGAGGGTAAGTGTGTTCCGTATCAAATCCCTGATTCTGTGCTTCCGTTCTGTTAACTGCTTTAATTTTCGTGCCGGTGTAAACACACTCGATTGTATCACCTCCGTAATCGTCAACAGTTTCGAACATTTTATTACGTGCATTGTCATATCCAAGACTTACATATCCCTGAGTTGTAAAATTATTTAATACGGTTTTCAACTGTTCGTCAATCAAACCCTGTGTAAATTTATATAATGTATCAGGATACTTTCCCGTAGCAAGCGAGTAGTTTATTAAAGGATAATTCAATCCTGTATTTTCGAAAATCAGAAAGTCCCTGTATGTAATGTTATGTTTTGTTAAAAAATAGACAGTAACAAGAATGCTGTCGTGAGGATTGATTGAAAGATTGTTTGTCGTAAAATAAAACTGCGAGCCGGTTGTTCTGATATTATTTATAATAACGCTTTTCGGCGATAAATTTTTCAGATAAAAACTTTTACTGCCGACAGATTTAGTTAATACGGTATCGAGGGATATTAACTGCGGGGAATATTGTGCAAAGATTTGCGAGTAGATAAAATAAAGCGGCAGAAGAAAGAACAATTTATACTTCATAGACCGGGATATTCACTATGAGATACGACAACCTCGATTTGCGGAAATTTTTCATTAAGATAAGCGGCGGTTTTTTCGGCGGCATAAACAGAGCGATGCTGACCGCCGGTACATCCGAAAGAGAGCATTAAATCCGTAAATTCCCTTTCCAGATATTTGGCAATAGCCAAATCAGTAATTTTGTAAACATTTGAAAGAAATTCCTGCATTTCTTTACAGTTATCCAGATATTTAATTACTTCTTCGTCTTTACCCGTCATATCCCAGAATTCCTCAAGTTTACCCGGATTAAAAATAAATCTGCAATCGTAAACAAATCCGCCGCCGTTTCCGGATTCATCGTCGGGGATTGAGCCGTATATGTAACTGAAGGAATATATTTTAACTGTTAATGACAATTTAATTTGTTTTTCGTATTTTATATAAAATAGTTAATAACAAATTCATTAAAAAGAACATAAAATAATTATAAATTGTAAACGATAGATGTTAAATTGAAATCATTTCCTCATCCGATGAATAAATTCATGGGATGAGGAAATCGGGAAGCCGGGTGAATAATTTTACCGCAAAGGCGCAACGGACGCTAAGAATTTAAATTTCCTCATTTTTTTCCTCATCGGATGAACGAGTTCATCCGATGAGGAAAACCGCTATGCATTAACCGTTTGTTTCTTTTTTCTTATTTTTCTTCTGATGATGATGTAGATTATGTATGCTATTATCAGGAACGGGAGAAGTGCGATGAAAGCAATTATTAGGAATTTAATAACGTTTGTTAATCCCTTCAGTCCGCTAATGACGGCGTCCCGGATTTCGGAGAAGAAACCGCCGCCGCTTGTTGTTTCAAGCAAATTCGGTTCATACACGGAAATCGCAAGTGTCGAAAAACTTGCCTGACTCATTAAAAACTTCATTCTTCCCTCAGTTGATTCTATTTTGCTTCTGACATCAGCAAGTTTATTTTCAATTTCGAGAATGTCGGACAATCCCGATGTTTTTGTTTTCAGCAAATCATACAATCTCTGTTCCAGTTCCTTTTGTGTTTTAAGCCGTGCCTCAAGGTCTATATATTCTTCGGTAACATCGCTTGCATTAATATTCTGCGACATTACTTTGCCTGTTTGAGAAACTTCAGAAACAAAACCGTCAAATTTATCGGCGGGAATTCTCACTGTTATAGTTCCCTGCTTCTTTCCGCTTGAACTCATAGAGGATGCCGAAGAGGAAATATTTCCGCCGTATTTGTTTGTAATTTCGGTAATTTTTGCTTCGGCTTCATCGTATTTATCAACCTCGAGAGACATTTTACCTGATTTAATTACGAGGCGTTTTGAGGCATCAATTTTTTCATCGGACTGTGTTCTGTTACTCTGTTCGGTTTCTTTTTGAAGTGTTTCCATAGTCATCGGTGCTGATTTATTGTAGTTCGTACCGGACTCATCATTGGATTTTTGTGTTTGAATTTCATTATCGCTTTTGTTTTCGCAGGCAGAAAACGTCAGCATCAGTATTGCAGTAAAGATAAGGAGAATCAGATTTTTATTTTTCATTGTCGGTTTTTTTATTTTTATACAATGATAATTTTTTTATGTTCCGAATTTTTTGTAACTTATTACTCCTGCGGTGAAAAAGAAAGGTATATTTTGGTTGGTTATAAAGGCAATTATGAATTTTGAATTATGAATTATTCCTTTACTACTCAAATTCTTCGTAAAATGGCAAACTTTTAACAGAATTTAGTCATAGAATTTAGTCATAGAAGTAAAGTCCGAGACCGTAGAAGTTTCCAGGCTTTTTTGTATTGACAAGGCAAGTATAACGAAATTAACATACAGATGGCGCAGATTTCGCCGCGGCGAACAGATATGCAGGTTAACGCAGATTTTATTAAGGATGAAAATATTTTGGTTCAGGTATTTGTTCGGGCTCATCCGATGAACAAGGGAAAAAAACCTTCCCAAGCCGGAGCTTGGGAAGGAGTATTTTCGAGGTTCCATACAGACTCCAAGTTCATCAGATGAGTAAATTATGTATGAAATTATTTCTTTAACGGATTTGTTTAAACATATAAATAAAATAATTAAAATGAAAGCATACATTATAATGATGTTGAACGGTATCGTTCTGATTATTCTCGGAGTTTACGGATATTTTATATCCTCAAGTCCGACAGCGTTAATTTCAGCAGCAATAGGACTAATTCTGTTAATATTATCTTTCCCTGTCAGGAAAGAAAATTCAATTGCGGCACATACAGGAACTGGGCTGACATTTATTGCAGCGATTACATTTTTTATTGTCGGATTTTTGAGAAGCAATACTCTGATTATCGTAATGGCAATAATCACACTTTTCTCTTTGATATTCTATATCTTTGATTTTTTTCAAAGGAAGAAAAGCAGGAAGGGATTGATTGGGTGATTGGATGATTGGATGATTGGATGATTGGATGATTGGGTGATTGG
>CAYWMV010000150.1:0-5980 GCA_964459055.1 uncultured Ignavibacteriaceae bacterium | reverse complement strand
GGTTTGAGTCTGGGGAAATTGGATTTTCCGTAGGGGCGGATTCGAGGGTTGGGGTTTCGAGGGGAGCGGGGGAGTTTTCAATTTCGGGGGAGATGTCAGATTCGGGGGAGTCGTGGTGCTGGAAGATTTTTTTATAACTGAAGATAATGATGAGGAAGCCGATAGAGACGCTGATATCGGCGATATTGAAAATGGGCCAGGAGTGGAAAGTTTTTCCGAGGAAAGTAAAGTCGGGGATATTGAGGTGGAAGAAGTCAACGACCTTACCGTGGAAGAGGGGAGCATAATTAAAAATGACGCCATAGAAAATTCTATCAATAAGATTTCCGAGTGCGCCACCGAGGATAAAGGCGAGAGAAATTCTAAGAAGGGGACTTTCCTTCCGATTAATAAAAATGAAATAGATAATAATAACGGTAGCGGCTACAGTAAAGAGCGAGAGTCCGAGTTTACCGCCGATTTCAATACCGAACGCCATACCCGGATTCTCGATAAAAGTAAACTGAAAGAAATTACTGATTAATTCGATACTACTGCCATAGGGGATACCCTTAAAGTTAACACCGAGCCAAGGGATATTAATACCTTTAACATACAGTTTAGTCAACTGGTCAACAAAGACAATAACGAATGTCAGATAGAGTACTCTCAAGCGTTAAATTATCCTCTCAATTGTTTACATTCCAGGCAATGCTGTGTAATAGGAACCAGTTCGAGTCTTTCCTTCGGAATGAGGGGACAGGTATCGCAGAGCACCTTAGGTTCCTCGAGGCAATCAATACAGACGCCATAGGTACCGAGGTCAATTCTATTAAGTGCTTCCTGAATATAGCCGAGATATTTTTCATCTCTCTGAACGAAGAGATAATTTTTTTCTCTTTCCATTTCGTCCGTACCCTGTTCAGCCATATGTGTAGCATAAGTAGAATTATCTCCGACATATTCACCCGATTCACTATCAACGAGTGATTTCATATTGGCTTTAGCACTTGCCAGGATTGCATTTCTTTCTTCGATAAGGAGTTTTTTAAAGTGTTCAAGTTCCTTAGCGGTATATCTCATTTTCCTTTTAGGGGGCAGAACTCTTTTTTCCGGCACAACAACGACCTCATTCTGCTTTTTGGCTTTAGATTTAATCTTTTTGAGAGCAGATTTCTTCAGCACTTTCGGAACAGGGATTTGTTTTTCAGCGATAACTTTTTTCGGCTGTTTTTTAACAGCGGGAGATTTTTTCATTACCGCAGATTTTTTCTTAATTTGTTTAACAGATTTCGCCACCGGTTTTTTAGAAACTTTTTTCTTTTGAACCGGTTTTTTAGCGGCGATTTTCTTTTTAGATTTCATATAATTATTCCTTTCAGTCTTCGATTTTTTCCAAAATGAATTCACAGGGAATTTCATTTATATCGGTTTTAAAATATTCTCCGTTTCCAGCATAAGAGTCAACAATTTCCTCGCAAAATATTTCAGATTTAAGTTTATCGAAATTATCAAAAACAGTTTTAAAAATTTTCTTATTAGTTTTAAGATATATTTTAACTCTATCATTAACATTAAAGTTCTTATTTTTCCTATAATTCTGAACCCGGCTAATAAATTCGCGTACGATACCCTCATCAATCAACTGATTATCGAGTTTAGTATCGAGAGCGACAGTAACATTCCCATCGCGTTCAACGAGCCATCCCTCAATATTTTCGGTAAGTATTTCAAAATCATCAAGAGTAAGGGTAAAGCCCGATTTTTCGAGAGAGCCGTTTAATTCAATTCCGGAGATTTCATCAGTTGAAAGTTCAGAAATAATTTTCTGGACTTCCTTGACCTGCTTACCGTATTTAGGACCGATGGATTTAAAAACCGGTTTTGCTTTTTTAGTAATAATACCGGAATTACCTTCAATAATATTAAGTTCCTTAATATTAATTTCCTCAAGAATAATATCCCTCATTTTACCAAGCGATTCCTTCTGTTCCTTACTCATCACGGGAATGAGGACCTGTCTAAGGGGCTGTCTGACCTTCAGATTATTTTTAACTCTCATCATTCTGACAATATAGACAACTTTCTGAGCGAGTTCCATATCATTTTCGAGTTGCGAATTAACATTCGCGGAATCCGGCGGAGTAAATTCCGACAGATGGACGGAAGTTTTACCGTCAGTAAGTTTAAGATAGATATCTTCGCTGATAAACGGCGAAACCGGAGCAATCATTTTCACGAGTTCGAAAAGGACTTCATACAGAGTCTGGAAAACAGACAATTTATCCTTTTCATTTTCAGGATTTCTAAAACGTTTTCTATTTCTTCTAACGTACCAGTTAGACAGTTCATCAATAGTAAAATCAAAAACAATACGAGCGGCTTTCGTAATATCATAAGAATCCAGAGATTCGAGATAGATTTTCTTAACGGAATTAAGTTTAGAAATAATCCATTTATCAATTTCATCTCTTTCATTTACGGGCACAAAATTTTCATTCGAATAAACAAATTCCTGCATATTAGAATAAATCGAGAAGAACTTATACGTATTAACGAGAGTATCGAAGAATTTATTTTTAATTTCGACAAGGTCATCTTCATTAAACAATTTCGATTTCCACACGGGTGTAGAATAAACGAGGTACCATCTAAGGATATCTGCGCCGAATTTTTCGAGCATATCGAAAGGATTAACTGCATTCCCGAGCGACTTACTCATTTTCTTACCATTTTTATCGAGAATAAGTCCATTGACAATGAGATTTTTATAAGCGGGTTTATCGAAAATGAAAGTACCGATAGCGTGGAGAGAATAGAACCATCCGCGAGTCTGGTCGAGTCCTTCGGCAATAAAGTCCGCGGGATAATTCTTCTCAAATTTTTCCTTATTTTCGAACGGATAATGGAACTGCGCGAAGGGCATCGAGCCGCTATCGAACCAGCAGTCAATAACTTCCGGCGTACGTTTCATTTCCTTACCGTCAGCGGATTTAAGAATAATTTTATCAATATAGGGTTTATGCAAATCCAGATGTTCATCATCGGGATAGACCTCATTAAAATTAACCGCTTTAGATTTCAGTTCTTCGATACTTCCGATAATTTCATAATGCGGAACACCATTTTCATCCTGACAGAGCCATATAGGCAGGGGAGTGCCCCAGAATCTATTTCTTGACAGAGCCCAGTCTTTATTTTCCTCGAGCCAGTTACCGAACCTACCGATACCGACTTCAGACGGATTCCAGTTAATCGAGTTATTATACTCAATCATTTTATCCTTGAATGCGGTAGTTTTAATAAACCACGAATCGGTAGCAAAATACATCAGCGGTTTTTTATGCCGCCAGCAATGGGGATATGAGTGAGTAAACATTTCCTTTTTATACAATCTGCCGGATTTTTTCAAATCGTTAATAATATCGGGGTCAGACTCTTTAAAATTCCTGCCCGCATAGGGAACCGCATCCTCAACAAAATTTCCATTTTTCCGAACAGCCTGCACGAACGGGAGTTCATATTTAAGACCGACCTGATAGTCATCTTCGCCATAGGCGGGTGCGATATGAACAATACCGGTACCATCTTCCATCGTCACGAAATCGCCGAGCGTAACGTAGAATGCTTTCTTATCTTGAGAAAAGAATTTAAACAGGGAGTCATACTCAACGAATTCGAGTTCTTTACCGGTAATCTCGTCAACAATTTCATATTCTTCCTTAATAACGGACAATCGAGCCTTAGCGAGAACTAATTTCCCGCCATCAGCGAGTTGAATTTGGACATAGAGCGACTCAGGATTAACCGAAAGTGCTACATTAGACGGGAGAGTCCAGGGGGTAGTAGTCCAGACGAGGAAGTCGGAATCCTTAAATTTACCCGATAAAATCTTAAATTTAATATAGACAGAGGGGTCATTGAGGTCAACATATCCCTGCGCCACTTCGTGGGAGGAAAGGGCGGACTCACAGACGGGGCAATAGGGTTGAATTTTAAAGCCTTTATACATCATACCGCCGTCGAAGAATTTTTTCAGAGCCCACCAAACGGATTCTATATATTCATTTTTAAACGTGACATAGGCGCCATCGAGGTGAATCCAATAAGCCATTCTTTCGGTAAGGAGTTCCCATTCATTAAGATATTTAAAAATCGAATCTTTACAGGCGATATTAAATTTTTCCGGACCGAACTCAATAATTTCGTCTTTAGATTTAATGCCGAGAGTTTTTTCAACTTCTACTTCGACGGGGAGACCGTGTGTATCCCAGCCCGCAACGCGTTCGACGCGGAAGCCGCGCATAGTTTTATATCTGCAAACAACATCTTTTACGGTACGGGAAATAACGTGATGGATACCCGGAAGGCCGTTAGCGGTCGGGGGACCTTCATAGAAGGCGAAATTATTGTCAGTACTTTTCTGTTCGACGCTTTTATTAAACGTATCATCAGATTTCCAGAAATTCAGGATATCTTTTTCCAGAGCGGGTAAATTTAATATTTCCGGTAAATTTTTATACATAAATTCTAATAAACCTCAAAGATAATTAATAAGTTAAATTTAATCAATGAATATTCAAAGTAGAAACCGTAAAGAATTTCTCGCAGAGACGAGGAGACGCAGAGGAGAACAGCAGTAAGTAGTCAGTAGTAAGTAGTCAGTAGTAATTAGGATTAAAATATAACCGCAACGGCGGAACGGACGCAACGCATACAGGACGCTGTCTCACGCAAAGGTCGCAAAGAAGCAAAGGGCGCAAAGAGAAACAGTTACAAGTTGAAAGTGACAAGGGAAGAACAAATAACAAATAGCAAATAACAAATAGCAAATAAGAATTATAAATTATTAAAAAACAGGTTACGATGCAGGAGAGACTGTGTGAAAACAAATTGTCAAGCAGTAAAAAACCGCAAAAACCTTCCCAAGCTGGAGCTTGGGAAGGAGTATTTTTGAGTTTTCACACAGTCTCAGGAGCATCGTAATTAGGGGGTCACTGTGACAAGTGGGAAGTGGAAAGTGAGAAATGAGGAAAGTATTATTCGAATGATGAGATGGGTTTATGGGAAGATAAAGGATATTTTGAGAGAAAAAGGGGGAAAAGAGGAAAAAATCTTGACAAAGAGGATTTTTTTCATAAGGAGAAAAAAATAATTAAAAGTCAAGTAAAATATTTTTTAAATTTATTAAAAATAATTTTGATTTTAAAAATTGTTTCAGTTAATTTTATATAAATTAAGTTCTTTAAATATTATGATTGTATGCAAACAGTAATTGATAACGGGTATTCTGCGAAGAAAAACTTCACAGAAAGAGCAAGACCCAAATTTGTGATAATCGAGTTTCATTTACGGGAATAAAGTAACCCGGGAATGATTCAACGAATTGAAGAGCAAGACCCGGGTTTGTGTTTTTTTCAAGTACACTAACATAAACACTCGTCGTAACAAAATCAATTCAAATCATTCCAAAGTCTGTCTTAAAGAATTCAGTTGATAATATCAAAAGAATTCCCAAGGGCATTTTACATTCAATTTTCAAATAAAATATTTTATAAACATAAACTTTACATAAAATGAAAGCAGAAAAAGTTATAAATCCCAGCAACAGATTCAGATATTTTCTGGAAGGGAAATTATCGCAGAAAGAAATTGATTCTTTGGAGAAGCAGAACGAATTGCATTATTTTTTCAAGAAATATCCGATTAACATTATAAGCACAGGTTCACACGACTTCATTTCAAATCTTAATCTATATTTTGAAGAAATCGACGAATTCGGATTTCCGAATCCATACACGTTAAAGATTATGATAGTAAATTATCTAATAAAAGACATTGAATTTAATGTTAAAGCGATTGAAATATACAGAAGTAAAAAATCAAAAATACTTGCAAACAGAATAAAGTTGAGGCACTTCGGAATAGATGACATATCGAAAGTGAGTACTCAGATAACAGAACTGATTATGAACAATTTTCTCGAATACGAAGATTTTCT
>CAYWMV010000149.1:0-6003 GCA_964459055.1 uncultured Ignavibacteriaceae bacterium | reverse complement strand
TGACATCCTTAAATTCGCCGAATCCGGTCGTTATACCATACACTATCTCGTTATTTTTTATCAACTTATCTACTAACTTCCTCGCAGATTTTACTCTCTCCGCCGACTCACCCGCCAACTTCAACTTCATCCCGCCCCTCACCGCCTCAACCGATTTTTCAACCGTCAAATTTCTGCCTTCTATTTCGAAATATTTCATCTGTTCGCTGTCTTCTTTTTGAATTTCATAAATTTAATCAATTTTTAATTTAAAATATAGTTTTAAAATATGTTCCTTCCTCTTAAACCACATCTCCCTGCTAATAGTTACTTCCCTTTTCTTAAACCACCCCCATCTTCCAAAATCCACTCTCCCCAACCTCAGTCCACAAACTACCTTTATTCGTCTAAAATGCTCCTTCCCAAATTCCGGAGCGAAGATACTCCTTCCCAAACTCCGGAGACGGTGCGAAAACCACAAGTCATGCTTATTGTCATTCCCGCGTAAGCGGGAATCCATTTCTTTATGAGGATTTTTCTGAATTTCTTCTTTCTCAAAATCTGCAATCGGAACATTTTCACACAGGCTCTATCCTTTCATTCCGCTGCTTAAAGTCCGCTAATATACCTTAATTTTTGTAGGATTTTTCCTACAAAAAAATGTTACTTATTCTTACACGCATTTTTCAATTAAAATATATATATTTACAATAATTAATGTTCTTTGTTAGGATGCTGTTAATTGTATGTATATAAGATTATAATTCCGGGAATTAATTTTTTCTAACGGATTTTAAACAAGTATTATAATAAAAAATAAATATTTTTATAGTAAAGAAAATTAAATTGGTGGTATGAAAAAAATAAAATTCTGTTTTGCTTTAATTTTGCTTCTGGGATTAATCGGGTTTTTAATTCCTCAAAATGTTTATTCTACAGATGCATATCCTATAGTGACTTTCCTGGATGTAGATAAAGGGGTGACAAATTTACGAATCCAGAAACCGTTTCCCCCCTACGATTCTTTGAAAATTCCCTGGACGGGCACTTTCCTGTGTAAAGTCAATAATGATACCGGTCAGTTTTATTGTATGGAACTTTTCCGGAATATTAATATCTATCCGGCTCCTATGATTGATACGGGTCACGTTAAAGCTCATTCTCTGTACATAATTCTGAATTATTTCCCGAATAAACCTTTCCCTTATCCGAATGCCCTGCCGAATGTTAATCGTGAAGCAGCAGCAATTCAACTCGCTCTGTGGTATTTTACTGATACGATTAATATTAATTCACTTCAGGGGACAAATAATGCCGATATTAAGACAAGAGCACTCCAGATTGTGGCAGATGCAAACGCAAATTGGCAAACAGCAACTTTCCTGAAAACGGTCAAAATTGAACCGGTTGCTATCTCCGATAGCGTAAATATAGCCGATACTCTGCGCGTTAAGGTCACTAATACAAATGGCACTCCCCTGTCAGGTATCACTGTCTCCCTTACCACTTCAGCGGGGACAATTAGTGCCAATTCCCTTGTCACAGGTCCCAACGGCTATACTCCTAATTTTACACTAAATAAACAGGGTCCTGACTCCGTCGCTGTAATCAAAGCCTGCGCGTACGCGCCAATTGGTGTCGGAACTCTCTACGTTCCTTTTGCACCTGAGTGTTTATACCAAAAACTTGCAATCGCTTCGGTCACCTGGGGCAACGTCTGCGACAGATTAATTATCACCTGGTCAACCAGCGGCGGTGGTGGTGGCGGTATTGAAAGCACTTATAAAATGGCTGAAATGCTCTTCCTAAGAAATGTTCTGCTCAGAAAAGGCGAAGCAAGCAGTTTAGTCAGAAACGATAAAATTACTTCTACCTATCCTCTGCAGACTTTTATTCCCGGCTCAGGACCTTATAATTCAATACCGGTAGAAACTACACCGTTTGACATCTTAAGCATTTCAAACGCCACTTCAGCATATGCCGTTGATTACATGTTAAACAATTCCAGAGTTGCTGTTATTTTCTCAACTACAACAAACCCTCCCGAATTATATTCACACTCAAAATCCGTTTGCGACAGGCTCAGTTACTATTCTATGGAAGATTTGGAAATTACAAATATAGACGGAAAACCATTTTACGGATCGAGGTTGGTAAAATCCAAGAAGGGCTGGACTGATGCTGCAATTTCATTCACAGTTTTTCATACCAACAGCGGATTTATTATAGACGAAAAATGGGTTACCGAAGAATATCAGGTACCGCCCGGCACATTGAATGTTTACAATATGCAGGTATGGTCAGCAAATCTTTATACAACTACACAGCTGGTAAAACAGGTAATAGCAAAATTCCAGAGTGTAGCACCTGTAACCTATGCGAGTAATAATTTGAAGCAACCTGATATTTACATAAAGAAATCAAATTACACAAATGACGGTAAGATAAGATTGACGTTCAAGAATGACAAGAATCAATATATTCCTGTAAATCTGAATATATATTATTCAAGGCAGCAGGGCGCTCCTGAGCAGCAGATGACAATGAACACAATTGTTGAGCCATACGGAAACGAAATAACAATACCGATAGGATATATTTCCGACTCGAGGATTTACATGACAAGCAACACCGGATTCATGGATGCGGTATTTGTCGGAGGCGGAGTATACGGACCATATGCAGGCCCTAACAGTACAATTACGGATTTCACATATGTAATTGCTCCTGAACTTCCTCAATATCCTGAAGGTTCACTGGTATATCCCGGCGGTGCAAGACTTAAAGGTACACTTAATGACGAACTTATGATAGGTCGTTCAACGGATGCTTCTTTTGAAGGAATGGATTTATCAAAATTCGACAAATTAGCATTTCAGGCATCAGGAAACGGAAAAATTGACCTCTATCTTGAGATAAAAATCGGCGGGAAATATTATTACCCGTATGTGCAGGTTAATTTAGAGGAAAATAAAAAACTTTATGAAATACCGCTGAGAACATTCAGAATAGAGAATGCATCGGCACCTTTGAATGAGGTATCAATGCTTGGATTCACAATGAAGAAATACGCAAATCCGAGTATAACCAATGCTGATTTTACAATTGAGAACATAGCCTTTTACAGCGGAAATGATTTTGCGCAGTCGATAATACCGAATGATTACGCATTATACCAGAATTATCCGAATCCGTTTAATCCGGTAACATTTATAAGGATTGATGTTCCGAAAGAAACGATGGTAACGATAAAGTTGTATGATATACTTGGCAGAGAAGTCAGAACAATATTCAATCAGGTAATGAAACCGGTCACAGGATATGAGATACCGTTTGAAGCAACTGGATTATCGACAGGAGTGTATTTCTATAGAATGACTGCCGGTGATATCAGTATTACGAAAAAAATGATTCTGCAAAAATAAAATTTTTATTATATTTCATTAATTAAACTCAAATGAAATGAAAAGCTATAAATTTATTTTCTACGTTTTAATTTTAATCGGATTATTTTTTTCCTTTAATCTGCAAAAGGGGCATACTGAAGAGTACCCGTTTGTAAAATACTTATCCCAAGATAAAGGTATTTCATATATTAAGTATTTAGATCCAAATCCACCTCATGATACTATTAAACTACCTTTCGCTGGAACTGTAAATTGTTTAATAGATAATGATACAGGTAAATTTTATTGTGTTGATTTAGATCATATGCATGATTTTAATGGGTCAGAGATGATTGATACTACACATGTTAAATCACAGATTTTATATATCTTATTGAACTACTATCCGTTTAAATCATATCCATATCCGAACGCTTTATCTGATTTAAGGAGAGAAGCAGCATCAATACAAATTGCAATTTGGTTTTTTACAGATACATTGAGTGTCAATACACTAGTTGATCTTGAAATAAGAACTAGAGTTTTGCAAATAATTGCAGATGCTAACGCAAACTGGCAAACTGCAACTTTCATTAAAACGGTCAAAATTGAACCGGTTGCGATATCCGATAGCTCGAATATTGCTGATACAATTAGAGTGAAAGTAACGAACACGATTGGAAATCCTATGCCTGGAGTTACTGTTAATCTGACAACATCTGCAGGTACTTTAAGTACTAATACAGCGATAACAGGTCCTGATGGTTATACTCCAAATATTATCCTGAATAAAGAAGGACCTGACTCTGTTGCAGTTATCAAAGCCTGCGCACGGGCACAGATTGGAATTGGGACACTTTACGTTCATAAAACTTCACCAAATCAGTATCAAAAACTTGCAATCGCTTCGGTCACCTGGGGCAACGTCTGCGACAGATTAATTATCACCTGGTCAACCAGCGGCGGTGGTGGTGGCGGTATTGAAAGCACTTATAAAATGGCTGAAATGCTCTTCCTAAGAAATGTTCTGCTCAGAAAAGGCGAAGCAAGCAGTTTAGTCAGAAACGATAAAATTACTTCTACCTATCCTCTGCAGACTTTTATTCCCGGCTCAGGACCTTATAATTCAATACCGGTAGAAACTACACCGTTTGACATCTTAAGCATTTCAAACGCCACTTCAGCATATGCCGTTGATTACATGTTAAACAATTCCAGAGTTGCTGTTATTTTCTCAACTACAACAAACCCTCCCGAATTATATTCACACTCAAAATCCGTTTGCGACAGGCTCAGTTACTATTCTATGGAAGATTTGGAAATTACAAATATAGACGGAAAACCATTTTACGGATCGAGGTTGGTAAAATCCAAGAAGGGCTGGACTGATGCTGCAATTTCATTCACAGTTTTTCATACCAACAGCGGATTTATTATAGACGAAAAATGGGTTACCGAAGAATATCAGGTACCGCCCGGCACATTGAATGTTTACAATATGCAGGTATGGTCAGCAAATCTTTATACAACTACACAGCTGGTAAAACAGGTAATAGCAAAATTCCAGAGTGTAGCACCTGTAACCTATGCGAGTAATAATTTGAAGCAACCTGATATTTACATAAAGAAATCAAATTACACAAATGACGGTAAGATAAGATTGACGTTCAAGAATGACAAGAATCAATATATTCCTGTAAATCTGAATATATATTATTCAAGGCAGCAGGGCGCTCCTGAGCAGCAGATGACAATGAACACAATTGTTGAGCCATACGGAAACGAAATAACAATACCGATAGGATATATTTCCGACTCGAGGATTTACATGACAAGCAACACCGGATTCATGGATGCGGTATTTGTCGGAGGCGGAGTATACGGACCATATGCAGGCCCTAACAGTACAATTACGGATTTCACATATGTAATTGCTCCTGAACTTCCTCAATATCCTGAAGGTTCACTGGTATATCCCGGCGGTGCAAGACTTAAAGGTACACTTAATGACGAACTTATGATAGGTCGTTCAACGGATGCTTCTTTTGAAGGAATGGATTTATCAAAATTCGACAAATTAGCATTTCAGGCATCAGGAAACGGAAAAATTGACCTCTATCTTGAGATAAAAATCGGCGGGAAATATTATTACCCGTATGTGCAGGTTAATTTAGAGGAAAATAAAAAACTTTATGAAATACCGCTGAGAACATTCAGAATAGAGAATGCATCGGCACCTTTGAATGAGGTATCAATGCTTGGATTCACAATGAAGAAATACGCAAATCCGAGTATAACCAATGCTGATTTTACAATTGAGAACATAGCCTTTTACAGCGGAAATGATTTTGCGCAGTCGATAATACCGAATGATTACGCATTATACCAGAATTATCCGAATCCGTTTAATCCGGTAACATTTATAAGGATTGATGTTCCGAAAGAAACGATGGTAACGATAAAGTTGTATGATATACTTGGCAGAGAAGTCAGAACAATATTCAATCAGGTAATGAAACCGGTCACAGGATATGAGATACCGTTTGAAGCAACTGGATTATCGACAGGAGTGTATTTCTATAGAATGACTGCCGGTGATATCAGTATTACGAAAAAAATGATTCTGCAAAAATAAAAA
>CAYWMV010000148.1:0-6016 GCA_964459055.1 uncultured Ignavibacteriaceae bacterium | reverse complement strand
AGCGGGCTGAAACCGTATTACATTATTATCTTTTTGATTTTATCGCTTTCATATCTGGCGGGAAGAATACTGGAAAGTTATTGGTTATCCCCCGTAAGCGATGTACTCACGTGGACGGGCTCTTTCTGGCTTGCGGCGATGATATATTTTCTGATGATTGTCATTCTGCTTGATTTGGTCAGGGCAACGAATCTGATATTTCATTTTCTGCCGGACAAAACAGGAATAAAATATCCAAACTTAAAATTCATTACTTTACTGATTTCGATTGCCGTTGTGACGGTGATCGTAATTGCAGGATACATAAATGCGAGGCATACGGTTGTAAAAGAACTGAAAATCTCAATTAATAAAAAAGCAGGTGAACTGAGGCAACTAAATATCGCGATGGTATCGGATATTCATCTCGGAACGATTGTCGGTGCGAACAGGTTCGGACAGATGGTTGATAAAATAAATTCGCTCGAGCCGGATTTAGTTTTGCTGGCAGGTGACGTAATTGACGAGGATATTGCGCCCGTGTTAAGAAATAACATCGGTGATAAATTGTTAAGCATAAAATCCAAATACGGAGTGTATGCGGTAACCGGGAATCACGAATACATCGGCGGTGTAGATGAGGCGGTGAAATACCTTTGCGAGCATAACGTGAAAATGGTGAGGGATACTGTGATAAAAATTGCGGACAGTTTTTATCTTGCAGGGCGTGAGGATAAGGACAGACAGAGATTTTACGGAAAGCCGAGGAAGCCGCTGGATGAAATTCTTTCGGGTATTGATAAATCGTTACCGCTGATTGTCATGAATCATCAGCCGTTTGAACTGGATGAAGCGAGGGAACTGGGAGCGGATTTGCATTTATCGGGGCATACACATCACGGGCAATTGTTTCCGATAAATTTAATTACAGGAATGATATATGAAATCAGTTACGGATACAGACAGGAGGAGGCAACGCATTTTTATGTTTCGTGCGGAGCGGGGACGTGGGGACCGCCGATAAGGATTAGGAACAGACCGGAAATAGTGAATATAATTTTGAATTTTGTCCCGAGTGAATCGGGATCGGAAAAGAAATTACGAATTATGAATTATTCCATTAGTTTTTAAATTCTGCATAAACCGGCAAAGAAAATTATAAGTAAAAAGAAAAAGGAAACAATCCTCCCCCTACCCCCTTCAAAGGGGGACAAAAACATTTTGGTTCCGGCTTGACCGGGTTATGAATACTGATGATACAGATTACGCAGATTAACGCAGATTTTATTAAGATATAAAAAACCCTGCAAATGCCAAGTTTATTTTTTCTTCAAGTCTGCAAAATATAACATTGTTCTCTGTCCGTATTTTATAAAGTTTGTTTCGAAGACCATATCTTTACAGTCGAACGCCGGTATGTTCCCGAAATTCTCATCCGCAAGCAGTGTTCCGCCTTTTTAATTTACGGGTGTGATTTTGTAAAGTTTGCCTTCGCCGGGCATATACCATCCTAAATCAATAAATATTGATGAATATTTATTAAAGACAGCAATCACGGAATCACTATAAAGGTCAATTAATTTCCAGTTATTAAAGCCGTTTAACGACTCTGAACCGGCATCAAACCTTACTTTTATCAGACGCCTGCCTCCGTTATTGTTTTGACTCGTTTCATCTTTAAAAGGTGAACATCTTCTGTTTATCATCATAAAATATTTATTATATATCTCTGTCGGTATATTGAACACTCCCGCCTGTAAATATCTGTCTTCTTTACATTCCTGCAAAATATTCCCTCTGACTTCAAGGCTGTCAAATACCGTTTCAGGACAGGGAATTGAACCTGTTGATAATTTATATGTCAGAATTTCATCAAAGTATGTCCCTGATAGCAGGGCAGATCTTTCCGTTCTGTATGAATATGTTCTTCTTGAATTATTATCAAATACTAATAAATAATTTCCCCATTTTTTTAAATGATTATTTATTTCCCTAACATTTGTCCATTTGTTTTGAACGTATGCATTTAGAAAGCGTGGAGTTCCGAATAATCCGCAATTTGGCGGATCCTGCGGATTATAAAACCCCCTGTCATATCCCATTCGAAGTGAATCCACAGCAATATTTGTAAAACATCCGCTTCCGTTATAACTGTAGTGAAGTATCCCTTTGGCACCGTATGCCAGACCAAGATATGTTAACAGTTTAAGTTCTTCATTTGTCGGTTCTTTCAACTGATGATACTGCCAGTAAACCATATGTCCCTGAGGCATAAATATCAAAGGCAGATTAGTCTGTTTTGTTAATGAATCCAGCAATCTCATTATTCTCATATTGCCGTCTGATTCACCGCTCTCAAGAATATTTTCAAGCCAGTTATCGTATATCGAAGGAGAAACCGGCTCCGCCAGAACACCTTCAAGAGGATTAAAGACAAGGTTTGGTTTTGGAAGTGTATTTGGAATATAATAATCACCCTTAATTGTGTTTAAATTTCCGTTATAATATCTTCCTTTTAAAGGATAAGAATAAGAAAATACTTCCTTTGGTTGAATCTTGTCATAGAGATTTCTCTTAATATGTCCCGCATCAAAAAAATTCCAGAAATCTTCCCTGTGGGCGGAATATGATGCAATATTCAAATCGAACATTAATGAGAACTCCGGATTTACACTTTTTATATAATCCGATACATACTTCATGCAGGGTATCTGGCTGAATTCGAATTCCTCAATATAAAACTTTTCTATATTATCAGAGTTCTGATTTGCGATTTGGTTTACTTCCCAGAGAAGCCATGTATTATCATAATTATGTTTGAATAAATCATAAGCTGTTTGATTTTCAACCCTTACATAATCAATCCACATATTGCACTGTCCGTACCAGTAAATCCTGAAATCTACTTTTCCTGTAACATCCCATAACGGACGATTTGCCGGATTGAATTTTTTGCCGGTATCGATACGTAAATCCGGATCATTTTTCCAATAATACTCCTCTAAATAATTCCCATCATAAAGTACTGTAGGTGATTCTTTAAAATATTTCACTTTGATAACTCTATTAATAATCGTATCCCCAAGGAAATTCAACACTTCGACTCTGCAAACATTATTTTCATAATTTACAGGATTATTTGCATAAGCGGTATCAATTCTGATTCTCGGCTTTACATACCAGTTATATTGCGCATCAACGGCATAGGCACCCCAGTTATTGTGTATGTTTATTTGCTCCCTGTTTGCTCTTAAATCTCTGCATACATATCCCGCAGTATGACCGTACGATGGAATTACAGAGCAATATCTGACTCTGTTATTATTTCCGAATGATGAATTATCATAAATATCTTCTCCGGTACTATGTGTTCTGTATGTATAGAAAACTAAATCGTTATCAAAACCCGTTGCCTCACACTGGTAATCGCTTCTTTGACCGAAGCACAGATAAAGTATTTTCTCCCTCATAAATATCGTTTTCATATTATTTGCTCTGTTATCGCTTATTATTTTTTCTACGGAATCTTTATAAACGTTTATATCCGCATTTAAAGAATCTCCCTGAAACCAAGAGGGTCCCCTCATCCACGGACCGTAACGGTGCCAGGTATTGCATAATAAACTGTCGGTTAGTAAATAATATCTGCCCGCATCCTCTACTCCGTTATCTATTATTCCGAGCATAAATTCATTACTGTCTTCTCCCGAAAAAAAACTTTCCTCTGACTTATCCTCATTACCCGAAATATGAGTTATGGGAAGATAAATCGAAATGATTATAATAAATAGTTTTATAATCTTCACTGCGGTTTTGGTTACTTTTGTTTTCATAGACCCTGAGGGTTTAATTTTTAAAAAAGCAATTTACAAAGTATTTAAGTTAGAAGTATTTTTTTATATCTGTTTTGTTTTTTCTATTTTTCCTTTGGTATTGTTTGATACTACTTTATCATTATCATTTTTTTAACAAGTGTTGATTTATTGTTTACAGTCAATCTGTAGAAATACACGCCGGAAGATAAGCCACTCCCGTCAAAGCCGTATTCATAAGTCCCTGATGTGATTTTCTTATTGTCTATTATTGTTTTAATCCTGCTGCCTTTCATATCAAATACTTCAAGAGAAATTTTCGATGTTAGTTTTAGAGAAAACTTAATTGTCGTAAACGGATTAAACGGATTTGGATAGTTTTGAAATAAAACATAATCATCCGGTAATAATGTATGTTCATTATTAACTGATGTTATAAAAAATGCCGTATCGCCGCCGTTAATCGTATGAATACCTTTATTACCATTATAAGCCCATCCAATATTCCTATTGATGAATTTTACAAATTTATATGATAGTATATTGTACGAAGTATCAGGAATTTGATATCGCCACGTATTTCCTCCGTTAGTCGAATTATAAAGTACTCCTCTGTAATTATATCCCGGAAAAATAAACCAACCACCTCCCGCCCATATTGTGTCTCGGTTTATAAAGGACATACTTACAGCATTTTCGGGAGTAATTGGTAACGGCAAAATATTCCAACTTAACCCTCCGTCAGTAGTTTTCTTAATATCTCCGTAACTTTTATAACCTATCAATGTATCAACAAATACCATATCAAAGAATCTGCCTCCGGTTACGGTATTCCAATTTACGCCGCTGTTTGTTGTTCGTAATAACCAAGCATCATAGAAATCAGCTCTTGTCTGAAACCCAAAATCTTTATTAAACATATAAATTCTGTTTGGGTTACTCGCTCCTCCCGCCCACTGCAATTGCCAGCTCCCTCCTCCGTTTGTTGTACGATATACGCCGCCCTCTAATGAAAATCTATCCACAAACCATATTGTGTCTTCATTCAATGCATACATATCATCGGCTATTATTAGTTGAGGTATTGAAACATTATTCCATGTTAATCCCTGATTTGATGTTTTATATATTACTGCATTTGAAGGTATCTGACCACATACATATCCGGTCTGATTATTAATAAATTGTATTCTTGTGTAATTGCCCCTTTCCGCCTTTGACCTGAACCAGTTGTATCCGCCATCTGTGGTTTTTAATACATATGTGGTATCTAACGGCTGTGTGTCATTCGACATTACTGCAAATCCCGTAAGACTGTCAAGGAATTTCATATCCCTGAGTGCAACATTCTGAAGTGTAGGCATCTGCTGATAGTTCCAGTTTCCTGCGGGCATATCCTGTATCCCTGATGAACTTAATACTATCAAAAGTACGGATATAATAAATAACTTTGATATATTATTTCTTATTTCTCTCATCTTTATTTTTTTAATCTTTGTTTAATCTTTAAATTAACTTATTTCAAATATAGATTGTCCTTTATTTTCTTAAAACTGTCTTTTTTGGTATGATACTATTTCAGCAGAACAATCTTCTTCACATCCGAAAAATCTTTTCCGTCGTTTACAAGTATTCGCAGGAAATATATACCGCTTGCAAGACTACTTCCGTTGAACTCACGAATGTATGTTCCCGCCGAGAGATTCTCGTTGTTAATCAATCGTGCCACTTCTCTGCCGAGCATATCGTATATAATTAATTTTACTTTAGATTCTTTCGGCAGAGCAAAACTAATTTTTGTTACGGGGTTGAAAGGATTGGGATAGTTCTGCGAAAGGGAATATTCCTTAGGAATTATATTTTCATTTCCGTTTATTTCTTTGTTGATTTTGCCTCCGAATACCGTGAGCATATCCTTCCTGACTATTTCTGTAAATTCACTATGCGTTTTCGGTTTTTTGATTTTTACGACTTCTTTGATTTTTTCGATTTTTGTTATTTCTTTCTGTATTTCTCCTGATTCTCTGCTTGCCGGATTTTTCATTTTTTCTTTTAGATTGTCGTATCTTCTTTCATCGGATTTCTTTTCATATTCCATTGCAGTTTCTACATTCTTGATTAATTTCTTTCTGTCCTCTTTTGTGAATTTTGCCGCATCGTAATTGTCTCTCACTTTATTTAATTCCACAGGTTTTGAAAACCTGACTGAATCATCCGGCTCGAAG
>CAYWMV010000147.1:0-6082 GCA_964459055.1 uncultured Ignavibacteriaceae bacterium | reverse complement strand
GAATTTATCTATCACATTCGCGAGAGCAAAATAAAGTGCGCGTAATCCCAGAATTGCGAAAGCGTTAGATGTGAAAACGATGAACGGGTCGTGCGTTATTGCAAGTATTGCGGGTATCGAATCGAATGCAAATACAAGGTCAGTAGATTCTACTACGGCAAGAACAATTATCATAGGTGTGGCATATAATTTCTTGTGCTTGGACCGCACAAAAAAAGCACCCCGTACATAAAATGGAGTTACCGGAAATATTTTTCTGATTAGTTTCACTAAAGGATTTTTCATAGGGTCAATTTCTTCCTTTTTTGGGATTGCCATCTTTATTCCCGTGAACACAAGAAATATTCCGAATATATAAATTATCCAGTGAAATTTTACTATTAATGCCGCTCCAAGTATAATTAATATACCTCTTAAAACAATTGCACCGATAATTCCCCAGAAAAGAATTTTGTGCTGGTATCTTTTGGAAACATTGAAATATGTGAACAGAAGAATAAAAACAAAAATATTGTCCACGCTTAATGATTTCTCCAGTATATAACCGGTCAAAAATTCAAGTGCTGTTTTTTCACCGTGTGTAAAATAAATCCAGCCGTTAAATATAAATGAAATAATTACCCAGACGGCTGTCCATATAAGAGCTTCTTTTGTTGATATTACGTGGGCTTTCCTGTTAAATACACCTAAATCAATTAAAAGCATTGTAAGCAGAAATATCAGAAAGCCAATCCAGTGATAAATAGTAAATTCCAAATCCTCTTATAAATCTCCTTTTTGAGGTCTTAAAATAATTTCTTCGACCTGTAATTTATTCGGTTTGTTTACTACATCTAATACTACCGATGCGATATTCTCGGGAGACATCATTCTGTTTTTCTTTTTTTGCCTGGTCTTCGAATCCCAGATTGGTGTATCTACTGCACCGGGAAGAATATTGGTTACTTTAATATTAAATCCTCTTACTTCAGTCCGCAGTACGTTTGACATTGCGAGCAGTCCCGCTTTCGAAGCGGCATATAATGAACTGTCTTCAAAATCTGATTTTGCGGCTACGGACAATATGTTAACAATGTGTCCGCTTCTTTTTTTCAGCATTTGAGGTAAAACCGATTTAATCGTCAGAAAACTCCCGCGCAAATTAATGTTCATTAAATAATCGAAGTCGTAAATCTTTGAATCAAAAAAAGACTTGAAAAATGTCACACCGGCATTGTTTACAAGAAGGTCCACTTTACCGTATCTTTCTTTAATTCTTTTGTATGTGTTGAAAACACTTCTTTCTGATGATACGTCGCAAACAAAAGCAGATGCTTCATTATCGGCAAATTTTATTTCCTGAACAAGTGATACAAGCCGCGATTTTCTTCTTGCAGTTGCTACAACGATGAAATTATTCTTTGAAAGAAGTTTTGCAGTTTCCCTTCCTATTCCTGTCGATGCTCCTGTTACCCAGGCAATTTTTTTCTTCATAATTTTTTAAATTACATTATCATTCCGCCGTCAACGGTGATTACCTGTCCCGTTATGTAACCTGATTTGTCGGATGCAAGAAAGGCTACAACTTCAGCAACTTCATCGGGCTTGCAACCTCTTTTCATCGGTATGACTTCGAGAAACGCTTTTCTCTGTTCATCGGTTAAAACGTGGGTCATTTCAGTTTCTACATATCCCGGAGCTACTGCGTTTACATTTATGTTCCGGGAGGCGAATTCCTTCGCAGTTGATTTTGTTAATCCGAGCAGTCCGGCTTTTGATGCAGAATAATTTGCCTGACCCGCGTTACCCATTAATCCGACCACTGAACTGATATTTACTATTTTTCCGTATTTTTGACCGGCCATTATTCTGATTACTGCTTTGGTCGCATTGAAGGCGCCCTTTAAATTAACATTCAGTACCAGATCCCAGTCCTCTTCGTTCATTCTTAAGAGTAATTTGTCTCTTGTTATGCCCGCGTTGTTTATTAAAATATCTATGCGTCCCTGCTCTTTCGCTATATCTCCGAAAATTTTTGATGTTTCGTCAAAATTTGTTATATCAAGAGTTTTTGCGTCAACTGTCATGCCTTTGGAACGGTATTCATTTGCGAATGCTTCAAAATCATCAGGAAATACTTTGTCCGCTATTACTACTTTAGCACCGTAATTCAGAAATAAGACAGCTATTGCTCTTCCTATTCCTCTGCCGCCGCCTGTGATTACGGCAACTTTATTTTCAAGTAATTTATCCATTGCTGTTTTTATTGAAAAAATAAAATTTTATTATTTAAAATACTATTTACTTATTTATAGTTATTCTCAAAGTAAAACTTCAGAAAATCATAACCGTCTTTCCCGAGTATGAATATAATTTCTTCCTGCATTGCTTCGAAAACTGTCTGCGTAAAGTTTTCTTTTTTATGAATTCCGCAGTAATTCAATTTCATTGAATGTGAATCATCATAAGTCAGTATTCCGTCAACTATTGTCAACGGATACATTATGCAATACTTTGGTTTAATGCTCCATTTGTGCATTCCTTTTTTAATAGCGGCATTCTGTATTGAACAGAAATCGTTTTTATCTTTGAATATGCAGGCGGATTTTCCATTTTTGTCTGTGTATGTTTCGGTTCCTGTGGAATATCCGGAAGGAAAATCCTTGTCTTCTTCTGTTTCCTTTTCAAACCATTCATCTGTGTCTTTAATCTGGTCTTCATCCATTACAGCAATGATGTCATCCTTGTGCTGCAGAATAACGTCCTTGAACTTCAAATCCATATAAACGCCCCAGTCACAGCATTGGCCAAAGCATTTTACTACATCACATTTCGGGACAAACCCTTGTTTAAATATTAATGTGTCAATCTTGAGACCGTTGTATTCAATGTATTCTTTATCTTCCATAATTATCAAATCAGGTTTAACTCTTCAACATTTGAAACGTTAATAACGTTTACGTCAGGATTTATTTTCTTGATTAATCCGGTAAGTACTTTTCCTGAACCGATTTCGTAAAATTTTGTCACGCCGTCATTCATCATGTTCCTTATTAATTTTTCCCATAAAACAGGTGATGTTAGCTGTTCTTTCAGTGCATTTCTGATTTCATCCGGTTCTGAAATCGGCAGTGCAGTTGTATTGGTGTATATCGGAATTTCAGGCTTTGATAATAATGCGGCATCGATTGCTGTTCTTAATTTGCTGTCTGATGTTCTCATCAGTTCGGAATGAAATGCAGCGCTCACTTCAAGTTTTTTTGCTATTCTGCATTTATACGGTTCACCTTTTGCTATTGAAATTGCTTCGTCGATGGCATCAGTGCTTCCTGATATTACAATTTGGCCCGGGCAGTTGAAATTTGCCGGCTGGACGACACCTTTCGCGCTTGCTTTATTGCAGATTTCTGAAACCTGTTCATCTGACATTCCGATAATGGCTGCCATCGTACCGGGGGAGATAGTCCCGGAATTTTTCATCAATATGCCTCTTGTCTTTACGAGTTTCAGCCCTTTTTCGAAATCAAATGTTCCTGCATAAGTGTTTGCTGTGTATTCGCCGAGTGAATGCCCTGCCGTGCAATCGGCTTTTATTTTGTCTCCGATTAATTTTGTTAGAATTATCGAGTGTATGAATAGTGCAGGCTGGGTAATATTCGTTTGCTTCAGTTCATCTGCCGGACCTTCAAACATTAATCCGGAAATGTCGAACTCCATAATATCATTTGCTATTTTAAAATATTCTTTCGCAATAGCAAAATTTTCGTATAAATCCTTTCCCATTCCCGGGGATTGTGAACCCTGTCCGGGAAATACAAATGCTGTTTTTGACATATGATTTATTTATAATTAAAAATTAATTCTTCCGTACCGAACATATAAGCAATTAGCGCAGTTCTAATCCACATGCCGTTTCTTTCCTCACGCCAGTACATTGCTCTCGGGTCTTTGTCTATTTCAGTGTCTATTTCGAGTCTTCTCGGTAATGGGTGCATTATTATTGAGTTTTTCTTCATTAATTTCAGATGTTCCTTCTTTAAATGAAAATTCTGGTAATCCATATTCTTCGTTTCGTTGTTAACGTCGTATTCGTCCTGAACCCGTGTCATATAAACAGCATCTGCATATTTTAAATTTCCTACGAGATTGTCTGTTTCAGTATATTTGATTTTATGTTTGTCCAGTGATTTTTTTATATCATTCTCTATTCTTAAGTAATCCGGTGATACATAAATGATTTTAACGCCTTTGTAATTTTCAAGCAGATATGATAGTGACCTGACCGTTCTGCCGCGCTTTAAATCACCCACCATCATTATGGTCTTGTTGTCGATTCCTCCGGATTTAGAAAAAGAAAAATGCAATGTGTACATATCCAGTAATGCCTGAGTCGGATGCTGGTCTTTTCCTGAACCGCCGTTAATTATCCTTACAGGTCTTGGTGTCGAGTTAAGCAGCCATGCTGATTTCTCTGCCATTCCTTCCTGAAAGTGTCTCATTATGATTATATCGGCGTAAGAACTGAATGTCCTTATCGTATCTTCCGCGGATTCTCCTTTTAATTCGGATGATGTGGATGTTGACCTGATTTCGCTTACTTTCATTCCTAATATGTAGCAGGCGCTCTGAAATGATACAAAAGTTCTTGTTGAAGGCTGAACGAAATAAAGCATTGCTCTTTTATGTGATAATAAAGTCTGCAGCCAGTCCAGACCTTCTTTCAATTTTGCTATTCCTCTGATTCTTGTTGCGATATCAAATAATTTTTCCATCAGGTTACGGGGAAATTGCTGCGAAAAAAGACAGTCGAATAATCTTCCGTCTTTTCTAAAATATTCCAGTCTTTTTTCGAGCGGAGCCGATTGAAATGTCTCCCAGTTCAGATTTGCTAAGTTAATTTTTTTCTTTGCCATAAATTTTATATAAATGATTTTTAAGTTTACGGGTGTATTAATGTTCCTGATTTATTCTGCAGGGAATCCTCCAGTCTTTCTATACTTGAAATAATGGCATTTTTTCCCGTTGCTGTGACGAAATCAATTGCTGCCTGAATCTTCGGGCCCATGCTTCCTGCGGAAAAATGCCCCTGGTCGTAATATGTATTTGCTTCGTCGAGATTCATTTCCCGGAGTTCAATCTGATTCTCCTGCTTAAAATTGATGTAACAGGCATCAACGTTTGTTAATATAATCAGTTTGTCCGCCTTTATGTCTATTGCCAGTCTTGCTGAAGCAAGGTCTTTATCTATTACTGCTTCAACACCTTTTATTTCATTTTCCTTGTGGCAGAAGTAAACGGGTATGCCGCCGCCGCCGACTGATATAACCAGATAACCTGACTTTATCAGATCAATTATACTGTTTGTCTGAATAATTTTAAGAGGCTTTGGAGAGGGGACTACTCTGCGGAACCCTTTTCCTGCAGGGTCTTTTGCGAATCGCCAGTATGATTTTGTTTTTAATATTTCGTTCTTTTGAAATTCAGTGTAATATGGTCCGACGGGTTTTGAATATACTTTGAATGCATTGTCGTTTTCATCAACCATTACTTCAGTTAAAATCGTAAGTATGCTTCTAGTTATGTCGTTCTTGTCAAATTCGTTCTTTATCGCTTTTTGAAGAATATAACCTATTTCACCCTGTGTTTCTGCTACGCATACGTCCAGCGGCATCGGAGGGACTTTTGACGCTGCCTCTTCGTTTTGTATCAGAATGTTTCCTACCTGAGGTCCGTTTCCGTGGGTCAATACTACGTCGTAATCGCTTTTCAAAATGTTTAATAGTTGTTTTGCTGTTTTGTCAGCCGCTTCTTCACGCTCCTCTATAGTGCCTTTTGATTTTGAATCAAGTAATGCATTACCGCCTAAAGCAAGTACGATTAATTCCCTTATTTCCTGCATAGTCTTATTATTTATAAAATCTATAATTTATTTAATTTTCAATGAATCTTCAATATGTTAATATGGTGCTATTCATTTAAAAATTTGCAAAACCAATATATATTTTAAGAATATTTTTGGTATTTTTCAAATGATGAGAACTTTTTATGGGAAATCAATTCATTTTTAGTTGAAATTTTATAGAGGCTCATGCTACTTTTGATT
>CAYWMV010000146.1:0-6100 GCA_964459055.1 uncultured Ignavibacteriaceae bacterium | reverse complement strand
AAGAGTAGAAGATGTTTTGGATATTGCGGATATTTATGTGACTACAACAGGCAACAAAGATATTATTACAATTGAACATATGAAACGTATGAAAAATCAGGCAATTGTTTGCAATATTGGGCATTTTGACAATGAAATCCAAGTTGAAAAACTGGAAAATTACAAAGGTATCAAAAAAATAAATATTAAACCGCAAGTTGACAAGTATATTTTTCCAGAAGGCCACGAGATATTTTTGTTAGCAGAAGGCAGGCTTGTGAATCTTGGATGCGCGACAGGTCATCCGTCTTTTGTTATGAGTAATTCGTTTACAAATCAGGTTTTGGCGCAAATCGAGCTTTGGAAAAATAATTATAAAATTGGTGTTTACACTTTGCCAAAACATTTAGACGAAGAAGTTGCGCGTTTGCATCTTGAAAAATTAGGCGTGAAATTAACATGTCTTACCGATGAGCAAGCAGCTTACATTGGTGTTAAAAAAGAAGGTCCTTTTAAACCGGATTATTATAGATATTAGTTTTATTTTTTAAAAATGGATTGCGGTGATTTGTTACGAAAGTTTTGGTTATTTAAAATTTATTAATATTTCTCTAGGTGTCAAACATTAATCTTGTTATCGAAGAACGTCAGGCTGATATCGGAAATTTCAAGGTCGGCAGGTTGCTGCCGTTCAGAAAAAAGAGAATGATCGGACCGTTCATTTTCCTTGACCATATGGGACCTGTAATTTTAAAACCCGGCCGGAATGTTAATGTGGCTCCGCATCCGCATATCGGTCTTTCAACGCTAACGTATCTTTTTGAGGGAATGCTGATGCACAGGGATTCTCTTGGCAACGAAATCGAAATCAAACCGGGTGAAGTTAACTGGATGACGGCAGGGAAGGGGATTGTTCATTCTGAACGAACTCCCGTATATCAGAGAAATGCAGAAAAATTTTTTCATGGTCTTCAGTTCTGGATTGCTCTTCCGAAGGAAAAAGAGCAGACAGAACCTGGATTTATTCATATTGTAAAAGAAGATTTACCCTGCCGGATTGAAGGGGATGTGTCATATAAATTAATAGCAGGTGAAGCCCTCGGGGAAAAATCGCCTGTTCCGGTTTACAGTAAATTATTTTTTATCGAAGCGAAATCAGGAACGAATCAGACTACCGGCATCTGCAAAGACTTATTCGGTGAGGCGGGTGTGTATATTGTTGAAGGGGAAATTAAAAGCGGGGGAAATGTATATGGAAAAAACCGGATAGTTGTCCCTGAAGACAGGAGTTCGTTTGAATTCGAAATGAATTCCGGCAGTTCTGTTTATATTATCGGAGGCGATACTTTTTCGGAAACGCGTTTCATTTACTGGAATTTCGTTTCTTCAGAAAGGGAATTAATTGAAAAGGCAAAGGAAATGTGGTCTGCACGGAAATTCCCTGAAATTCTGGGTGAAACAGGCTTTGTTCCCTTACCGGAATAGGGGAATTTGAATTATTGTTTTTTTTCGGAAATAAAAACCCTGTAATGATAACTATTACAGGGGTTGGTTTTATGGAGCTGGCAGAGGGACTTGAACCCCCGACCGGTTGATTACAAATCAACTGCTCTACCAACTGAGCTATGCTAGCAGGAAATACAAATATATATTAATTCAAAATGTAATTCAACGAAATTAAAAGGAACATAGAAAATTGGAATAATTATTCCATCAGGTTTTAAATTCTGTGTTATACTGTATAAATTATGAAGACTAAACGTATTCGGAACACAGATGTTACTGATTTTTTTTACACCATCCGAATTAAATGTAAAATGTTTATCCGGCTTTGTTTATTACTGCGATACCTTCAGCACCTGTCCTATTTCTATTTTGTCTCCCTTGATTTTATTCCAGGATTTGAGCTGCTTGATTGTAATGCTGAATTTATCCGCTACTGAACTAAGAGTGTCTCCCTTTTTCACTTTATATGTTTTCTGCTTTTCTTTTTTCTTGGTCTCTTCTTTCTTCTTCTCTGTCTTTGTCACGGATTCTTTCTGCGAATATATCGTAAGTTTCTGGTCAACCTTTATTACGTCGTCCTCGAGTCCGTTCCAGTCCATTATTTCGGAAGCGGTTACTCCGTATTTGTCTGCTATCATCGTCAGGTTTTCACCTGATTTTACTGTGTGAGTTACTTTTGTTCCTACGGGTTTCTTCGAATTTTTTCCGCCCGATTTTGAAACGATTAATTCCTGTCCCGACATAATCTTATCATCCTCGAGTTCGTTCCAGTCCATTATGTCGTTAACACTTACACCGTAATTGCCTGCAATGGAAGTCAGTGTCTCTCCGTCCTTTACTATGTGAGTTTTTGCGGTGCTCTTGTCAATGGTTTTCTCTTTCTTTTTCTCGGGTGTGGTTAATCTTAATTTCTGCCCGACAATTATTTTGTCTTCTTCGAGCCCGTTCCATTCTTTTAAATTCGATAAACTGATTCCGTAATCCAGGGCGATTTGTCCGAGACTGTCGCCCTCACGTACAATATGCTCTTTTGCGTTTTTGTCAATCACCTTCTTTTCTTTCGGTTTAGACTCGTTGGTTTTAACTTCAGTGGTCTTTATTTCGGTCGGCTTTGGTTCAACCGTTTTTTGTTCCGTTGGTTTGGTGTCTGTGGTTTTTACGTCCTTCTTCTTCGTGTCCTTTCTGTATTCTCTCGGTTTCTTCTGTTTGCCGTCCGTACTGCTGATTTCGCTGTCGTTTTGCTCGTTTTCCTCTTCTATGAATTTTATGTCGTATTCGGATAATGTGTCCTGTCCGATTAGAGGTGTTTCTTCAACTATTCCGTAAAATTTGTTGTATTCTTTTTTTGTAAGATAGACCGATAATACCGAACTGTCCTTGGGTAATGTTCCGTATTCAATGCCGTTCCATAGTCTGATTTCTACTTCCCGGACTCTGAATGAATCTGCTATTGCCGAAAGCAGTCTCCCTTTCCTGTACATGAATTCGATTTTGTTCTTGCCTTCCGACATTCCGAGATTTTTTATGTCCGGCGGTGAATATCCCGGTACTTTGTATGATATTATCGGCTCGCCTTCTTCGAATAGTTTGTTTTCGTTTCCGGCAAATTCAGGTGCGCGCCTGCCGTTTGTATCGTACTCGGCGGACTTCTTGTAATTCTCAGTAAATATGTCGAATTTTCCTTTTGGTATTCTTAACTGGTATGGTACATCGTAATTTGGAACTACGTCTGCAGTTAATTCCGTGTTTAAACCGCGTATCGTCTCTACGTCCGTTTCCGCAAATTCTGCAACTTTATCGAATGTTAATGTTCCCTGTATGTCAACTCTGTCGAATTCTACAGCAGGCGCAAATTCTACGTTTTTGAATCCGTATTCTTCCGGATTCCTGAAAATTTCGGAAAGGGCAAGTATTGACGGTACGTAGTTTTTCGTTTCGCCCGGCAGATAACCCCGGATTTCCCAAAAATCTCTCGTGCCTGCTTTGTTAATTGCGGAGACTATCCTGCCCGGACCTGCATTGTATGCACCGAACGCAAGATACCAGTCACCGAATGAACGGTATAAATCTTTTAAATGTCGTGCTGCCGCATCCGTTGCTTTCTCGAAATCACGCCTGTCGTCGCGGTAACTGTCCGAATATAATCCGTATGCCGCACCGGTCGAAGGCATGAACTGCCATAACCCGACTGCACCCGCTTTCGATATTATTGTAGGATTTAATCCCGATTCCTGCACGGAAAGGAAAACAAGGTCTTCAGGTACCCCGTGATATTTTAAAATTTTTCTCATCATCGGGAAAAATCTGCCCGACCTGTATATCGTTTTGTCCACGAAGGATTGTCCTCTGCTCGTCTTGGAAAAGAAATCCAGATATTCTGTTACAGGCTCGTTTTTGATGAATCCTATTTCCTGACTGCCCGGAATCACTTCTGTATCCTCGGCAAATGTGTTCGTTACGATTTTTTCGTATTCAATGGAGAGTTTGTCCGCAAAATAAAATGCGGCACTGTTGTTGTCTAAGTCCTTGTGAAGTGTTAAATAATCTATTGTGATGTTTTTTGCAAGGTCGTTGTAGTCGCTGTTCCATCCGGAATATGCGGTACTCTCAGTGAATTTTTTGTTTACTTTCTTTAATACTCTTAATGCTTTTTCGAATTCGGATTTCGATTCGGTCGGCTGTCCCTCGCTGTTCAGTTTTAGGGAATACCTGTAATGCTCAAGGCTCTGGTGTAATTCGCCGTAGAAATTGACGGAATCTACTGCCCTTATTTTTGCAAGTCTTTCCGCCTCTGTCTCTACTATCACTTCTTCCGATGAAGAGCATCCTGAAAAAAAGTTTATGGCTGTTAATATGATTCCTGATATGACGAAAAACCTGAAATATTGTAGAATCTTAATTTTAGTCATAATTCGATTTTAATTATCTGTAAAATATATAGGTTAAACTATATAATTTCAAGTTATTTCTTAATTAAAGTATTTTTTCCTCTTTTTTGTTCCCCGCTTCCTGCCTCTTTCTTAATGTCTGCTGATTTCTGTATTCTGACTCCTAAAAAAAGAACGCCGTCTAAAGACGGCGCTTTCTTGGAGGGAATATGGAGGTTAATAAACTTATATTACTCTCACTTTATATGTAAACTTCGAATTTGCAAATACAGGGTCTGTCCATAAATTCCTTGAACTCACTTTCTTTGTCAGATATTCATTCAGTAATCTGTTTTCTCCTCTGACATTACATACGCAAATTTTTCCATTCTCACCTACTATTACTGTAACATAAGAAATTCCATTTAAGTTCTTGTCGCTGTATGCTAAATATACAGGCAGATTAAGAACGTCTTTTATTTCTTCGTAAATCTGTATATCAAGGTCGCTCTTAGTCGAGGCTTTGATATCTTCGGCATTAGCCGCCATTATGGGTACTATTGCCAGAATCGCAGTTAGGATTAATATTTTCGTTAATTTCATCTTTTTTGTCTCCTTTAATTTTTATTACTTTTTAAAAAACTTCGTTTTAGTTAACTTTAATTATTAGACGTAAAAATTTTAAAAAGGTTACACACGTTTTTTACTTTACAATTTATTAATATGGAAAGATTTTACAAATTCACGGTCCCGGAAATTAAAACGAAAGAAAGAATTGATAAATACATTACGAGGTTTGTTGAAAATGCCTCACGCACAAAAGTCCAGAATGCGATCAATCTCGGCAATGTTCTTGTCAATGGTGAACTCGTAAAATCAAACTACCTGCTGAAACCCGAAGACGAAATCGAAATCGAACTGCCTGTTCCCGATAAGCAGGATGTTCTGCCCGAAGATATTCCGCTGGATATATTATTTGAAGATGAATTTCTGCTGATTGTTAACAAACCTGCGGGTATGGTTACTCATCCCGCATATAAAAATTACAGCGGCACACTCGTTAATGCTCTGATGTTTTATTCAAAGAAAAGTAAGGGCAGTCTGTCCGACCTGAACGGATTCGAAAGAGCCGGCATTGTTCATCGCCTGGATAAGGATACTTCGGGAATTCTTGTCGTAGCTAAAGATGAAGTTACTCACAGAAAACTTGCCGACCAGTTTTTTAAGCATACTATTGATAGGGAATACCGCGCAATCGTATGGGGAAAATTTAAAATTAAAGAGGGAGTTATCGAGAATAAAATCGCCCGCGATAAAAAAGACAGAAAAAAAATGGCTGTAACTCATTCTGAAGAAGAGGGGAAACTCGCAATTACCGAATATAAAGTGGTTGAGGAATATGATTTTCTGTCGCTTGTGAATCTAAAACTCCGAACCGGAAGAACTCACCAGATTCGCGTCCACCTCAGTTCCGCAGGTCACCCCGTCTTCGGCGACGATATGTACGGAGGGCGCGTGCCTCATTCGGTTAATATTACTTCGGGTATGAAACTTACGATTAAAAACCTCCTCGAACAAATGCCGCGTCAGGCTCTCCACGCACGGCTTCTCTCATTTGACCACCCCCATTCGAAAGAAAAACTCCTTTTCACATCCGACCTGCCTGCAGATATGAGAACCATCATCGAAAAAATCAAACAATAAGTCCGTTCATAACAATCAAAGTTTATTTTCAACACTAAAAACAC
>CAYWMV010000145.1:0-6254 GCA_964459055.1 uncultured Ignavibacteriaceae bacterium | reverse complement strand
TGATTAGTGACAAGTGACAGGTAACAAAGCAGGGTTTCACGCAAAGGCGCAAAGATGCAAAGACGCAAGGAAATATTTCTCGCGGAGACGCAGAGAAAATTTAGAATTTCAAAATGAAAAGAATATCACGTTGATTAGTGACAAGTGACAGGTAAATAGTGACAAGTGACAAGGCAAACATTACGAATTTGGCACGCAGATTTCGCAGATTAACGCAGATTTTATTAAGATATAAAAACATTTTGTTTCCGGCTTGACCGGGTTATTAATTAAAAAATCAAAGCCAGATTCTTCCGCCGGTAAAGAACGTAAAATTCTGTGTAGTAATGTTATCTATGAATCTGGTACTGCCGAGACTGTTAAGTCCTCCGAAATCGAATTTTGTACCTGCAATTATATTAAAAGGATACATCAGTAAATAATTTACGGTTAATGTTCCGTTAATTCCCAAATCGAAATTCTTAAATCCAAGTCCGTTGTAGTTGTCATCATTCATCCTTATTCCCAGATACGGACCTGCACAGAGTGTTATCCCGACTTTTTCGGAAATCATACCACCGATATTAAAATAAATCGGGATGTTCATAAATGTGTTGCTTAAAGTTTTTTCTCCGGGACCGAAATTATTTAAAGCGGCTGTATCCAAAGCGGGAGGGGAAAATTTAAAGCTTTTTCCCTGTAATGATACTCCTGAAGTAAAACTAAGAAAATCAAGAACACTAAAATAAAGAAGCCCGCCTAATGATAAACCCACTCTTGCATTTGTTTCATAATCCAGATTTGTTAATCCGTTTGATATATTAGCAGTGGTACTGCCAAGACCGAGTTGAATATCGAGATATATATCAATCGGTTTGCCTGTTTTTATGTCATATTCCTTCTTGACGGACGGATAATCATTAATCAGCCTGTCCTTGCTGATAAAACTTAACTCCGGACTTTTTAAACTCACGTCATCCGGGTCACCTGCCGACGATATTCCAGCCAGCATAAATATTGATGCGATAATTAAAACGTATGTCAGTTTTTTCATATCTATATTTTTAATTAATTAATGATAATTCTTCTAACAATTTATTCAGGATATCTGTTTCACTATCCCACTGTTTATTTAATACCTTTGTGTTTTTTCTTAATCGCTCGTATTCCTCCGTAACTGCTTTGGCATTTTCAACATCTCTGTAAAAGTTTTCTTCTGCCATAACAACCTCGAGTTCTTTTGACCTGTTTTCATATTTATTCAATTCCTTCTCCACTTCGGTAATTCTTCTTTTAACTGCGGTAATTTTTTTATTAATTTCCTTTTTCCTGTTCTTTATTTCAAGTCCTTTTAAATAAGGAGATTTTTTTTCTTTTTCCTGCAATTCATCAGTTATCCCGGTTGTCGAATCGTGTTTTATTATTTCATTCTGTCTTATTTTTGAATATTCCGAAATTGTACTCCCGAATGTCCTGTAATTTTTATCCCTGATTTCCAGAATTTTATCTATGATTCCATCGAGAAATTCCCTGTCGTGAGATACGACAACAACCGCTCCTTTATAATTGCTCAATGCACGCTTTAAAATGGCTTTTGACTTAATGTCGAGATGATTTGTAGGTTCGTCCATAATAAGAAAATTTGAACTCTGCAGAAGCATTTTAGCGAGTGCGAGTCTGGATTTCTCACCGCCCGAAAGTACTCCGACACTTTTAAACACATCATCCCCCCTAAAAAGAAAACCGCCGAGAATGGAACGCAGTTCATTCTGTGTTTGTCCTGCGGCAACATCTTCGAGTGTTTCAAGAACCGTTCTGCTCTCATTGAGTTCTTCAGCCTGATTCTGTGCAAAATATCTCGTAATCACCTGATGTCCGTAAATTACATTACCTCTGTCAAACGGCTCCTTGCCGGCAATAATTCTTGCAAGGGTAGATTTTCCTGCCCCGTTTACTCCCATCAATGCAATTTTTTCGCCGCGACTTATTGTAAGATTAACATCTTCAAGAACATTGTTCATTCCGTCGTAGGATTTAACAAGTCCGGAAATTTCCACAGCCACCCTGCCGGAATGAATCGCGGGCGGAAATCTGAAATTCACTTCAGATTCGTCATCCTCGAGTTCAATTCGTTCAATTTTTTCAAGTTGTTTTATTCTGCTTTGAACGGCAGCCGCCTTCGTTGCCTTGTATCTAAAGCGTTCAATAAACTTTTCCTGCTGTTTTAAATATTTCTGCTGATTCTTATACTGACTTTCAGTCTGACGCTTTCTTAATTCTTTTTCTCCGAGATATTTATTGTAATTACCCGGAAATATTGTGACATTCCCGAGAGATATTTCGATAATTTTTTCCGTTAAATTATTCAGGAAATCCTTATCGTGGGAAATTATCAGATAACTTCCGTTATATGTTTTCAGATAATCCTCGAGCCAGATAAGTGAATCGAAATCAAGATGGTTAGTCGGTTCGTCGAGAAGAAGAACCGAAGGATTATTCAGAAGTAATTTTGAAAGTGCAATTCTCATCTGCCATCCGCCGCTGAATTCATTAGTCATTCTGTCAAAATCCCTTACCGTAAATCCCAGTCCGAATAATATTTTTTCAATTTTACCGCGCAGTTTGTAGCCGTCAAGCAGTGAAAATCTTTCCTGAAGTTCAGACAGATTCTGCAACTGGTCTAAATACTCTTCTGATTCTTTATCCGGAAAATTCTGAATTTCATTTTCGATATCCTCAATCTCTTTCTGGATTTCAATAATATTTCCGGCTGATGAATAAACTTCGTCATACAATGTTTTTCCCGAATATTCAATTCCCTCCTGCGGCAGATATCCTGCCGTAGTATGGCGAGAAAAAACAATATTCCCCGAATCCGGAGTGAACATTCCGCAGATAATTTTCATTAAAGTGGTTTTTCCGGAGCCGTTCACTCCCACGAGCCCTATTCTGTCTTTCGCCCCGATCATAAAGTTCACTTTATCAAAAAGATACCTGGTTCCGAAATTTACGGATATGTTATCAAGACTAATCATTTAATAAAAATAGTTATTTTAATCGGTCTGTAAAATGGAATAAGAAATAAAGTAAAACGGAAAAATTTTTCGGGACAAAAAGGCAGGTGTTCTGTTTCCTCCCCCTGCCCCCTCCTAAGGGGACAGTATAATTTAGGTTCAGGTTTGACTTGATAAAGCCAATATTTTTCAAATTGTATGTAAACCGGCAAGAAAAGTGACAAGGCAAGCATTACGAATTTGGCACGCTGATTACGCAGATTATGCAGATTAACGCAGATTTTATTAAGATATAAAAACCTTTTGGTTCAGGCTTCGCTTGGTTATGAATTTATAATGAAAAGCATCAGGACGCATCAGAAACACGGAAGGACACGGATGAAACACGGAAGGACACGGATAAAAAAATGAATAGTTCCTATAGTCCCCACATTCGCCGGGGCGAATTCGGGAGACCCTGACGGGACTGAACAGAATGTCATTTTCTATAAATATGTCACCGCTCCGCGGTTATACTTTGACCTGTCACATTACACTTGTCACTTAATGTACGCCATTTTACGGATTTCAGTATAATTTCCGGCAGTATAACTGTAATAATAAATTCCGCTTGTAAGTTGTTTCATTGCCGCATTAAAATCTGCCTGATATCTTCCTGCAGGAAGATTATCATTTATAATAACACTGACTTCCCTGCCCAGCATATCGTAAACTTTTATCGAAACAAAAGTATTTTCATTCAGGTCATAATTTATTTTAGTCGAAGGATTAAACGGATTCGGATAATTCTGGTAGAGTTTACTTTCAACCGGAATTTCATTTCCGATTTTCGATATTCCTACTGCCGGAGTCCATCTTGCAGACTCGACTATTGCCGCAATCATATTAACACTTACCACCGTATCATTACCCGTGCTGTCGGGAGATGTATATGCACCGGGACCGGCGCCATTCCAGCCTCTGAACTGATACAACGTATTATTATAAGTGAAATACTTTGAGTTAACTCCGAAAGTTGCCGAAGAAGATGAATCGGTAAATGTATTATTGCCGAAAGCGTTTCCGACGAAGGAATTAACAATAAGTTTATACTGCACTTTGTAAAAAGCGGTTAAATAAGTATCCTGGTTAACAGTTATATTATGTGCAGTATCTCCGTTATCAGACCAGTTTAAAAATACATAATTAGAGCCGCCTACGGTTTTCGGACTGATAGCCTGAACATTCACGACAGACGAATTCGGAAAAACAAAAGTCTGTCTGGTATTATACGAAACACCGTTTACTTTAAAATCTGCTGTGCCTTCCCTGTTTGTTCCAACGGATACAACCGAGAGATTCATATAAAGGTCTATTATTCTCTTATGAACGGGAGTACCGTTTGTCCCTGCACCACTTACAGTGATTTTGTACAACCTGGTATTTACATTACCGATTGCCTTAATTCTCAGATATATCGAATCCGGAAATGAGGTAATCGAATCCTTTCCGTTCTGAAAAGACATCTGCAGAGTACCCGAGACGGGAAGCGTGTCAACGGAAACCGTGAATTTCACTCTGTCGCTGAACGGTCCTTTAATTGCAGGAACTTTAACAGTAATTGCGGCACTGTCATTATTTGTAAAGTTTAATTTTGAACTGCTGAGTGTCATTGCAAAATCGGGGTAATATCCCGTGTAACTTCCGAGATTGTTATCCCTTGCATCCATCCAGACATGCCATGCGGTTTTATTTCCCACAGGATTATTGCCGATATAATCTCCTATATAATTTGCCTGACCTGAACCCTGTCCGACAGCCATATTATTCGGATTGAAAGAAGTATTAGAAACAGGCTGATTTGGTAAAAATGATACACCGCCGTTTGTAGAAATTGCCGAATACATTTCAGTCATCACGTTGTTGGTTGGGTCTATTCTTGAATCATACCAGGTTACTATTACCCTTCCGTTTTTATCTACTGATACAGCCGGCATCCACTGGTCGGAATTCGTATTATCGTCATTTACTTTTAACGGAGCCGACCACGTAGCACCATAATCCGTTGAACGGACCAGATATACATTTGCCTTGTCAGGTCCTGAATTGGGATTAGCGGCATAAACAATATAAACATTCCCTCTTGTTGATGTATAACTGTTATCTGCTGCCATTCGCGGCATATAGTCGCATCTTATACAATTTTTCACAGTGTATCTGCCATAGCAAATTGTTCCCGGACCGAAAATATACGGTGTAGCAAGAACGTAAGCACCGAAAGTTTCTCCGCCGTTTGTTGACCTGTAGCATACTATATAAGAACCTAAAGTCGCCGCGAAATAAACACTTCCGCCCTGAATATTTCCATTTGGTCCTACTGCAATATAAGCACCCTGGTCACCCGCAAGAGTAGTTGGTGTTGCCCAGTTCACCCCGCCGTTTGTACTTCGCGTTATTCTCATCCCTGAAGAACCGAACTGACGCCAGGCAGCATATAACCTGTTGCTGTATGGTCCCGCTGTCCGGTCTGCGGTAATCCATTCTTTGTCTGCTAATCCGACTGTAGTACCGTAAACGCTGTATGGCGGTGACCACGTAACACCTTTGTTTGTTGATTTCACAAGTGCCAATCCGTATGTTGAACCATTTTGATACAATGTAACATAATAAACAGTCCCGAGACTGTCGTAAGTAAGAACGGGGTCGCCAAGAACTCCGAACCCCGGAAAACCCGGATTATTTTTCGTCCAGTTAAAACCGTCAAGCGTATAATATAAATTATTGATATTGAATGCACACACAGCATTTAGCGGGTCATTCGGATTTGATACAATATACGGCTCACCAAAATCAACCCCGAGATAAAAATTGTCAAAACCGTTAATTGTTTTTACCACTGCATCAGTTTCCTCAAAGGGCATATAATACTGCTGAGGCGGAATAACTACCGACGGCAGTTTACCGTAATCCGGTCTCTCAACCTGCGACATAGCAATCACAGGAATCATAAAAAATAATACAAATAATAATTTTTTCATAAAAATTTTTGAATAAAATAATTCAAATATAACTTAATCTATCTTTAATTTATACAGTTTTAAGTATTTTTTTTCTCATCCCATTACCGAAGGAGACTGCGTGAAAATAGATTGTCAAAACCTTCCCAAGCAGGAGCTTGGGAAGGAGTATTTTCGAGCCGGACTTGGGAAGGAGTATTTTCGAGCCGGACTTGGGAAGGAGTATTTTCGAGCCGGAGCTTGGGAAGGAGTATTTTCGAGCCGG
>CAYWMV010000144.1:4574-6312 GCA_964459055.1 uncultured Ignavibacteriaceae bacterium | reverse complement strand
CTGTCAAGACTGAGCCGAACATTACGTATATCTTCCCGTGTACACGGGACGGAGACGCAGAGACCGCAAAGATAAATATTTAAAAAATTTGAAGTAACAGAAGTTAGTAATAGAATTCAGTCATAGAATTTTTAACACTAAGACCTCTAAGAAAAACTAAGAAATTAAGAACTGTTTATTTTTTATTTTCTCTTTGCATTTTTTGCGGCGTTGCGGTTATTCGGTTATATGGTGACAAGGAAATATTACGATTTTGCACGCAGATTTACGCAGATTAGGCAGATTTACGCAGATTTTATCTAAGGTAAAAAAATACATGGAATCGGGTTAATTCTTTTCAACAGGTAACCACGCTCAGGCGTAGTTGCTAAAATTTTTTAATGGTTTGCAAAGAAATTAAAAACTAATGGAATAATTTTCATATTATAAATTAACCCGCTCGACGATATAATCCCCTGTTTGACAGAATTAAGGCAACCTGCCGTAATATAATCCCGTAAACAAAATAGAAAAACAATAATACAACTATGAAAAAATTAATTTTACTGTTTTGTGTAATTTCAATAATTTCCGTTCAGAAGATTTATTCATGGGGTTTAATATCAAATCCCGAATGCGTCGTTTACGACAGCATCTACAACAGGTATCTTGTATCCTGCCTCCCTCTCGGAAGAATAGTAGCAATTGATTCAAACGGAAATCAGACAATTTTTAAAAGCGGGCTCGGGACAGCATTCAGTTCAACAATTTATCAGGGTGTAATTTATTTGTCATCGTCCAATAAATACGTAAGGGGATTTTCTCTTGCGGACGGCTCAATGGTGTGTAACCTATATATCCCTGCTGCGCATATGCTTGATGGAATGACAACAGATACAAGCGGGAATTTATACGTCGTGGACTATCATTACGGCGGACCGGATGACGCAATTTTTAAAATAAGATTATCCGATTTATACTATTATAAAATTGCTACTCCCGCAAGCGGTCTGTCGCCTGACCCACAGGATTTACTGTTTGATGTTCCCAATAACAGGCTTTTGATTGTGTTTGCGTCTAATACCGCCCCTGTTCAGGCATTGAGTTTAGCAGATACATCGGTTAACACAATATTAAATTCCACTCCGGGTATTATTGACGGTATCGAAATGGATAATACCGGGAATTATTTTCTGACTTCATGGTCAGCAGGTGCATTATTGAAATATGACCACAACTTTGCAAATCCTCCGCAGTATATAATGAGCGGCCTGAGCGGTCCTTCAAATCTTGGGTATAACAGAGTAAAAAATATTCTTGCCGTCCCGGTTTATAATTCCGATACGATAATATTTCTTGATTTATCACAGGTTGGAATAAAACTGAACAGCAATGAAGTAGTATCCGAATTCAGATTGCATCAGAATTATCCGAATCCGTTTAATCCCTCAACCGTGATAAAATTTGATATTGTAAAATCAGGTACGGTAAAACTGGAAATATATAATACTGCCGGGGTTCTAATTGAAACACCGGTCAGTTCTAATCTAAAAACCGGAAGTTACGAGTTTATATGGAATGCATCAGGATATTCAAGCGGAACTTACTTTTACAGACTTACGGCTGACGGTCATTCAAGTTCAGGAAAAATGGTTTTATTGAAATAATTAGTATGAAATTCACAAATATTTTATACTAATTTAAAGAGGGAATCTCGAACATTATGCTTATCATCGGATAAGAAATAGAATCGGGATTG
>CAYWMV010000144.1:0-4474 GCA_964459055.1 uncultured Ignavibacteriaceae bacterium | reverse complement strand
TTTTCTTCCAGATATCTCCCCTCTCCCAGATATATTAATGCAGGATGTTTTGTGAAAAACATAGGACTGATTTCATCAACTTCATTCAGATAAAACTGCAATTCGATATCTTCGCATTTTTTGTCCGATGCTTTTTGAATTAATTCTGTAATGAAATCATCCGTATAAATTTTTTCGATTGCTTCGTTAAGCCTTTGAACTTCCGTTAAAATTGATTTATCCATTATGCAATAAATTTATTATAATAACTTAATTCTTACGTTTTAAAGCAGATATCCCGGACAGAGAAGTTACTCATTTACCAAAGTTGTAACTTCCCTTCCGAGCAAAAAGTATGTTGATTATAAAGTCAAGAGTATTACTTTTTTATTATTTTTACTCTTCCGACTTCGCCTGATGTAAGGCGGACTTTTATACCGTGCGGATGAAACGAACTTTTTGTTAAGATTTTTTGAACAGTACCCTCGGTTAATTCTTCCGACATCTGATTTTGTTTTTTGACAATTGAGACTTGCATTCCTTCTTTAATTTCGCTCCTGTTTTTAAAATTCATTATTCCTTTGTTAGATTACTACCGGATATAAATTACATATAATACAAGGTTTTTTATATACAAAATGGTAAGGAAAAGTGACAAGGCAAGTATTACGATTTTGCACGCAGATTAACGCAGATTTTATCTAAGGTATGAAAATATTATGGTTAAGACCTGACGCGAATTTTAATACATAAAAGCAAAGCCTTTCGGGCTTACGATCCCGACCTGTCGGGAGAAGACTGTCCTACCTTATATACTGATTTTGTTACGGTTATGCCGGATTATACATATTATCAGATAAGTATAAAAAGTTAAATAACTTAACAGTTCCTTTTATTATTTCTATTAAATAATAAATTGTATTTTCTTATTTCTCAATTTTAATAAGAAATAAGTTTTATATAAAAAATATCAAGCATTGTTCCATTATTTTTCAAGTTCTGAGTTAAATGGCGAAGAATTATAAACCATCATTACGCATTCGGAACACTGAACACACTGATTAAACGGATTAACACGGAACGAATTTAATGTTAAATGTTAAATTTGAAATGTTGAATTATAATAATTTGGTTACGGTTATGCCGGATTATGCTTATTATCGGATAAGAAATATAATCGGGTAAATTCTTTTTTACTTAAGCAGTGTAATTTTATGAGTGCTATGATATCCCGAAGCGGAAAGATTTATGAAGTATATTCCGCTTGGAAGGTCACCTGCATCGAATCTGACTTCATATACTCCCGGCTGAAGTTTCTCATTTACCAAAGTTTCAACTTCCCTTCCGAGCAAATCAAATATAACTAACTTTACAAACCTGTAACCTGATACCCGGAACTGAATTTTTGTCATCGAATTAAAGGGATTCGGATAATTACCATACAGTATAATACCGTTTGGTATAATTGATGTATTTACTTTTTTCACCGAAGTAATTTCCGTTACCGGGCGGCGCCATATACCGTTTTTTGCGAGCAGTCCCGAACCGATAAAAATGTAATCATCCTTAACTACTATTGCATCCATATCGTTATATGTCAAGCCCTGATTTACCGTTATCCATACGGGAGATGAATAAGGTTTGTAATATAAACCAATCGGAGTTGAAGCAATTAAATTACCCGAGAAACATTTAATTGAATTAATTATGATTCCCTGCTGTAATCCGTCGCTGATGGATGTCCATTGCAAATTATTATTAAGAGTATAAAACACGCCGTTCTCAGTTGTACCGAGATATATTGTATCACCGGATACCGTCATACTGGATATTATATTATTTATCGGCAGTCCGCTGTTGCATGCAATCCAGTTATCTCCGAAATTAGTGGTATAGCATATTCCGTCGCTCGTTCCCGCAAAAATTTTATCCGATGTTTGTTCGAGAACAGTCACATTAAGATTAACCAGACCTTCAATGACATATTCCCAGGATTCCCCGTAATCACTCGAGCGAGCCACTCCGCCTCCCGAGCAGGAACATATTCCTGCAATGACGTAATTCCCCTTTGCTATTAAAGAGTAAACAAGTTTCGGAGGAAAACAGGAACGCCAGGTTTCTCCGTTATCGGTTGATTTAAAAATTCCTTCAGTCGTAGATGCAAAAAATATTCCGTCTTTTACGACCATTGATTCTATATCAAATGCCTTCAGTCCGATATTAATGTGAAACCACTTCTGTCCGTTGTTTGTGCTTTTAAAAATCCCGTTTCCGTCAGTACCGGCAAAAATATCACTGCCGTTTACAAAAACAGATTTAACGGGAACAGAAGGCGGAATACCGCTATTGCACTGCTGCCAGTTTAATCCGTTATCGGTTGATTTAAAAATTCCCACTTCAGTTGCACTGAAAATATTGCTACCCGAATAATCAATGCATGTATTACCGGGATAGTATAAGCTCTCGCCAGCCGGCTCCCAGGAATCGCCGGAATTTACCGAATAATAAACCCCGAAACCTGTTGCCGCAAAAATAATTCCGTTCATATTTATCAGGTAACGAATAACCGGATAATCCGGAAAACCAAGATTAGATTGATACCAGTGTAAGCCACCGTTCGTGCTTTTGAAAATACCTCCGCCCAATGTTGTGCCTGCCAGAATTATGTTACCTGAAGCGGTTACCGTTTTGACTTCATTGCCTGATAGGAGGTTATTTGATATATTAATCCAGTTATTTCCGTTATTTGTACTTCTGTAAATTCCGTTATCGCTGCAAAGATAAATATTATTGTTTTCCGTAAAAAGAAAATTTACCGTAAATGTTGTAAGTCCGCTGTTAGACTGAATCCAGGAATTTCCGTTGTTTGAGGAAATAAAAACACCCGAATTATACGTTCCTGCAAGCAGGAGGTTATCTTTAACCGTAAATGAAATAACACGCTTTTCCGTTAATCCGGAATTAACGGAAATCCAGTTATTTCCATTATCGGAACTGCGGAATATGCCCGAATCCCGGGTTCCCGCGAATAAATACTGACCTGATTTAATTATTGCATTAATTTCTGAATCAGTCAATCCCGAACTTGTTTTAATCCAGTTACCGCCGGAATCAAATGACCTATATATTCCGTCATCTTTAGTTCCGGAAAAAATATTACTTCCGTCCGCAAAAATGAAATTTATATTTTTGCAGAAAATTCCGTCGGAGTAATTCTGCCATTGCGAGTGCAAATCTCCGCCGGCAAGCAATGTAAACAGGAAGGAAAAGAGAACAAATTTTTTGAGCATAAAATATTTAATAAACAGATAATATTTCCAGTCCGTTAAAACCGTCCGCAATGTAAACCAGATTATTCTTCGAAGCGAAAACACCGTAAGCATATCCGTCTGTGATAAAATAAGACAGGTATTTAGGTCTTGCGGGATTATGGTAAATTCCAAATGATTCACATCCCTGAGAAAATTCTGCCGTGAAAACATAGTCATTATTTGCACTTACTCCGAGAACATCGTCATTGGAATATTTTGTAACGGAAAAATAAGGTGTTGCAGGATTGGTAACATCGAGAACAGTTAAACCCGCATGACCGTCGGCAATGTAAGCCATATTATACTGCGGTGAAACTGCTATATCCTGCGGGTCGCCGGGTGTGTCAAAAAATGAAATGTTGTAAGGATTAACGGGATTCTGGACGTTGATTATTTCAATTCCGTAACCGGGTTCTGCGAGATAGCAGTAATTTCCTGATACGGCGATTCCCCTGATTTTATCATATCCATCATAACTGCCCAGACTGACGGGCTGAGACGGAAGTACCGAAACATCTATAATATACAAGTATCCGTTAAATGTGCCTGCATACACTCTTTTTACGGCACTGTCAACAGCAACCGATATAACCGCATCATTCACTATACTGACAACAGCAGTTTGTGACGGAGACGATGGATTTGACACATTTACTATAGACAGTCCGCTCGATGATGCAGCGAGAAATGCATATTTTGTGCCGTTTATAGTTGTAACGACAACGTCACTGCAATATCCGACGCTGCTTAAACTCGATACGATAAACGGGTCACGCGGATTTCCCGCATTGATAATCTGCAATCCCTGCGGTCCATCTGCGACAAAAGCAAAATCATTTCCTCCGATTCTGCTCACAAAAACATTTCTGGCATCTCCGGGTGTAACCACACCTCCGACATATTCGAGTAAGTCCGAATATGTGGGTCCGATTATTTCCTCATCCCCCGTATCACATCCCTGGAATGTAAATATTACAAGTAAAACAGAAAATATCCCGATTGTTATTCTTTTCATAATTTGTGGTCTGTAAATTAACAATTTTAATATTTAAACTAAACTGATTAAAGAAAGTTCAATTTAGTTTGTAAAGTTCGTAAAGTTTTTCAAGTTTATAAAGTTCATAAAGTTCATAAAGTTTATAAAGTTTATAAAGTTTGTAAAGTTTGTAAAGTTCGTAAAGTTC
>CAYWMV010000143.1:0-6313 GCA_964459055.1 uncultured Ignavibacteriaceae bacterium | reverse complement strand
AAATATGCCGCAATGTCATTCATCCAGATCATCATCATCAGATATATTACCAATCTGTATTCTTTGTCAAGTTCAAACAGCATAATGAAAGGAAGAGTAATATATACAAGTCCCGAAACATTCAGAAACGGATTGACGGGATTTCTGTCCTGCTTTCTGAAAATTTCAGCGGAAAAAAACAGAATAACAATAAGAACCGCAACTGAAAAAATTAATTCATAATCCAAATAATGAAGAACAAACAAAAGGGCGGAAGCAGCAACCGGAAAATATTTTAAAGGTCTGTATCCGCTTTTTTCAAACATAGAAAAAAATTCATAAAGACAGAGCGACTGAATGATTATGCACAGAACAAGGAAATAAATATTTCCCAGCCATATAAATAAAATCAGTAAAGGAATTCCGATAATGCCGATTAGAGTCCTCTTAAGTAAGTTGCTCATTCTTTTTATTTGCTTTATAAATCCGAAGAATAACAATAATACTCAATGTAAAAATCAGAAGCGCAAAAATTGAAATCAATCCATACTGCAGTAACTCGGAATCCGAAATTTTTTCCCAGTCGGGATTTTCCTTACCGAAAATAAATACTGACAGTGCAGATATGAGATTATTGATGAAGTGTATTACGATTGCGGTATAGACACTGTTACTGAAATACGCAGATAACGATATATACACTCCGAGAATTATCAGCGGTATAAGATTAAAAGGGTGAAAATGAAATACAGCAAACACTATTCCCGTCAAAGCAATTGCGGAATGGGGTTTCAGAGAGGAGGATAAATTTCTTAATATCAGACCTCTGAACATAAGTTCTTCGCAGACGGCAGGTGTTACTGCTATTACGAATATGACAGTAATAAGTTCAGGAATACCATAAGAAACGGCAATACCCGAAACCGTTTCATCCAGATATTCGGAAAATTCCTTTAATGCATTAAGAATGCCCGGGTCAAAAGGGAGCGAGAAAATAATTTTATTCTGAACAATAAGAATGAACTGCAAAACAGGCTGAATGACCAGAATTCCAAGAACTGAAAGAGCAAGAATTCTCATATCAGGTTTATTAAGCAAAAATCCGGTTTTGAATTTATCTCCTCTAAGATAATTAAGAAACACAACCGGGAAGAGCAGGAAGAGAAACTGGGATGCCGAAATTATTATTCTCGTTGCTGTCAGATTTTCCCGGGAAAGCATATTCTCCCCGAGAGTTAAAAATGCAAATACCGAGCCGACAATCTGATATGTAAAAAAAACCGTAACCAGAACTATCAACACAAAAGGGACAGGAGGAATATTTTTTAAAGGTGCCTGTGACTGCCGGTTTATATTATTTTCATCCATTTATTCAATATGTTCAAAAATGTTAAATAATTAAATAGCAATATAAAGTATTTAAAATTGTTTTTAAAATTAATTAAAATTATTTTTACATATATGGATAATTACAATGACACTTACGGAACTGGAATACACACAGGGCGAAAGAAGAGATTCGGATTCTTACTGAACATTCTACTTTTTCTTTTAACATTTTTCACCACGACACTTGCAGGAACTTTCTGGTTAAACAAAGACCCCTATCAGCTGGAAAATTTTCATTACGGGCTGGGATATTCGATACTAATACTGCTCGTAATAACATTTCACGAATTCGGACATTATTTTGCGGCGAGACACCACAAGGTTGACGTTACACTTCCCTATTACATACCTTTTCCGTTTTTATTCCTGAATCCATTCGGAACAATGGGAGCAGTTATAAAAATGAAATCTCCCACACATTCAAGGAAATCATTATTCGACATAGGAATCGCAGGACCGATATCGGGCTGGATAGTTACATTTTTTATTCTGATTTACGGATACCTGAATCTTCCTTCCATAGAATATTTGTATGAGATTCATCCTGAATACGAGACATCGGGAATTCCTTTATCAGGTTTAACTTTCGGACACAATCTTGTCACGCTCACTCTTGAAAAACTTGTTCATATAATTCAGCCGAATGCTTTCATACCTCCCATGAACGAGATATATCATTATCCCTTTCTTTGCGTCGGATGGTTCGGACTTTTAATCACTGCACTGAATCTGATGCCGGTAGGGCAACTTGACGGCGGACATATTTCATATTCAATGTTCGGGGATAAACATAAATACATTGCATATGTTATAATCTCCCTTCTGATTGTGTTCGGACTGATTGGAGCACTGCAGTTTTACTTTCCTAAACTCGACATAGGTTCACTGAACTGGCTTGTATGGGCACTGCTGATAATATTTGTCATAAAAATCAAACATCCTCCCATAGTACAGAATTTCAGCGAGCCGCTTGGAAATTTCAGAACTTTTCTCGGCTGGTTTTCATTCTTTATATTTATAGTATCATTTTGTCCCGTGCCTATCAGCGAATTTTAGAACAGTATGAAGAACAAATCTGCCCTGCTAATAATATTCATTACAATATTTATTGACCTTCTCGGTTTCGGAATTGTTATTCCCATATTACCGGATTTTCTCAAAAATGAATTATCCATATCTGAATCTTCAATCGGACTTACAATCGGAGTATTTTCGCTGATGCAGTTTGTATTTACACCCGTATGGGGTTCTTTATCGGATGTTTACGGAAGGAAGCCCATACTTGCTATCAGTCTGTTCGGAAACGTTATTTCTTATCTTGTCATGGCTCTGGTTTTTTCAGGTATAATCAATTCATTTACCGTACTGGTACTGTCGAGAGTATTTGCAGGAATATTTTCCGGAAATTTATCTGCCGCACAATCGGTTATATCGGATATAACGACACGGGAAGAAAGGTCAAAAGGCATGGGACTCATGGGAGCCGCATTTTCACTCGGATTTGTTTTCGGTCCGTCACTGGGCGGTGTACTGTCATACAATTTCGGTTACGGAGTTCCGATTTTTCTTTCAAGTATTTTTTCTCTAACGGCATTTATTCTTTGCGTAGTTTTGTTCAAAGAGACGCTCCCGGAAGACATCAGAAAATCCAACAAGCGGGATTTTAAAGGAGTAACTTTGATAAACATAAAAGCCGTTCGTGACGTATTGGCAAACAAAAAGGTAGGGATATTCGTAATAATATTCTTCTTTATAACTTTTGCATTTGCAAACATCCACGCAACATTTTTATTATTTGCAGAGAGAGACGAGGGACTTGATTTGAACATTCAGGAAGTCGGTTTAGCACTCGCGATGCTCGGGATTGTTGCTGCTGTTGTACAGAGTACTATGATAAAATTTTTCAAGGATAAGTTCGGAGAGGAGGTCTCGATGATTATCGGTAATGTTATTACCGGTATCGGATTGCTGCTGATACCTTTTGCGGTAACAAAATTACTTTTATTCGGTTTCATTTCCATACTGGGATTCGGCAACGGGATAAACAATCCGATGATTTTCGGATTAATCTCCAAGAACACCGGGAGAGAAGAGCAGGGTTCGGTGCTCGGAATCAATCAGTCATTAGGTTCACTTGCAAGATTTTTCGGACCCGTATGGGGAGGATTTGTTTTTGAAAAAATCGGATATTACGCACCGTTCTTTACAGGTGCACTGTTTATGCTTCTGGTTACGATATTCAGTCTGAGAATTATCAAGAAAAGTAACGGAGCGGATTCGGATAAAATAATAAATTACAAAGAACCGGTATAAAAAGGCAAATTTAAAAGATTAAAAGGGATTTTACCTGAATAAAAAAATCATCAAAAAAAGAAACGCCGGATTATTCTTTAATACCGATAAGTCCTATCATTCTGCCTGATGTCTCCTTATCACGGCGATATGAATGGAACATATCTTTTTCTTCATATGTACAGAGTTCTGATATTTCGATATTATTTTGCGATATGCCTGCTTCCGTTAACTGAAAAAGATTCTCGAGTTTGTTATCGAGATACAATTTTCCGCTGCGTTCTTTTATCACATCCTTTCTGAAGAGTTCTGCGACTTCCTTACCGACTTCAAAATTATCAACCGACAATCCGGGTCCGATATATACGAGTAATTCTTCCGCATTCAATCCAAAATGTCCAGTTAATTTTCTGACCGTTTTATACACAATTTTTTTACAACTGCCTTTCCATCCTGAATGCACTGCGGCAACAACACCCGAGTGATGATAAAGAAAAACCGGCAGACAATCGGCAAGAGTAACACAAAGAAACAGATTTTTCACATCAGTATAGATACTGTCATTATCTTTTATAAAGCCGGGTTTAGCGGCATAAACAGAATTGCCGCTGTGAGTCTGCTGCTGAAAAACCAGAGAGTTTTCGCTTATATTAAGGTGAGTGAAAAATATTTTTCTGTTACGGCGTACATTTTCCCTGTCATCGCCGACTTTAAAACTCAGGTTTAAACCGTAATCAGCATCAGATACACCGCCGATTCTCGTACTGACCGCACAAATCACGGCGGGATTCACATTAAATATTGAAGGTCTAATGACCTTAGTTTTCATCAACATCAAATCTTCTTCGTTTCTTTTTTTCGGAAATAATTTTTTTCTCTTTTAATCTGTCCTGTCCAGATTTTACTGTTGGCTTTGTTTTAATTCTTTTTCGTGGTACTTTAAGCGAATTTTTCAAAATTTTGAAAAGTTTTTCAATTGCATCTTCCCTGTTGACAAACTGAGACCTGCTTAACTGCGAAGTTACCCTTAAAATACCGTTTTTGTCCGGTATATTTTTTTCCTTTATCAGTTTCTTCTGTGCTTCCGTCAATAAATCCGAATTAATTACATCGAACAGAATTTCAATTTTAGTAGAAACCTTATTAACATTCTGTCCGCCTTTTCCGCTGCTTCTGACGGCTTTTATTTTAATTTCGTTTTCAAGTTTAGCTTTAAATGTTTCGTTTATCATATAATAAAATAAAAGGATAATGAATTCACTTTTTTTAATATTTATTATTTCTTATTATAGTAGAATTAATTAAAAAATGTAATGATGAAAAAAATATCAATTTTTGTATTATTATTATTATTTATTATACCTGTTTTTTTACACGCGCAGGCAAAAAGATACATTACATATTCCTCAGATAATACATCAAGCGGATATTTCCAGATATTCATAATGGATGAAGACGGGAACGACAAAAGGCAGATATCGAACAAACCTACACACTGTATTTACCCAAAATGGTCAACAGACGGTTCAATGATAACCTTTTATTCCGAGGATGATTATTCCGAATCTTCCGTTTATGTAATAACAGACATATTCGGCAGTTCCGAACCTGAAGTTTCTTACATACTAGACGGGACACATCCGATATTCACATACGAAGGAGACGGATTGCTTTTCAATTCCGACATGGACGGTTTACTGACTATATACGTGAAATTATTCGGTGACCCGGATATATATCTGATGGGTGTAGCCGAGTATGCCAATCAGCAGACTTTGTCCAAAGACGGCAGATGGCTTTCATTTTCAATGCTGACGGATGACGGTAAAGCAATAATGATGTACGATTTAACAGACCCGACTGACGACGCATTATATTCTGTAAGCAAAAACAAGAATGCCAATATGCAGCCGGATATTTCATTCGATGCGGGAAAAATTGTTTACTCAAGTTTCGATATGAATTTAAACGGAACTATTTACGTTTACGAAGAAGGAGTAGAAACAAATCTGACGAAAGAACTAACCAGTACGGACCAGCCGAAATTTTCGCCGAACGGAGAACTAATCGGATTCGTTTCAATCGAGAACGAAAATGTAAAATTATACTATATGAAAGCAGACGGTTCAGGAAAAACAAAACTCAAGATTGACGATTCCAATATAGGATATTTCGAATGGTTAGACAATGAAACCATCATATATGATGCAGAAAAATCAGGAAAATACTATATAGGAAAAATAAACATAAATACGGGCGAAATCAAAATATTAGCAAACGAAGGGAATAACATAAAGCCCTCGGCACAAAAAATTGCGGAGGAGAAATGAAAGTAACCGAGCATCTTGACAAAGCTTCAGAACCGCTAATCAGTTTTGAAATAATACCCCCTCTGCGGGGCGGCGACATAAACGGATTATTTTCAGTAATAGACGAACTGATAAAATTCAAGCCACCGTTCATAGACGTAACTTCCCACGCTGCCGAAGTGGATTACGAAGAGACTCCCGAAGGCATCAGAAAAAAAATCAAGAGAAAGAGGCCCGGCACTATAGGTATATGTTCCGCGATAAAAAACAGATACAACATTGACACTGTGCCTCACATACTCTGCCGCGGATTCACAAAAGAAGAAACGGAAGATGCACTGATC
>CAYWMV010000142.1:0-6363 GCA_964459055.1 uncultured Ignavibacteriaceae bacterium | reverse complement strand
TCATACACACCCGCCTCCAGCCTCTCATTCACCAGCGTTCTTACCTCCCTCCCCATCAAATCAAACACCCTCAACACCACCTTGTCATTCCCGTCCCGAGGACTCGGGAGGAATCCTCCTGATACTTGAAATCTTATAATCGTATTTGCGTTGAACGGGTTCGGATAGTTCTGCCCCAGCTCAAATCCCTCCGGCACCTCCGATGAAATATTTTTAATCCCTATTATTTCCGAAAGCGGGCGTCGCCACACGGATTGTCCATATGTACCTGCTAAAATAATATTGTCTGTTATTAAGCATGAATATATGGATGGTATATTATAAAATCCTGAATTTGTGTTTATCCACGAATCACCGTAATTCGTTGTTGCATAAACTCCTCCTCCAAATGGATAAGTATCAAAACCTGCAATTAATAAATTTCCCCAACTTATTAATTTCTTAACATTTAGTCCTGTTAATCCGTTATTCACTGCCAGCCAATTATTACCATTATTAGATGAGCGATAAACACCTTCATAAGTCCCTGCAAAAAGAAAATTTCCAATTGCTGTTAATGAACTTATAGCTTTTTCATTTAGTCCTGCTTGTGTCCAGTTTATACCATTATTGGTAGATAAAAATACTCCACCTCCGGAAGCATATTCAGATGTTGCTATGAAAATATTCGAATCTTTAATTAGGATAGAATTTACATATTTGTTAGAAATTCCGGTGTTTCGGGCAATCCAGTTATTACCGTAATTAGTTGTTAGAAAAAGCCCTTGATCAGTCCCGGCAAAAAGATTTATACCTGAAGCGGTTAATGAAAAAATATACTGTACCGAAAGTCCATTAATTATTTGAGTCCAGTTGAGACCATTATTTGTAGTTTTAAATACACCTCCGGTATAAGTCCCCGCAAACAAATTTGTTCCGGATATCGAAAGGGAGGTTATATATCTTGACAATGACGTAAGATTCCAGTTTAATCCGTTATCTTCTGAAATAAATACCCCGAATCCCGTTCCTGCAAAAATGTTTGAATTTGATTTTAATAATGCATATACCCGATGTGCTGTTAAGCCATAGTCTGATTTAATCCAGTTATATACTGTATTTGAACTTTTATAAACTCCTGTATATGTTCCTGCATAGATATTTGAATTGAATGATGCTAATGTTTTGACTGTTTGTCCTTCCAAACCACTATTAACGACAATCCAATTATTGTTACTTTTAGAATATAAATAAACCCCATTATAAGAACCTGCGAATAGATTAGTATCTGATGAGGCTAATGTATTTATACTTGAATATATTAAGCCATTGTTAATTTGAATCCAATCATTACCATAGTTTGAACTTTTATAAACACCTGACGAAAAAGTTCCTATGTAAATATCATTATCAAATACTGCAGATGAAATTACACTAGTGTATTCTGAAAGCCCGTTATTAATCTGAGTCCAGTTAATTCCATTGTTAGTTGAGCGGAACATGCCATTTATTTCTGTTCCGGCAAACAAGTAATTTTCTTTTGAATTAATTGTTTGGACCTTCTTATATTCTAAACCGGTGTTTATTATACTCCAATTATCACCATTATTAGTGGATACGATAACGCCTGTTACTGTACCTGCAAATAAATAATTTCCGGATATATGAAACGAACGTATTTTTAGAAAATTTCCTGATAAGCCGTTATTAACCTTAAACCAGTTTTGTCCGTTATTTGATGTTCTGAAAATTCCACTGTCAGCAGTACCTGCGAATAAATATATTCCTGAAATTCCGACAGATATTATATTTTGGTCGGTAATTCCGTTGTTAATGGAAGTCCAATTTTGTCCGTTATTTGAAGAATAAAATAAACCAAAATTTGTTCCCGCATATATTTTAGTTCCACTTGCTGCAATATATTGAATTGTGCCGCCCCCAGGTCCGTTTGTTTGAACCCACTGGCATACACAATGTTCAATGTTAAATGTAAAATGTAAAATGATGAACAATAAAACCGCAAAGACGCCACGGACGCTAAGCAAACGGGATGATATATTTAATAATAAATGAATCATTCAGTTATCAATGTTAAATGTTAAATGTAAAATGATGAACAATAAAACCGCAAAGACGCTACGGACGCGAAGCAAACGGGAAGTTTGATTTAACAATAAGAGAACTAAATTTTTTACGAAAATCACTAAAAGTATATTTTTCATTTTAGAAGAATTAATTTTCGGGTTGATGTAAAATATTCTGTTTGAATTCGGTAAAAATAAATTCCGACTGATAAAACCGCAAAGACGCTGCAGACGCTAAGCAAACGGGAAGTTTGTTTTAACAATAAGAGAACTAAATTTTTTACGAAAATCACTAAAAGTATATTTTTCATTTTAGAAGTATAAGTTTTTTAGTTTGTGAAAATATTTCTGTTTGCATTCGGTAGAAATATATTCCTGACGGCAGGTTTTTTGCATCGAATCGTACTTCGTATGTTCCGGAATTGAGTTTCTCATCCACCAGCGTCACCACCTCCCTCCCCATCAAATCAAACACCTTCAACACCACCTTGTCATTCCCGTCCCGAGGACTCGGGAGGAATCCTCCTGATACTTGAAATCTTATAATCGTATTTGCGTTGAACGGATTCGGATAATTCTGATATAATTCATATTTATCGGGTTTTTCAATTGTATTATTGTTTATAAATGTAGCACCGCCGGTTGTTGTTCTTAATACCACACCGGAATCACCTGATGCCCAGAGATAATTTTCATTTAATACATATAAATCCCTTATGCTTTTTGTGGTTCCAGTGTATTGATTTTGCCAGTTAATTCCGGCATTAGTTGTCTTCATAATTAGTCCGCCGTCGCCGCAAATCCAACCCGTTTTTGAATTTATAAATCTTATTTTATTGATTGTCCTGTCTATACCTATATTTCTTGAATACCAGTTTGTTCCTCCATTTGCCGTCATTACAATATTTCCGTGTGAACCTGCCAAATAAATAGTGTCTTCATTAATGACAGACATATCACTTGTAGTATGACTCATCCAAGCTTCATATAATAAAGTCCAGTTATCTCCTAAATCCGTTGTTTTATATAGATTGGTAGATAAAACATAACCGGTGTTCGCATTAATAAATTTTATACAATTAATATGGTAACAAGATGAAGGTGTTATTTCTGTCCAGTTTGTACCTTTATTAGTGGTTCTGAATAATCTTCCTGTATAAAAGGGGTCATAATCACTTCCGCCCGCAAAACCTGTATCCTGATTAATCCAGTCTGTTGCAGGAAGCCATTGATATGAAAATGAAGGACCGGGATAAAAATAATAATGAGTCTGAACTGAGTTGTTAATTAAAACCACCCATCCTGCACCGTAGCCAAGCGTTCCTGATATTACATAATTGTAAAAATCAAAAAAATGAGCAGAATATGGTTTATGACCCGAAAAAATAAGGTAACTATTCCATGAAACACCTTTATTAACTGAAACATAAACCGTTCCGCTTGAATTCATTAAAAAACCTGTATTTTCATCAATAAAATCTATTGAATAGAAATATTCATTATTGCTCATATGACTTACTATCCAGCCGGATTGAGAAAAGCAGTCCTGAACAGAGAAAAGCATTATGAAAATCAGAGAAATTAATATAAAATATTTTTTCATAGTCTTATAAAAATTTACTCGCATCTGAATTGTTTCAGATATGAGTAATATTAACTTTATTAAATTATTTTATCAATATCATACTCCTTACATAAACAAAATTTTCTGCATCCATCCTGTAAAAATACACCCCGCTCGGCAAATCACCCGCCTCAAATCTCACTTCATACGTTCCCGGATTCAGTTCATCATTCACTAATGTCCTTATTTCTCTCCCCAACAAATCATACACCCTCAACACCACCTTGTCATTCCCGTCCCGAGGACTCGGGAGGAATCCTCCTGATACCTGAAATCTTATAATCGTATTTGCGTTGAACGGATTCGGATAATTCTGTTCAAGTAAAAAAGCAGTGGGAATTTCTGTAGATATATTCTTAATACCTATTATATCAGACAATGAACGCCGCCAGACAGAATGCGATGAAGTTCCTGCAAATATAAAATTCCCGTTAATATATAATGAATTTACTATTGGTACAATTTGAAAACCTTGATTCTTTTGAATCCAGTTTAGTCCATTGTTTGTAGTTATATATATTCCGCTTGATGTCGCGGCAAATACATTATTTCCATTTATTATCAGTGAATAAATTGAGTAATTATCTAATCCCGCTTGTAACCAGCTCACTCCTTTATTTGTAGAAATATAAACACCACCGCTCGGATATGTGCGCGTCCCTGCAAAAATTGTATCTCCCTTGGAGACTATTGAACTAATATATTGATTACTGAGTCCTGATTGTATCCAGTTCAACCCGTTGTTAGTTGAAACATAAACACCATCAGAAAATGAACCTGCAAAGATGTTGTTCCCGCTTATATTGATAGTATTAATTATCTGATTATTTAATGATGTTTGTGTCCAGTTACTTCCGTTATTCGTTGAAACTAAAACACCGTTAGAAGAACCTGCAAAGATATAACTTCCGCTTATTGCAATAGAAATAAACCAGTAACCGCTTAAAAAATTCTGCCAATTTCCTCCGTTATTTGTGGATATGTAAATTCCGGTATTCGTACCGGCAAATATAGCATTTTCTTTTACGGCAACTGATTGTACTCTTTTAGTGTTTAAAGCTGTCCTGTTCCAGATATTGCCGCTATCTGAAGAAAGATATAAACCGTCATAGTATGTTCCTGCAAGTAAATTGCCTCCGCTCACAGAAAAAGATATTACGCATTGGTTGCTTAAAGATGTTAGACTCCAGTTGTTCCCGTTATTTGTTGATAGATAGACTCCGCCGTTGTTTCCGTAATTCAATTTATTTGAGCATCCTGCAAAAATATTGTTCCCGCTTATGCTCAGGGAATAAATATCCTGATTATTTAAAGAACTTCTAATCCAGTTTTCCCCGTTATTTGTTGAGATAAAAATTCCGGAATCTTGTGTACCCGCGAATATGTTGAATCCGCTAACGGCAATAGATAGAATCCGGTGTTCGTTTAATGAAGTGATTGCCCACGTAACTCCGTCATCAGTTGAGCGATATACACCTTCATTATGATACATTCCTGCAAATATATTGCTTCCGCTCGCGCCAAGCGAAATTACATCATCATAATTTAATGATGTATGTACCCAGTTCTGACCGTTATTAGTGGATTTATAAATACCGCTGTCATTTACTCCGGCGTAAATATTATTCCCGCTTGACGCAAGAGAATATATTTCCAAAGCATTTAAAGATGTTTGATTCCAGTTTTGTCCGTTGTCAGTTGAAATATACACGCCATAACCGTATGTTCCTGCAAAAATAACTTGTCCCGAGTCCTCGGGATTATTCCCGCTTACATTAATTGAGAATACAGCCCGATTATTTAACGATGTTTGTAACCAGTTCTGTCCGTTATTTGTTGATAAATAAACACCTGAGTTATACGTTCCGGCAAACACAATATCCCCGCTAATCGCAAGACAATAAATCGAATATTCATCTAAAGATGTCTGAATCCAGTCTATTCCGTTGTTTGTTGAAACATAGACACTTCCATTTCCAAATGGATAACCTGATACAGATGCGAATACTTTACTCCCGCTCGAAGCAATTGATTCGATAATTCCGCCTCCGACTGGTCCCTTCATTTGCACCCACTGGCATAAACAATTATGAATTAAGAATGATGAATTAAGAATAAAAAAAACTGCAATTAATAAAAATATTTTCTTTTTCATTTTATAAAAATTATTTTTTTCATATGAAATAATTTAATATTTTTTATTCCGTGTTATTCCGCTTAATCCGCGTGTTCCGCGTTCCTGATACGTAATACTTGTATCCATAATTATTTTTTATAATTTCATTTGATTTTCTCCGCGTCTCTGCGAGATATAATCCTTCGCATCTTTGCGTTCCGCCGTGGCGGACGGTTTATTTTCTTCTATTCTTAATTCATAATTTTTAATTCTTAATTCCTTCGCGTCTTTGCGTGAAATTTCATCCTTATGCTTTTAATTCATAATTCATAATTCAAAATTCATAATTAATTTTTCGAAATCTCATTTCAACAAAACTAATTTCCTCGTTTCCATAAAACTCCCCGCCTCCATCCTGTAAAAATACACCCCGCTCGGCAAATCACCCGACTCAAACCTTACTTCATACGTCCCCGCATCCAGCCTCTCATTCACCAGTGTCCTTACCTCCCTCCCCATCAAATCAAACACCCTCAAATTTACAAATCTTGAATCTTTAA
>CAYWMV010000141.1:0-6518 GCA_964459055.1 uncultured Ignavibacteriaceae bacterium | reverse complement strand
AAATCAAAAGTAGCATGAGCCTCTATAAAATTTCAACTAAAAATGAATTGATTTCATTTAAACTTGAAATTGTATTATATATTATATATTATTATTTCTTTATTTTGATAAAACAAATTTTTTAAATTAAAATATAACATTATGGGTAAATTGCAGGAAAAATTAGATGACATAAAATCAAAAGAATCCTGGCTTGAAAAAGTTAAAAGATATATTCCCGGATATGACGGGTATGTAAACAGGGATAATTCGAGGGAACTCGATACGATTCTCAGGAATCAACTGGCACAAAAACTTGAACAGAACAAACCCTTGATTTCGAATGTTGTTGCCAATTTTACAAAATCAGGCAAATTATTTGAAATGCAGGATATAGATAAAATTGAAAAGAAAAATGAGACCGTGATTGCCAAATTCCGTTCTGCTGCCAGAGGATACAGCGGTGCGTTCGATGTGGTAAAAATAAAAGACGAGAAACTTAATATGTTGTATGAATTTGATGCTACCTTACTGGAAGAAGTTTTATCCGTAAATTCAATGTTCACAGAACTTGACAGACTTTCTTCTTCGGGAGAAAATGTTACGGCACAGGTTTCGGGAATTGCAAAAGCGCTCGATATTTTAATCCTGAAGTTTGATGAAAGGGAAGCGATTTTAAGAAGTGATTCATAAAATGTAAAGAAATTTAAAAATTTAAATAAAAATATATCATGGCATTAATAGATGTAATTCAATTTTTTGATGAAACCGGAAAAACGATGGTTCATCGCGAGCCGCAGGACGGTTCATCTTCATACAGGCTTGGAACCCAGTTAATAGTACAGGATTCACAGGCAGCATTATTTTACAGGGACGGAAAAGTTCTCGACGAATTTAAAGCCGGAAGGCATACACTGACAACTGAGAACATACCGTTTTTAACCAAATTAATAAGTCTTCCGTTCGGCGGGAAATCGCCGTTTCAGGCACAGGTGTATTTTATCTCTCTTAAGAAATTCATAGATTTAAAATGGGGAACAAAATCACCTATCAATTTTCGTGATGCAGAGTTAACATTTGTTCAGTTAAGGGCATCGGGTAAATTCTCAATTAGAATCAAAGACCCGAGACAATTCATGCTGGAAATTGTATCAACTCAGGGATTATACACAACAAATGACATCGAAGATTTTTTAAGAGACGGAATAGTATCGAGACTGAATACCATCCTCGGTCAGAATTTAAAAACCATCTTTGACCTTGCTCAGTTTTATCCTCAGATAGAATCAGGAGTAAAATCTGCGGTAGCGGACTTTTTCAATTCTATGGGTATTGAATTATCAGATTTCATACTCGCAGGTATAGTTCCCCCTGAAGAAGTACAGGAAAAAATCAACGAGCGCAGTTCAATGGGCGCAGTCGGGAATCTGGATGCATATCTGAAATTCAAAGCAGCCCAATCACTTGAAAAGGCAGCAGAAAACGAAGGTTCAGGCGGAATGGCAGGACTCGGTGCAGGAATGGGTGCGGGAATGATGATGGGAAATATTATGGGGCAGGCGTTCCAGAATACAACCCAGCAGCAGCCTCAGCAGCAAAGCGGAGCACAGCCGGAACAGAAATTATCTGCGGATGAGATTATGAGTACAATCGAGAAACTCGGGAAAATGAAAGAATCGGGATTAATTACGGCTGAAGAATTCGAAACAAAGAAAAAAGACTTATTAGCAAAATTATAATAAAATGCAGAATATAACATCATCAACAATAATTTGTCCGCAATGTGCGGGTGAAAATCAGATTTCCGTAGATGACAGATTTATTGAATGTGTTTTTTGCAATTCGGCGATATACGTTGACAAAAGTAAAGTCGTTACTCACTATGTTGTCAGTTCAAATTTCAATCAAAGTACTGCAGAAGGTAATTTAAGAAGATGGATGGCAGGAAATTTTCAGGTAAAAGATTTAGATAAACTTGCACAAATCAGCAAGGTGTCCTTTTATTATTTTCCGATGTGGTATTTCAAGACATTAGATATAAGCGGGGACAGAATATATTTACAGCCGGCAACATCCACCTCCATATCGGAGATTAAAAAGATTTCAGTCCCTGCGGGTAACCTGAAAGTATTCCAAAAAAAGGAATTCAACGAAAGTGAATTTATGCCTCCTGATATTTATTTAACATCTGCACAAAAATGGCTAACTGACAGCGGTGTCAACCTAACAAATATCAAGGAAGCAAGTCTGGTTCATATACCTTTTTTTCAGTTTAATTATACACACAACGGTTCAGAATTTACGGCTCTGGTCGAATCTTCTTCCGGGAAAGTATATGCGAATTTATGGCCAAAGAAAAGTGAAACGCCTTTCAGGGCTTTATTCGGAATAGGCGTGGCATTATTTCTTATAATCAGTATTCTATCAATTATTATTTCTGCCGCGACTTTCGATTCCGGCAGTGAAGTAACATCAGGGAGTATTGTGTTTAAGATGTTTTTCTACTTGCTGGCTTCAGTTCCGTTAATAATAATTGCATTTTTAATTGCTAAAAAAGTATAAAAAATAATATCGTGAGCGAAACAACAGAACAAGCAATAAAATTAAAAAAAGAAAAAATAATCCGCGGGATAACCTGCCCTTCCTGTTCAGGAGAACTTGACATAAAGGACGGGATACGGACTTTTAACTGCAAATATTGCGGAACGATGCTTCGTGCAAAAGGCACCGAGGGAGCACTGAAATATTACGTACCAAGAAAAATAAAAAGAGAAGATGCAATCGGAAAAACATTCCGCTGGCTCGAAAAAGGAGTATCAAAAGCGAAGGGACTAAGTAAACTATCAAAAATTGACGAAGCGTTTCTTGTGTATATACCATACTGGAGGGTACGGGCAGATGTAGTAGGATGGGTATTCGGTGTAGAAAAAAAGACCACATCCTCGAGCAGCGGAACGAGGACGGAATATATAGACAAAGAAATAAAAATTCAGAATTCATTTGACGTGACAGTACCTGCCTGTGATATAGCAGAACTTGGTGTAAAAAAGATCAATCTTCAGGGTGATGAAATCAAACCTGTTGATTTTGAAGCATTACAAAATGACGGAATGCTGTTCAATGTGATTTCCTCCGAAAAGGAGGTCACTGACAATTCCTTGAAAAATTTCAAAATTCAGGCAACAGGAGTGATTAACCTCCATGAAGTTACATTTGAACATTATGACCTCGTGAGGCAGAATACAACTCTGATATATTACCCCCTCTGGATAGTGAGATATGTATTTAACAACAGGACATATCAGGTAGTGGTTGACGGTGAAGACGGTTCAGTATGTTACGGAAAAGCACCCGGCAGTAATCTATTCAGAGCAATCGTTGGAATATTCGGACTTGCAGCCGGTATGTTTCTTGCTACATTATTTGAAGTTTTCATTGTAATGGATGCCTCAGATAAAGGTCCCTGGATTGTATATGTAATTTCACTTGTAATAGGAATTCTATTAATAAGCTGGGCTTATAAAAAATTCCGTTACGGCGGAGAAATTGAGGACGGTACAGGACTTGTTGCGGACAGCAAAATTCCGGATTTAGTGCAGAAGACCGGTATAACCCGGATGAACTTTAATCAGAAAAGTATTACTGATTTCGCGACAGGTGCGGTTGGTTCTGCAGTTGTAGGCAGTATTCTCGGTTCAATATTAAGCAATAGAAAATAGTAAATAAATTTTATCAAATATGTTTAAATTAGAAGCTGTTAACTGTAAAAATTGCGGCAGCGGGCTTGTTGTAGAAGTTAACGACAATATCGTTTACTGTTCAAGTTGCGGCAGCGGTTTTGAAATCATCGGTGACGAAATGATTCCCGTTGAAATTAATTTCGCTAATCCTGCATTCAGGGAAAACGCTGAAACCGTATATAAACCCTTCTGGTATATAAAATCTCATGTGGATATACTGGAAAGAACATCTTCAGGAGGTTTCTTATCAAAAGTATTCGGAGCGAAAAATGAAAATTCGTTTGATATAAAATTTTACATACCTGCTTTCTACTGCACGATTGAATCGATGAAGGCATTATCGCAGGCATTTACAGCAAAAAATCCCGTTGCATCTCCGCAAAAATACAACGTCAAATTAACAGGTTTTGCATACGGTAAGGAAGATGCAAAGAAATTATGCGAATTTATTTTAATTTCGTTTGAAGCGGAAAAGAAAGATACGGTTAAAACATTTAAATATCAGATTAACTACGAATCATTTGAAATTCTCGGCATACCGTTTTATAACAAGGGAAACGGTGCATTCAAAGATGCCATACTGGGAATAGAGTTTAGAGTATAATATAGCAGGATAATTGGGAATTATAAGGAAACAGGCACTCTGGAATTCAATATTTGCATATGCAGGAGTTGGATTAGGATATATTAATCTTATTCTGCTTTTTCCCGCCTTCTTTACACCCGAACAATTTGGTCTGATACAATTATTAATTAGTATTTCCGAAATTTTTGCGTTAATATCTGCATTTGGTTTATCCAATTCAATTACACGGTTCTTTCCGTTTTATAAAACTGAAGATAAAAAGCATGGGGGTTTTCTGATTTATGTTTTTCTTATTGCTTTTAGCGGCTATGCGGTCGTAGCGATTTTGTATCTTTTATTTAAACCGCTTATAATATCAGCTTATATAGAAAATTCATCTTCATTTACAGATTATTATTATATCATTATTCCATTTTCACTTTTCACACTTTTATTTACCTTATTTGAAATAATTGCGAGAGTAATTTTCAGAACGATTTTTCCGACTTTTATCAGAGAAGTCCTGTTGAGAATATTAACGACATTTGGAATAGTATTATTTATCACCGGGCTTTTAGATTTTCATGGTTTTATAATTTTCTACATCTTGATTTTTCTTATATGTGTAATTGCAATGTTGGTACAAATTTTAATTTCAAATGAATTTTCTTTCAAATTTTATTTTTCCGAAATAAAATTAGGAAAATTAAAGGAATTATTAATTTATGGGTCTTATTCATTGATAACGGGAGCGGCAATGCAAACGGGGGTGAGAATTCACGCATTGATGATTGGTTCGATGGTGGGACTATCTATGGTAGGTGTGTATAATTTGTATTACTATTTGGGGTCAATAATTTATATCCCTACACGTGCAATGTCAAAAATAGCTGTACCGATTATTGCCACCGCATTTAAAAATAACACTCTTGATCAGATTAATGATTTATATAAAAGGACATCAATTATACAACTTATATTTGGACTATTGATATATCTTGCAATTATTATTAACAGGTATAACTTTTTCTACTTTTTGAAAAATCCAGTTTATACTCAGAATTTTGTTTTCTTTATAATAATTGGTATTGGTATCTTAGTTGACATAATTGCCGGACTGAACGGAGAAATAATCGTGAATTCACCCAAATACAAATATAATACTATATTTACAATTGTTTTAATATTGTCAGGAATAGTTGCTAATTTATTACTTATTCCTGTATATGGTGCAATAGGAGCTGCTTATGCTTTTGTATTATCATATTTAATCTTTAACATATTCAGATGGGTATTTCTTGCAGTAAAATATAAAATGCAGCCTATAAATTATAAGCAACTCCTTATAATTTTCATTGCAACTTTTTCATATTTAGTAAGCGATAATATTCCATTTATTTTAAATGTATATGCCGATATATTTGTACGTAGTCTTATTTTAATCATTATATTTTTGATTTTAACTATTATTTTAAAAATATCAGAAGACATCAATGAAAGGTTTAGAGTATACAGGAAAAAATTATTTAACTTCTAAATTTGTCCAGGATATATGACAATCACTAATTCCGATAAAATTAAATTAATATTAAAAATCTATTCTATTTTATATAAATTACCTTTAAAAACCGCTTTTAAAATTTTTTTTAAACCCGCAGATTCTGTAAGATACTGGGAATTTAACTATTTGTTGAAATATCTTAAAAATAATAATTCCGGAATGAATTTAAACATTCTTGATGTTTCATCACCGTTTATTCTTTCATATATCATGTCGAAAAAAAACAAAATATTAAAAACAGATATTAATAATTCAGAATCACAGTTCATTAAGGAAAATAAGAATTTAAAATTTAAAACCGAAGATGCAACTTGTTTATCGTTCGAGGATAATACTTTTGATTTAGTATTTTCAATCAGTGTCATAGAGCATATTTACAAAAAATACACAAAAGCCGTTGAGGAAATGCTCAGAGTAACAAGACCGGGAGGTATAGTTTATCTTTCATTTCCTGTATCGGAAAAATATTCAGAGGAATGGATTGACAACAATATTTATTCAGACCAGTATAAAAATGGAGGAAAGACATTTTTTCAATACAGATTTGATGAAGAACATTTTGGAAATATACTTTCATCCTTGTATAGTATTATACCTGTATCTCAAAGTATTTACAGAGAGAAAGTTGACGGAAATTACGATAAAATAATAAAGAAATTAAAAGATAACAGCG
>CAYWMV010000140.1:0-6540 GCA_964459055.1 uncultured Ignavibacteriaceae bacterium | reverse complement strand
TGGCAAGTTGGGATTACACTGAACTGGAAGCATTATACGGACAAGGCGGAAGTATGAAGGAATTCAAATCTGAAGATGAAATGACAAAATATATTGATATAATAAGCAAAATAATCGAAAAGAAATTCAAAGGAGACCCGCTAAGAAACCGATTAATGAAAACCTACAAAAAAGTGAACGATGAATATTCCTCAAAAGAAGAAAATCTAAACAAAGAACTCAGCAGAGCCGGAAATATTGAAAAAGAAAAATTTATGACACGAAAAGCAGAACTGGATAACAGAAAAGAAATGAACAGAACTGCATCAACGAATCTTATAACATTAAGAGGTATGACTGATAAGCAGAAAGAGGAAAGAAGATTCAATGATTTAATGACGATATCAGGAATAAAGAACACCGGAGCCGTAAAATCTGAAATTAACAGTATCACACCTGAAAAATACGAATTAAGCCAGAATTATCCCAATCCGTTTAATCCGACAACAAATATTCAGTTTACAATTCCAAAGTCAGGACTTGTAAGTCTTAAAGTGTATGATGTTTTGGGCAGAGAAGTTAAGAACATCGTTAACGAATTCAAGCAGGCGGGTAGTTATATTGTTTCATTTGATGGTAGCAAACTTTCGAGCGGGATTTATTTTTACAGGATGGAGGCAGGAGACTTTGTTCAGGTGAGGAGAATGGTCCTTGTCAAGTAATTAGATAAGGCGGATGTGATATAAAAACCGGAGAGAAATAAGGAATATATTATTTCAGAGGAAGGGATTAATAAACAGAAGGGTGAGGAAAAACCTATCAGGAGCGGGACAATAAATAAAATGCTCCGTCTTACAGGTGAAACCCGGAGAAGCCTCACCCTTTATTATTTTGTATTAAAAATTATTTATTTTTTGTAAATTGAAAAAGCAAGTGAACAGGAGAATAATAATTGATGCGGTACAAGACATATAGAACATCATCGCATTAGAAATACCGGGTTTAATTATTTATAAAGGAGTGTAATTTGTAACACACTCATTGTTTAAATAAGCGTAAAAACTAAAATTGAGATGACAGGAAGAAAAGGAGAGGAAAAGGAAGAAAATTTTCAACTGACAATATCGGGTGCAAAAATGATTTATACAATAATTTCATTATTGTTTATCATATTTTATTTTTTTTTCAGAAAAAGTTCAATTTCAATATTAAGGATATAACAGGTAGAATGATTTCAGGACTTGTGGAGGAATCCGCTTTAAGCGGACATACCGGAAAATACGAGATAAGTTTTGATTTTCTTAATGGCAGACATCTATCCGCGACGACAGGTCTTCTACCTTTAAAAGAGTTCTCTCGATGCAATTGTCCATCGGAATTTATTGTCAGGCTTCCATTAAAAATTTTACGGAAGGAAATATTTATTTTTACAGGATGAGTACGGGAGAATATACGGGAACAAAGAAATTAATTTTGATAAAGTAATATAAATAAGATATGAAAATAACAAAAATTATATTAGTAATAATTGTTCTTGTAATAACAAATAAAGCAAAATCCCAGCAGGGATGGGAATATATAAATCCATATCCTACAGGTCAGATTATAATGTCAATGTCATTTATAAATGCAAATACAGGGATAGCAGTAACATATTATGGCGGAACAGTGTTAAATACAACAAACGGAGGATTGAACTGGACATCACGGGTGCCCTACCCATTGCCAACGGCTTTACGAAGTTGCTTAATGCTTGATGAAAATACATGGTTAGTAACCAATGCTTCTGATTATATCAATGTTGGAATATTGAGAACGACAGACAAAGGTTCGAACTGGCAGGAAATCTACAACACAGGATTAAACGGCTCTGTAGATAAATTATACAGATATAATGAAAACACAATTTATGCAATTCACAAATTTGCATATTTAAAATCAACGGACAGGGGAAATACCTGGACAAGAAAAGAGGTGTCGTCATACCCAAATTACTTGAGCACAATAATGTTTATAAATGACAGTATAGGTTTTATTGGCGGACCTGATAGTTTAGTATTAAAGACAACAAACTACGGTGAGAACTGGTTTGCTATTAATGTTCATCCTGTTGCTTCAAATACAAATTTTACAAGTATAATGTTTAAGAATGAGAATACCGGATTTTGTGTATCATTTGATAAAGGTTCCTACAGAACAACAAACGGGGGAATAAACTGGATACATTACCCAAACCAAAGCGGAACAGGAGCGTTTTACGGAGATTTTATTAATATTCAGAAATATTATTCAACAGATTTCGGATTGACATGGCATCAAAGGAACGCCGGAGATTCATTGGGTTACTTTATTACCTTTGCAGACTCAAACACTTGTTATTCAACATTATTCAATAATGTTGATATGCACATCTGGAAAAGCACAAACAAAGGAGTAAACTGGTCAAAGATATCAAGAAACTATTTTCCTGAAAGCAAGGATTTTACACTATGCAACAGAAATACATTGTTTGTAATAACAGGGCAGAAGATATTCAGGTCAACGAATTTCGGAGACGATTTTCATCAGGTATTTTCCGATAATCAATATTCACTTACGTCAATAGATTTTTCCGACTCATTAAAGGGAATAGCAGTCGGCTCGGATGGAAAGATACTGCTTACGACAAACGGCGGTAATATCTGGATACCAAAGACAGTTGGCATCGGCGGCAAACTCGGAGTAAATTACATAAACAATAAAATAATAATACAGGATTCAGCAGTAAATAAACTATACATATCAGAAAACTCCGGAGCAAACTGGGATTCGGTATTAATAAACAGTGATGTACCAAGGGCAATGAAATTCGTAAATGAAAATACGGGATATTTATCCTCAATATATTCGCATCCGGGAACAGCATTATATAAAACAACAAACGGAGGATATAACTGGCAGTTTATTAAAAATATTTCAACAACATTTATAGAATTTTACAACAGTGATATAGGAATTGTAAGCGCAATACCATATTACTCCAGAACGACAAATGGCGGTATAAGTTGGGATTCATTGACCTATCCGTTCGCCCCATCCGGATTTGGAGCAAGAACTATGAAGTTTGTTAGTCCGCAGACAGTATATGTAACAGGAGAATTTGCAAGAATTTTCAAATCTACTAACGGCGGAATAAACTGGCAGGAGCAAAAGGCATTTTCACAAATATTGTATTGGTTAGTCAAGATAGATTTTTATGATACAACTTACGGAATGGCATTTGGAGGCGGAGGTGCATTACTGAGAACAAAAACCGGCGGAGAGATAAATGTAGGAATAAAACAAATAAGCAGGGAAGTGCCTGAAGAATTTAATTTGTGGCAGAACTATCCGAATCCGTTTAATCAATCTACAATGTTCAAGTTTCAATGTTCAATGGCGGGGATTGTGGAAATAAAGGTGTTTGATTTATTAGGGAGAGAAGTGAGGACGCTTGTGAATGAGTATAAGCAGGCGGGAACTTATGCGGTGAGGTTTGATGCCGGAGATTTGCCCTCGGGAATTTACTTTTTCCGAATGGAAGCAAACGGTTTTATAAATACAAAGAAATGTGTTTTAATAAAATAACAAGTTGAAGCGAAGCGGAAATTCCGATTTATCGGAACGACGTATATTTCAACAGGATGAAGGTAAAAGGATACAGTAAAACAAAAAAATTAATTCTGATTAAGTAATATAACTCAAGTTGACCGCAATGAGATTAAGAAACCGTTAAAACGGTTAAAAACATTGGATTTTATTCGAATCCCCACGACTAAAGTCATGGGTTGTAAATGTATGATATTACAATATATTATGAGTACAAACGGTCAACTTAAGTAATATAAATAAGATATGAAAATAACAAACAAGCGAAATTTATTTTTACAGGATAGAAATAAACGATAAGATTGTTAAAACAAGAAAATTTGTGGGATGATAAAATAAAGATTAAAAAATGCTTTTAATTATTATTGTAAGTGCACGTGAAAAATTTATATATTCAGTACTCTTTTATTGAGTTGTATTTTTTATTAAGTAAAATTAAATTTTAAAAAAAATTATGAGAAAAATAATTTTAAGGGTGATTGCGGTTTTATTGTTGATATCCCCATCAGTTTTATATTCGCAACCTTCACTTTATTATTATTATTATAAACTTGTTCCTTCGCCTGTTGTTTATAATTTAAATCATATAATCGGGCATTTAGCCGTTGGCGATAACGGAACGGTTTTAAGAACAAATAACGGGGGTTTAACTTTCAGTCAGATACAAAATATTCCTGCTTATAATTACAATGCGGTTAGTTCATATGTGTCGAGTGTGTCAAATAATTTAATCACAATAGTCGGTGATAACGGGAAAATTATTTATGCAATTTATCCGGATAGTTCTTTTACAGAGCAGGTTAGTCCTGTTTCGGTTAATCTTAACGGAGTTAATATCAGTTATTTTGGGACTCCAAGATACAGAATTGCGGTAGGAGATTACGGAACAATTGTCAGGTCAACTGCTTCTTCCGGATTTAACTGGAGCAATTGGGAAGTAGTTAATTCAGGTGTTACGGAGAAACTTAATCAGGTTAGTTTGAGTTTTATTTTCGGCTTAATTGTGGGAAATAACGGAATGATTTTAAGGACAACTAACAAGGGAGATAACTGGACTGTTGTAAATTCCGGCGTTACTAATAACTTATATTCGGTTAATACATACATAGACAGCAGTGCGATTGTTTGCGGAGCGGGCGGTGTTATTCTTAAGTCAACAAATCTCGGATTGAACTGGACCCAACTTAACAGCGGTACGAGTTCGGACTTGTTTTCCGTATTTAAATATTTTACAGCCGGGAACGGCGGTACTATAAAATACAGTTTAAATCAGGGAGTTAACTGGATTAATTATTTAAATCCATATTCACGAAAACTAAATTCAATACAGGATTTGCAACCGGATAATAATCATTCACCGGGAAGCGTCATTGTCGGGGATTCGGGAACAATATTAAGAAAAGATATTGACAGTTCATATCTTTATAAAATTCTTGATATGAACAATATAGAATCTTTTTTCTGTACTTCGGGAATTTTTGACCAAAACATAAGGTACACTAACACACCCGGTTTTGAATGGCCCAAAGGTTCAAATAAATTTGCAAACTTCACATCAGGACTTTCCACTGCGGCAAAAGTCAACGGACAGTTACGGCAGGCAATGTGTACATATTGCGGAGAATACTTTCCGGGATATTGTAATAACGGAGTTGCGGCTTCAAATGCAAACTTTAAAGTATATACTGTCAGACGAGGTGATTCGCATTTAAGCAATCCTGATTGGCAGAACTGGGGCTTGATGGTCCCTTACGGAGCGCCTTATGTTGATGTAAATATGAGCGGGAATTATGAGCCGATGATTGATACTCCGGGAGTGAAGAATGCCTCGCAGACTGTTTTTATGTGTCTTACTGACGGATTTCAGGAATCACACAATCCGGGCGAAGGTTCAGGCGGTGGAACTTTTCCGCTTTATGCAGAGCTTCATCTCACTGCCTGGTCATACTCTCAGCCGTCTTATGCCGATATGCAGTTTGTCAGATTTGATGTTATAAATAAAGGTGTTTCGCCCTGGACAAATACCTTCTTTTCACTATTTGCAGATGTGGATATAGGCGATGCTATTGATGATTATATCGGATGCGATACTGCAAGAGACCTTGCATTTGGATATAACGCGGATAATGATGACCAGATTTACGGGCAGAGTCCGCCTGCGTTTGGTTTATTGCTTTTAAAGGGTGCTTATAATATGTACATTACTCCTCAAAAACAGTATGATATGACTTCATTTGTTACCACTATTAAATATACCGGAGTGTGTATGCGTGAAACTAACGGTGAGCCGTATCCTGCTTATTTAAATATGAAAGGTTTTAAAGCAGATTCAACTGCCTGGCTTGACCCGACATACAATCCTCCTAAAAAAACCAAATTTATTTTTTCCGGAGACCCTGAAACTAATGTAGGATGGACAGAGCCAAAAGGAGTTATTTATAATTGCAATCTCGATTCAACAGGTCAGATTAATTACCCTTTATCCGGGCGAGATGTCAGATTAATTATGAACACCGGCGATGAATCAATTACAGTGATGCCCGGAGATACACAAAGAATAGTTTTGTGTCAGTTGATAGCACGCGGAAACAGCAATTTAAATTCAGTGACTAAACTGAAAGAACTTTCCGATATTGCAAGAAATTTTTATAACACTAATTTTACGATTGGCATTAAAACTTTGAGTACGGAAATTCCTGCTTCATATTCGCTTGAGCAGAACTATCCGAACCCGTTCAACTCAATGACAAAAATTCAGTTTCAAGTTCAAAGTTCAAAGTTTGTAAAGTTAATTGTATATGACTTATTGGGCAAAGAGGTGAGAACGCTTGTGAATGAGTATAAGGATGCGGGAAGTTATATTGTTTCATTTGACGGCAGTGAACTTTCAAGCGGGATATATTTCTATAAGATGAGGGCGGGAGATTTTGTCCG
>CAYWMV010000139.1:0-6540 GCA_964459055.1 uncultured Ignavibacteriaceae bacterium | reverse complement strand
AAAGTTAATCTCGGAATTGAAACAGGACTGAACAAAGAACTCACAGCGGAGAATCCAAGTCTTCTGCAGTCTGAATTCAGCGGAAGTACAAGTAAGTTAGGCACATTGTTAGGTCATATTTCGTTCCAGTGGAGTTTCTGATTTAAGGAATTATATAACAAAAATGCCTGCGCGGAACATCCGAGCAGGCATTTTTTCTTAATAAATCGTTAATAAAAACACAAAAACGTAATATTATTAATCAGAATTAATTGTTTATAATTTCATCAAACAAATTTTTGTCGAGGTGTTTCGGAACATATTCAACTCCCCTTCTGTCAAGAACCCTGACGAATGCACGAAGATGATTATATGAGCCGTTCATAATGTTATTATAGACCAATTTAAGGTCTTTATTGTCGGTATTATCAATTGCTTTCATCAGGTCAACAATATCAACTTCTTCAATTTCTGCTCCTGCTTTCAGAGCATCAATTGCCGATTTGTTACCTTGCTCAAGTAAGTTATTATAAAGCTCTTTAATGTCATTGTTTGAAAAAATTCCCGGAGTCATATCACTAATCGGGTCTTCTATGGAATATTTGTCCAGCATTGACTTAACAACAGACATATGTCTTTGTTCTGCCTTTGAAATATTACTAAACGGACGGAGTCCCCATTTTTCATACATTACAACGTAAAAATCGTGAGCCATTTTTTCCTCTTCCCGCATATATTTCAGTTCACTTTCTTCATCCTTAGAAATATCCTGTTTTGGTAAATCAACTGCTCTGCAATAGGATGTATCAAAAGGAGCAACATTATTCATAACACCCGAGTCACTGTTAATATATGAAAAGCCGAAGCCAAGCATAACAACCACCGACAGAAATAATATTTTTTTCATTTTTAAAATTCCTTTCATTTTTTTATAATAATAATGCAATAACCGTGCCGAAAAACATTTCGAGAGAAATATTATGGTTTCAAGCAAAAACAAATAGCAATTCCGACATTTTTTACGAATTTCCTGTAATAAATTTGCCGGATAACCTATGCAAATGATAGCCAATGTGCATTAAGAAACATCATTTCTTAGGGCGAGAAGACGTATTATATCTGCTTTGCCATTATGATGTTTTCCCTCGCTGAGACCGGTTTCAAGTTCTTTAATTTCCAAAATATGCAATTTCAGAAAGTCATTCTGCAGAATTTCAGTATTGTATAACAGCGGTAATTCCTTTGGACCCCCGGTTCCGTTATTAATCTGTTTTTTATTGAATGCTTCAAGAATTAATGTTCCACCCTGTTTCAGAGATTTAACTACTGAACTGTGAATTAAAGTCCGGAGGTCAGGAGGATAGTGAGCATAAATCAAACCAATAACATCAAATTCAGATTCCGGGAAATTATATTTTTCAACTTCTGTAATTATGTAACTAATACTGACATTATTTTCAAAGGCTAATTTCAGGGCTTTTTCTTTTGCTTTAATGCTGAAATCAAGTGCCGTCACACTCCATCCCTTATTGGCTGCATAAACCGCATTTCTCCCCTCCCCCTCTGAAGGCAGCAATAATTTTCCCGGTTCTAAAGTATCAATGACATTCTTAAAATATTCGTTCGGATTCTTACCGTAAATATATTCCGGAGCAGTGTATTTTTTATCCCAGAGTTCTTTCATAAATTAAATCGTTTTTCATTAATTTAAGACCTTAAAATACCGAACAAGAATTTTTTTGTCAACATTCAATTTTCAGGGAAAATCAGAAATTCATTTATCCTGTTTTATTGCAAAATAAAATTTAGGAAAGAATAAAGTCAACTTACCAAATACCGCCTTTTTAAAATTCTGATTAATTTTGATAATTGCTTTTTTAAACAGATAATATTATTTTAGGGTATAAAGTAATAATTTATTGGCTAAAAGCATCCCTCATACAAAAGATTTCGTTGAATCAACTGCCGAATTATTATGTGACCTTACGAGGATGTGCACAATTAAGGAAGAGCATTTTGCCTCCGGATTTAATTTGTCACCGGGAGAATTCAGACTTCTGAAATTATTTGTTTTTAAAGACCCTTACACTGTAAAAGAATTATGCGAAATGATGAACCTGACTCCGGGCAGAATTACTCACCTTGTGGATTCATTACGGAAAAAAAATCTGATAATTAAAAAAACAGATTTTCAGGACAAAAGAAACATAAAGTTGTATCTATCGCAAAAAAGCAAAGGTTTTGTTAAGAATGTGTATGAAAGTCACATCGGGTTTCATAAAAACTTATTGAATGAAATTGACGATAAGGACAAAAATGATTTAATTAAATCATTAACTCTTTTGGTCAACTCTTTTAAACAATGGATAACAAATAAATAATACAATAAAAAGATTATAATAAATATTATGCGAAAAATTGTAATAATAATAATTCTGTTAATCGTGTCCTCGATAGGAGTAATAACCTTTCTGAAGTCAAGAAATATTGAAGAGGATAAATTAACGGAATTAAAATATGACTTTTCAAAGAAAAAGAAATTATCGGCTGACCATTCCAAATTCGACGTGCTGAATAAAAATTTCACCTCACCCGGGGAAGTGACTGAAGCCTGTATCGGATGTCACAATCAGTCTCACATTGAGGTGATGCAGTCCAATCACTGGAACTGGGAAAGGCAGGAATACATTGAAGGGAGAGGAATCGTCTCAATCGGCAAGAAAAATGCGGTAAATAATTTCTGCATAGGTGTGAAGGGAAATGAAAAAAGCTGCGGGAAATGTCACATCGGTTATGCAGTTAATGAAAAACTTTCAGGCTACACCGACGAGAAAAACATTGATTGCATGGTATGTCATGATAACACAGAGACTTATTTGAAAGATAACGAACAGGGCGGACTTCCGGATATGGATATTGATTTCGGGAATATAGCAAGAAAAGTCGGAAGCCCGAAACGCTCGAACTGCGGCGTATGTCACTTTTTTGGAGGTGGCGGGAACAATGTAAAACACGGTGATCTGGAAGAAGCAATGTTCGAACCGACAAAAGAAATTGACATTCATATGGGGACAGATGGTTCCAATTTGGTTTGTACCGATTGCCATAAAACCGAGAATCACGTAATGCTCGGAAAAATTTATTCTTTATCTTCGATGAACAGGAACCGTTCTACCTGCGAGCAGTGTCATACAGAGACTCCGCACGAGGATGAAATATTAAATGAGCATAATTTAAAAGTTGCCTGTCAGTCCTGTCATATTCCTATATATGCTAAAGTCAATTCGACAAAAACCGAATGGGACTGGTCAACTGCGGGTAAATTAAAAAACGGAGAACCTTATGAAGAAGACGACTCTTTAGGTAATCATACATACCTTTCAATAAAGGGTTCATTCAAATGGGAGAGAAATTTAAAACCGGAATATGTATGGTTCAACGGAACGGCTGAACACTATCTTTTAGGAGATATAATTACAGATACAACAACTCCATTAATATTAAATAAACTCAAAGGTTCTTATGACAACAGAGAGTCCAAAATCGTTCCGGTAAAAATACACAGGGCAGTTCAACCGTTTGACCCTGTAAACAAGATTCTGATACAGCCGAAATTATTTGCGGATTCGAAGGGAGAAGGGGCGTTCTGGATGGATTTTAACTGGAAGCGTTCATCTGAAATAGGAATGAAAGATGTGAATTTACCTTTCAGCGGAGAGATTTCATTTATTAAAACGGAAATGTACTGGCCTGTAAATCACATGGTTTCTTCGAAAGAGGAATCCGTTAAATGCATTGAATGTCACACGAGAAATGACAGCAGGTTAGCATCTCTGAAAGACTTTTACATGCCCGCCAGAGATTACAGTAAACTGGTTGACAATGGCGGTAAAGGTATTATTATCATATCCATAATCGGAGTTATAATTCACGGCTCATTAAGAATAAAAGCATCGAAAAATAAAAAAACTAAAAAATAATGTCGACAAAAGTTTATATATATAAAAGTTTTGAAAGATTCTGGCACTGGATGCAGGCATTTTTAATATTTTTTCTTGCTGCCACGGGTTTTGAAATTCACGGTTCGTATGTTTTTTTCGGATATCAAAATGCGGTTGAATATCATAACATTGCGGCTTATACTTTTATCATACTGATTATCTTTGCGATTTTCTGGCATTTTTCAACTGGTGAATGGAAGCAATATTTACCGACAGTAAGAAATTTACGGGCTCAGGTAAATTTTTATTTGCTTGGCATATTTAAAAATGCTCCGCATCCTACAAAAAAATCTGTTTTGAGTAAACTTAATCCTTTACAAAAATTAGTGTATCTCGGATTGAAAATTCTAGTGATACCCGTGATGGTATTATCGGGATTGCTTTACATGTATTACCGTTATCCGCAGCAGGCGGAAATTGAAGGATTGAGAATCGAGTCACTTGCCCCGATTGCAATTATTCATACTGCAGGTGCATTTCTGCTGATTGCTTTTATAATAACACATTTATATCTTATAACAACGGGACATACCGTAACATCCAATCTTAAAGCAATGATTACGGGGTATGAAGATATTGAAGAGGAGGAGTATTATGAAGAGAAAGCAGAAAATGAAAAAATTATTGAAGAGGCAAGTTCCGATATTGCCGATGAATCAACAGAGAATAAATCAGAATCATAAACAGAAAATAAAATTTAAAATTTTAATTATATGAAAGAAACAAAATATATGAATCCGTACCTTGCAGGTTTTCTGCTTGGATTACTGCTTCTTATAACGATTTTCATTACCGGCAGGGGGCTCGGAGCAAGCGGTGCGGTTAAGAGCGGTGTGATTGCAATCGTTGATGCTGTTGCTCCGACGCATACGGGAAACACGCATTATTACACGGAATATTTCGGAGAGCATTCCGATAATCCGCTGAAAAGCTGGCTTGTGTTTGAAGTAATCGGCGTTGTTATCGGAGCGTTTGTATCGGGATTAATTTCAAACAGATTGAATTTCACATTAGAGCGATCGCCGAAAACGACTGTAAGAATAAGGGTTTTGACCGCATTATTAGGCGGAGCGTTATTTGGATTTGGTGCACAGTTCGGAAGAGGTTGCACGAGCGGCGCGGCATTAAGCGGAATGGGCGTTTTATCGGCGGGAGGAATAATTACGATGCTGGCGATATTCGGCGGTGCGTATGCATTTGCTTATTATTTCAGAAAATTATGGATATAAGAAAGGAGAAAAATTAAATGGCACCATTAGTCCCTGATATTATTGGAAACGAGTTAAATTTTGTAGTTGCGATTTTAATTGGAATTGCGTTCGGGTTCATATTGGAGCAGGCAGGATTTTCGACTTCGAAGAAGTTAGTCGGACTGTTCTATGGTTATGATTTTACAGTACTTAGAGTGTTTTTCACGGCAGGAGTAACGGCGATGATAGGCGTGATTGCGTTAGGTCATTTCGGACTTCTCGACTTAAATCTGATATACATAAATCCGACATTTATCTGGTCGGCACTGTTAGGCGGCGTAATAATGGGATTAGGATTTATATTAGGAGGATTTTGTCCCGGGACGAGCGTCTGTGCCGCGGCTATAGGAAAAATTGATGCGATGATATTCGTAGCGGGCGGATTTTTAGGAGTATTTGTATTTGCCGAAGGTTATCCGTTATTTGAGGGGTTATACAAAGCAGGCAACTGGGGTACGCCGAGGATATTTGATATTATGGGAATGTCACAGGGTTTATTTGCATTTCTGCTGATGTTCATGGCGGTAGTTGCATTCATTGTAACCACAAAAATCGAAGAGAGAGTAACGGGCAGGAAGAATCCGGATTTTCAGCCCAAAATATTATATGCCGGGCTTGCGGCATTTGCCGTATTTATAGGATTATCAGCATTTATAATGCCAGAAAGGCAGGAATACATAATAGGTCAGGCGTCGGACGAGAAAATCATATCGCAGTACAAACCGAAGGAAATAACGATCGACGAGTTGGCATTCAGGATAATGGATGAGGAAAGGAATCTTCAGATAATAGATTTCCGTTCACCGGAGAAATATAAAGAAATGAGTTTACCGAATTCGATAAACATGACAATTGATAATCTATTCACAAAAGATGCTACGAAAATACTACTTCTGAAAAACAAGAAACGTGTATTCATAGCGGAGAACGAAGCAGAGGAGAAGAAAGCGGCATACATTGGCGAGAAGTTAGGGTTTGATGAAATATACATACTCAAAGGCGGATTAGACAATTTTACGGAGAATATACTTAATTTCAAGAAGCCGATTCAAATTAATTCAAGGCAGGAAGAAGTCACATTTTCGTTCCGGGAGAAGGCAAGCAAGAAAATTCCGGAATTAATAGAAGAATTCAAGAGCAAGAATACGCCGAAGAAGACTGAGACGAAGAGGGTGCTTGGGGGGTGTTAGGGTGAATGGGTGAATGGGAGGATGGGAGGATGGGGAGATTGGAGGATTGATTGATTGATTGATTTGGTGATTGGTTGTTGGTTATTGGTTGTTGGTTATTGGTTGTTGGTTATTGGTTGT
>CAYWMV010000138.1:0-6586 GCA_964459055.1 uncultured Ignavibacteriaceae bacterium | reverse complement strand
TGGTGTATGTCTTGTTTTGTTGGTTGGGGGCGGGGATGTGTGTTTGATTGGCTGTTGGGGGGCTTGGATGATTGATTGATTGGATGATTGGGGGATTGGATGATTGATTGATTGGGGGATTGGATGATTGATTGATTGGCTCCTCATCCGATGAGCGAGGCTCATCGGATGAGGAAGATACTTTCAACTGGTCACTACCTCATCAGCAGCCTAGATATGCTTTGCTATCGGGATTAACGATAAAATAACTTCCGTTATTTTATCGTTAACATTTTTTTTGTTTCAGTATAATCTCCTGTTTTCAGCTGATAAAAATAGACGCCGGATGTGAGGTTAGTGGCATCAAATCTTACCTGATAGGTTCCGGGCTGTAAGGTTTCGTTTACGAGGACAGCAACTTCTTTGCCCTGTAAATCGAAGACTTTTAAGGTGACAATCTGAGAAGAGTGTCCTACTTCCGGGACAGAAAATTTAATGTTTGTCGAGGAGTTGAACGGATTAGGATAATTCTGACTTAACGAATATTGCACGGGTACTTCAGTTGTAATTTTCTTTATATCAGTCGGCAGGGGGGGTGGTAGGAAATTTTTCCGAGAGTACCAACAGCCCACAAACCTCTTCCGGGATATGCCATACTGATATGCCTGTACTGCATTGTGAGGGGATTGGTATATTCGGCAATCCAGTTTGCACCAAAGTTTGAACTGTAATAAATAATATTTGAGGTTCTTACATACCAGGCGGGCTGAACCAGATTATTTACAGGGAGCGGTGTAGAAGTAATGCCGCCGAAATTACTCGAGCCAAGTGAGTTCAGCAATGTCCAGTTCAAACCGTTATTGGAAGTTTGCCAGAGAGTGCCGCCTCCGAATAAACCATATCCATCCATTAATTGCGGATGAAACCAGATAGCATAAGAATTAAGTTCGCCTGTTGTAGGAAGTCCTGTCCACGAAGAGCCGTTATTACTTGAAAAATAAATTTTTGTATTATTTGTTCCAAACCAGATATTAGACGAGGCATAGGACAGTGCATTATTCCATCCTGCTTCGGCTCCGACCTGCGGAAGATACATACCTGCAGAATCCCAATTTGCTCCGCCGTTAGTAGTTTTCCAGAGAGACCATCTGTCTCCGGCGGGGTCACCCGTCATAAATCCGTTTGTGGCAGAGAACATACAGATTGCATTTATAAAACCGACCTCCGTAAATACCTGCGTCCAGTTTGCTCCGCTGTTTGTAGTTCTCCAGACCCACGTATTACTTCCGCTGTATCCTGCGGTAAGGGCATTAGTGCTGACACCCGGAACACCCGTAATATTAATTAATGAAACATTTGTCGGGATACCGTTTCCGGTGCAGTTTATCCAGTTTACTCCTCCGTTTGTTGTTCTCAGTACGACTCCTGTATAGCCGCACACCCATACGTTTGAATTATCGAGACTATAAACTGAAGTAAGGGTTGCCGTGCTCCCCGACACCTGTTCGCTCCACTGAGCATTTACATTAAAACCCACCATCAATAATACGAAAAAAATGTAAATTGTTTTTCTCATTTTATTAAAATTAATTTTTTGGTTAATGAAATATTATCTGATGTTAATTTATAAAAATAAATTCCGCTTTGCAGATTACCTGCATTGAATGTTATTTTGTATTCTCCGGGTTCTAGTTTTTCATTCACGAGTGTTGCAACTTCTTTCCCGAGCAGATCGAATACATTAATTGTGACAGTCTGTCCTGAGTTCCCGGGATGTCCTACACTTGTCACTTTAAACTTGATACTTGTAACTGAGTTAAAGGGGTTCGGATAATTCTGCTCCAGCATAAACTTATCGGGAATTATTTCATTTACTTTACTTATTCCCGTAATAACAAATAACCTTTTATAAATTCCCGATGTATTGGATACCACGTAAAGATTATTATCATATTTGCTGAACGCAAGGTCAATTAATGTTGTACCTATTAATGTTCCGGTGGAGTCAGCCCAGTTTATTCCCGCGTCGGTTGAAAGCAAAACTTTATATGGCGAAAAAGATACTGCCGCCGCAATATTCTGATTATTCGGATGAAAAGTAACTCTTCTGCAGGAAGAACTATTTACCTGAGTCCAGTTATCTCCGCCGTCAGATGAGCGGTAGATACCGTTATCATTTGACGTCAGTAATATTTGAGGATTAAAAGGATTAATGGTAACCGTATAGCATCCGAGATTAGAAGGCAGACCGTTGTATGAAGAAATCCAGGTGTCACCGTAATTTGTTGACTTTGTAATTTTGCCGTCACCGGAAACATAAATGATATTATTATTAACGGGATTAATTGCAATTTCGGTCATTGCGTTATTTAAATAACCTGAGAGTAAAGTCCAGTTTGCACCACCGTTAGTTGATTTAGCAAGGTCGCCCGGTGTAATATCGCTGAAGCCGCAGGCAAAAACCGTATCGGGATTATCCGGACAATATTTAATATCCATAAATTTCCCGCCCTGGGAATTTCTGACAACGGTTCCCTGCAAACTGAAGTTATCGTTGAGTTCGATGTATCCTTTAAAGAATGCATTTACTCTTCCCGTTATAACTCTTGTATATCTTCCGGGGATGCTTGACAATGCCCAAACAGTTCTTCCAATCCAGCCCGTCATATCTTTTGACACCCACTGGGTGGAATACAAAGAGTAAAATTTGTATCCCTCAATCGTTCCCACATATAATGTATCACCGTTATTATTGAAATGAAGTCGGGTCAGTGTGTTATCGTTCGCACCGATAGAAATCCAGTTTGAAGTCTGCGGATAAACGGCAGATGCAAACAGTAAAACAATAATTAATATTTTTATCTTCATATTTTTATTTAATTAATACTCTTATATTTTTTTTCAGAACGTCATTTTAGTAAAATTAATTTTTTAGTTTCTGAAAAATTTGATGTTTTCAATTGATAAAAATAAATGCCGCCCGATAAATCAGTCGAAGACCTGCCGAGGCGGGCAACAAATCTAATATCATACGTTGCCGTCTGTAAATTCTCATTGAGAAGTGTTACCACTTCTTTTTCCGGTAAATCATACACTATTAATGAAATGCATGTCCCCTGAAGTTTATTCTGCTCCAATCGGGAGAGGGGGTCGGAGAAGGAACTTATCACTTTAAACATTATACTTTTAACTGTTAAGTACATTTGCAATATATCTATGAAACAACACATTACTGAAGCAGTAAATTAGTTAGCGGAATAGTTAATAAAGCAAGTATAATATGTGAATATGATATAACTGAAGCGGTTTCCGGTGCACATTTATACTTTACGGCAAAAACCGTTCCAAGAATGGCAGCCGGCATCGAACTTATAAAAACCAGTATTTTCTTATGAACCTCACTAACTCCAAAAATATCCGCCTGAACCGATGCGATGAATGGCTGGAATCCCATCTCGATTACTGCAGAAAAAATTATCAACAGTAAAACTCCTTTGAAAGACTTCGGTTTCAGATATAATCCCAGTACAACGCAAGAAAGTAATCCTACACCATGACTTAGAATTTCAGCGAGGGAATCTACAGGTAACATTACAGGATTATTGAAATCAATCTTAATTATAGAAAATAAAATTCCCGCAACCAAAGCGAAAAACACAGGTGATCTGAAATAAGGTTTTAAAAATCGAAATAATTTTATTTCTCCTTCTTTATCAGCTCCAAACCACATCGCAACAAGAGGACAAAATATGAATAACGGTAAACCAACTCCTATTTCACTTATAAGAACTGCATCTGTCATAGCGTCCGGATTATCGGGAAATACCATTTTGATAAGAGGATATCCGAGCAATGCCGAGGAACCGAAACTCGATGAAATCATAAATGCACCAATTTTTTGCCTATCCTTTGTAATTAATCTTGCAATAAGATAGGACAGGGACATCGTAATCAGGCCTGAAAACAACATTATTAAAATCAAAATAAACTGGCTTCCTGAAATCTGATGTGAGGCAAGCTGGAAAAATATCGTCGCAGGCAGAACAAGGTCAATAAGCAGTTTCGAAAAACTTTTGCCTTCATCTTCCGAAAAGAAGTTCTTAACCTTCAGCACATAAACAATTCCCACTAAAACAGCGAATGAAATTACACTTTCAAATATTCTCAGTTCAATATTCATTTAAGTATGATTAGTTTTTTCGTTTCAATAAAATTTTCGGCTTTTAATTGATAGAAATATATCCCGCTTGGTAAACTACCCGCGTCAAATCTAACTTCATACGTACCTGCTTCTAGTTTCTCATTCACCAATATCGCAACCTCCCGCCCCAGCAAATCAAAAACAAGAATTTTCGCATTCTCTGCATTTAACATTTGAAATTTAACATTTGTCATTGAATTGAACGGATTCGGATAGTTCTGTCCGAGTTCAAATTTCTCAGGTATTTCTGAACTGATGTTTTTTATTCCCACATTTCCGGTCGGATTTCTTTTAAAATATATTTCATTATTTCCGTTACGTTTATCAATCCATACAATATTAACTGCCGAACCTGAAATTGAAACAGACGGATGAGTAGATGAAGCCGTATTTGACGTCAGACGTATATCTGCCATCCAGTTTATCCCTCCGTCCGTTGAACGTTTGTAGTATATTTCTTCATTCCCATTACGCTCATCTTGCCAAACAATATGTATTAACTGTGCTGATGCAGTAATATTAGGAGAAAAAGAATTGTAAGAATTATTTGTTAACCGAACATCGCTTCCCCAGGTTATTCCTTCATTTGATGAACGCTTATAATATATTTCATAATTCCCGTCGCGATTGTCAATCCATACAACATTTACAATTGAACCGGAGGCATAAACACAGGGATTTGCTGAATTGTTTGTATTATTAGTCAATCGTGTATCTGTTCCCCAGTTTATTCCGCCATCAGCAGAACGTTTATAATAGATTTCATTGTTGCCTTCACGGTTATCAGACCAAACAACACTTACTATTGAACCTGATACTGAGATTGACGTAGCCATAGAATTAGATGTATTATTTGTTAAACGCTTATCCTGTCCCCAACTTACACCATCGTCGGGTGAACGCTTATAATATATTTCAAAGTTTCCATCACGGTAGTCAGCCCATACTACATTTACAACAGAACCATAAACTGATATTACAGGAGAAAGCGAGCCTGACGTATTATTAGTTAACCGTGTATCACTTCCCCAGTTCAGACCACCATCGGTAGAACGTTTATGATAGATTTCAGTATTCCCGTCACGATCATCCTGCCATACAACATGAATGAATGAACCGGAAATTGATATAGAGGGGAAAATTGCACTACCGCCACTGTAAGTCAAACGTTTGTCTGTTCCCCAGCTAATACCTGCATCGGGAGAGCGTTTATAATAAATTTCCTCATCACCATTACGAAAATCATACCATACAACATGCATAATCTCAGCATTTGCTGCTATACACCACGAATTATTTGAAGAAGTATTAGAAATATTAGTATCGTAAGTTAGCCGGTAATCGGACTGCCACTGGCACATACAATCTTCAATGTTCAATGTACAATGTACAATAATAAAAACTAAAATCAGGATTGTGTTTTTCATTTGAGTATGATTAATTTTTTGGTTTCAATAAAATTGTCTGTTTTTAACTGATAGAAATATAGTCCGCTCGGTAAATCGCCGACGTCAAATCTAACTAAATAAGTTCCCGGCTCTGGCCTTTCATTCACAAGTGTAGCTATCTCCCTCCCCAGTAAATCATACACTTTCAGTACAACAAATCCTCCCCCTAACCCCCTCCAAAGGGGGACAGAAAACTTTATACTTGTAACTGAGTTGAAGGGGTTCGGGTAATTTTGAGATAAATAATACTCAACCGGAACAGGATTTTCAATTTTTGAAAGGAAGGTGAGTCCGCCGTTTGTTGTTTTAAAAATTGTACCCGTACTTCCTGCTATGTAACCGGTGTTTTCATTCACAAAAAATGCAGAAAAATGTACGGTGGAAGTTCCCGTTGACTGGTTATCCCAGTTCAATCCGCCGTTTGTCGTTCTGAGTATTTTATTACTTCCGACAGCCCATCCTGTTTCCGTATTCGGAAAAAATATATCTTCAAAGTTTAATGAGCCTGTAATGGGAATGTTTCCCGATAAGTTGGTCCAGTTCACTCCGCCGTTTGTGGTTTTCAGCACGGTTTTATACCAGCCGCCGATGTAACCGGTATTTGAATTGCAGAAATGTACAGAGTTCAGATAAGCATTGTTCGTTACCTTTGTCTGCATTATCCAGTTCACACCGCTGTTTGTCGTTTTCAGTATTCTGTCCCACCAGCCGGCACTCCAGCCTGTGGAATTGGATGTGAAGAAAACAGTTTCCAGCGAAGCCGTATCCGATACAACATTATACTGCGTTGTCCAGTTATTTCCGCCGTTTGCCGTTTTAATAATCATCCCTGTTCTCGGCGGAGTGCTCTTGTATCCCGCAATCCAGCCCGTGTCCTGCGATACAAAATATATTGATTCCAGATTGTAGTTATAAATTTTATGTTTTGCCTGCCAGTTGTTCCCGCCGTCTGTTGTTT
>CAYWMV010000137.1:0-6657 GCA_964459055.1 uncultured Ignavibacteriaceae bacterium | reverse complement strand
TTTTCAGACTGTCAAGTATATTCACAATTTGTGTGTGAGAATCTGAAAAAACCGTCAACAAAATAAACAATATAATTAATTTTAATCTCATTTATGATTTCTAATATAAAATCTTGTATAAAAACATTTTATCGCTCCCGCAGGTTATGTTGTTTGGTATGGCAAACGTCTCTATTAATTTCAGTCTGTCACCGTATTTGCTTACGAGTTCTGTATTCCATTCATTAAAAATACAAAGATACCTCGTGTCTGTTCGCTTCAGATAATTATACACTGAATCTGCTTTTTCATTATATTCCAGATTTCTGAACTCAACAAGCCGGGGAGATATTATTCCCGATAAATCGGTTATCTTAGTATCCGCAATATACTGGATTGCACCAATGTCGTTTAATCCGATTCTGATATTGTTTTTCAGATTGTCTCTTATCCAGTAACCAGCTTTCACCTGCATCTCGTTTATATTATCAATATTCTGTGCGTAATGTTTTGCAAATATCAGGAAATAGGGAATTGCGGATATTATTATCATTAAACCGAGGACAGTTGAAGTCCTTAATCTCAATTTTACCGATTTAATTTTTTCGGTAATCAGCAAAGCGGTAATGAAAGAATTAAGTAATAAAACCGGAATAACAGGGATTAAATATCTTCCGTGATGTCTCCATACGGGAAATATAATTGCGGAAAGCAACGGAAATACGATGACAATTAAATTTAATACCCTTAATAACGAATATCCGTTAAAATATTTTTTAAAATTGAATATGGCGAAAATGATGTTTACAAAGTAAAGTATTGCTATAATTGTATTATCCCTTATGAGATATGTTGACATTATTCTGATGTAATTAAAAGACTGATAATTTCCCGTTCTCACGTTAACGGCATTGAATGTTGTCGGGAAAAGAGAACCGGTAGTATAGTAAGAAAATAACGGGTAAGGCAATGCTATCAGGATATAGATTATTAATCCCGGGATTAATTTCCTGTAATTTAATTTTATTTCTTTATTTCTAAAACGAAAGAAAATTATGTCCGAAAACAAAATCAGGAATATCAGATAACCTTCAGGTCTTGTTAAGGACAACAAGCCAAGTGAGAGGAATTCTGCGACCTCCGGTACTTTTGTTTCAAGAAATTTTAAGTGAAAATATATGCTTGCTGTCAGCAGAAAGGAGAAAAGCATTGTTTCCATTCCCGAAAGTCCCGCCCATAATCCTCTGCCCGTAAAAATAAAAGCGGTTGTTATAAAAAATGACAACAGAACAACAAATTTTGCTCTGTAAACTTCCAGAGATTTGATATTTTTAAATAAATAAACAGACAAGTAAAACAAACTCGCTGTAGTTAACAGATGAAACAATATTGACAAAATTTTTGAAAACAGGATTCCGTTTGAGGTAAACAGATAAAATACAGAAAGCAGCAAAACCCACAGCGGAGATGTAGAACCGGGCAGCGGTTCGCCTTTATTGTATTCAAAAATATGTCCTGTTGTAAAATTCAGAGCATATTTCAGATGAATGTAAACGTCGTCAAGGGGCAGTCCGGGTGAGACTTTGAAGAGCACGATGCAAATAATTTCATAAAATGCATATATAAATAAAGCAATCAGTGCGATATAGAATATATATTTTTTCTGCATATACTAACAAATATAACAACAAAATATAAAATGAAATATGCTATAAAGATAACACCTTTAAGATGTAAACCGGGTGGAAATTATATAATGCAGGTAAAGGAAATTTTGTGTTCCGGATTCATATTTCTTCGGCACCGGAATTTTTATTCAACGCGGTCAATACGGGACTGCGTGTCACGAATATCTTGCAATGACGCAATGGGGCAGAAATTTCTAATACGAATATTATAACAAATCTTTATGTGTATTTCGTGAAAATTTATTAGTGTCTTTTCTGTCAAAAATGAGTAATACAAATTATTTGCCTATTTGCGCAGAATTTTAAAACAAAAGGATTAATGTTGTTGGGCTATAAGTTTATTCTGTAATGTTTTATTCACTGAGCATTATTTTAAATAAATCATTTTCCGCATTTCCGAAAATTCGCCAGCGGTTAATTTATAAAAATATATTCCGCTCGATAAATGCTTCGCATCAAATCTCACTTCATACGTTCCTGCCTGAAGTTCCTTATTTATTAGCACTGCAACTTCTTTTCCCGTTATATCAAATACAACTAACTTTACAAACTTGTAACTTGCAACTTGTAACTGTATTTTTGTAATTGAATTGAAGGGGTTCGGGTAATTCTGCATCAGTGAATAGTCATCAACGTTTGGATTATTAATTATAACGGATGTGGCAACAGGACGAAGCAAAACATTTAGAATTGTCGTTGAATCATTTTTTACGTAAACACCTGTAACGGTTTTTGTGACATAATTCGGAGCCGAAAAGTTAAATGTATATGTTCCGTTTTTAATCAGGCGGTTGTAATTTCCAGTTATAGAATCTGAACTTATCCAGGTGCTGTCGGCAATTTCTTTTCCTGTAACTCTAACCTTTGTTTTAACCGGTTGGCCTGTCAGGGAGTCCCTTATTATTCCTCTGACTCCGTATAAACTTTGAGTAATATAATTGATAAATGATTTGGCGTTATAATTCCAGTATGTTGGCAGCATTGAAGGACTGGGTAATTTCGTGGATGAAATTTCAAGCGTTACTTCTCGTGCGCCGTGGAAATACGTCATATAATCCTGTCTCCCTCCTGTAATTCTGTACCAGTCAAAACCGTTAACTATTCCGGGTATATTCGGATAACCGAGAAGGTCATCCATATATGTTGATGGAGAATTGGCGTGAACCGTATCAACATATCTTACTCCCTGAAATATATACCAGTCATCATCCGGGTGGAGTCTTGACCAGGTATCCCAGGGATAATTAAATACCTCCGCACCGCCGTGGAAATTCATACTTAATACGAAATTATTTGCTTTTGCAAGGTTTATCGCGTTTATTGTTTCAATCTGACGCGTTCCTCCCGGAGTAGGTCCTGCTGCGGGGTCGGGGAAATTTCTGTTGAGGTCGTAACTGTTGGCATTATATCTCCACGCTCCGTTTACGGTGTTGTTCCCGCCTTTATAAGTACCATCGGGATTTGCAAGCGGATTAATCCATATTTCAACGTTTTTTACGATGTTTGTAATATTCGGCGTCACACCGTATCCCGAGAGTAAAGTATCAATCAGTCTAAGCATAAGTACATAACCGGTAATTTCGTCTCCGTGCAAAGAAGAAACGTATGCGAATTGCGGTTTCGGTTTTTTGAAATTCACACTGTCGGAAATTACCGCAAAAAGAACTTTTCTGCCCTGAACGGTATTGCCTGCATCTACTATCCTGCATAAATTTGGATAATTTGACTGGAACTGATACATCATAGCTACATAAGCATCATAAGTAGGGTAAGTATCCCAGCCGCGTATTTCAGAAATATTATCACTCGTCAGATAATTAATATATTCATTGGGAAGGGGCAGAATTTCAAAGGGGATGTTATATTTTAAAAATTCCGGAAATTCATTTTTATTTGCAAATGCACTGACTTCATACCCAATCCTGTAATTTTTTACATTATCCAAAGATATTTTCAGAGACAATTCATTGATTATAGATTTGGAAACAGCAGGAAATCTGAAATATATAATTCCTTTATTTTCTATGTAAGAATTTACTTTTTCTTTCTGGGAATTATAGACTTTATAGTCCTGTCCATAAACGCATGACGTCGAGATAAGAATTAATGTCAGGAATGTTACAACAAAGGTTTTCATATATGAATTAAAATAATTATAAAAGTGTTATTAAAAATAGCAATACTGTAAATCAAAGTTAAGACAATAAAATATATCCTTTATGACATTTTGATGAAAAATGTGCATAAATATTGACTTTGAAAAAAAATCATAATTTAAGTAAATTTAATGTTTTATAATCAAAAATAATAAACCTGATGAGCAAAAACGGGAAGAATACAGGTAAGATTGTTCAGATAATAGGACCGGTAGTGGATGTGGATTTCAGTGACGGGCATTTACCTTCCATATACAATTCTCTGCAAATAAAAAGATTGAATTCAGAGGGAAAAGAAGATATACTTATCACAGAAGTACAACAGCATCTTGGGGAAAACATTGTAAGAACAGTAGCAATGGATTCCACAGACGGTCTTGTAAGAGGTATGGAAGTGGTCGATACGGGTAATCCAATAATGATACCGGTGGGAACCGAAGTTCTTGGCAGACTCATTAATGTAACGGGAGAACCTATTGACGGCAAAGGAGAAATTAAAGTAAACACATATTACCCGATACACAGACCTGCACCAAAATTTGAGGATTTATCTACAAAGAGAGAAATGTTTGAGACAGGAATAAAGGTTGTGGATTTACTGGAACCTTATACAAAAGGCGGTAAAACAGGATTATTCGGCGGAGCAGGTGTTGGAAAAACCGTTATCATTCAGGAATTAATTCACAACATCGCCAAACATCACGGCGGGTATTCTGTTTTTGCCGGAGTCGGAGAGCGTACACGCGAGGGAAATGACCTGTATCGCGAAATGACAGAATCCGGCGTTATACAAAACACGTCTCTGGTATTTGGTCAGATGAATGAACCTCCGGGTGCAAGACAAAGAGTAGGTCTGACAGGACTGACGGTTGCAGAGTATTTCCGTGACGAGTTGGGTAAGGATGTTCTTCTATTCATAGACAACATATTCAGATTCACTCAGGCAGGTTCGGAAGTATCTGCACTTCTGGGAAGAATGCCTTCAGCCGTAGGCTATCAGCCAACTCTTGCATCTGAAATGGGTGCTTTGCAGGAAAGAATTACATCAACAAAAAAGGGCTCAGTAACGTCTATTCAGGCGATTTACGTTCCTGCAGACGACTATACAGACCCGGCTCCTGCGACAACATTCGCACACTTAGACGCAACGACGGAACTATCAAGAAAAATTTCGGAACTTGGTATTTATCCTGCCGTTGACCCGTTGACATCATCTTCAAGAATACTTGATCCGCTTGTAGTGGGAGAAGAACATTACAATACTGCAATGGAAGTCAAAAGAATTTTACAGAATTACAAAGACCTTCAGGATATTATCAACATTCTTGGAATAGATGAGTTATCCGATGAAGATAAAATAACTGTAACCAGAGCAAGAAGAATACAAAGGTTTTTATCGCAACCGTTTTTCGTTGCAGAACAGTTTACAAATATACCCGGAAAGTATGTAAAACTTGAAGATACGATTAAGGGTTTTAAAGCAATTATCAGAGGTGAATGCGATGAACTTCCCGAAATGGCATTTATGATGGTTGGTGTTATCGAAGAAGCATTTGAAAAAGCTGAAAAAATCAGGAAAGGTTTAAACTGATTGGATAAATTATTACATCTGGAAATAGTAAGCCCGCAAAAAAGCATATTTAAAGGACAGGTTGAATCTGTTACAGTTCCCGGAACAAAAGGAGAATTTCAGGTTTTGTACAATCACATTGACCTTGTTTCGACACTTGCAACAGGCAGAATAAAAATATTAAACGACAAAAAGGAAGAAATATATTTTGCTTCATCAGGCGGAGTAATAGAAGTAAGAAAAAATAAAATTACAATTCTCGCCGAAGAAATTTTTGCTCGCGAAGAAATTGATGTCGATTCCGTATCATCCGAACTTGAATCAGCAAAATCAAAATTATTAGAACCGAAAAGCGATAAGGATGATGCATTCTTTGCAATTGAAAAAGCGAAAAATAAACTTCGCATTGCGGGTAAATAACCTTGAAAAAAAATAAGAATTTAAGTAAATTATTATCTTTGCTGAAAAAGTTTTTTCAAATGTACGAAAGGGGATGTAGCTCAGGGGTAGAGCAATTGCCTTTTAAGCAATGGGTCGGAGGTTCGATTCCTCCCATCCTCACCAAGTGCCTGTAAAATCAGGCACTTTTCGTTTAAGGGGTAAAAAATAGTAACACTATAGTAACAAAAAGTAACGATTTTCTATCGTTTAATTCTTTCTAAAAAAAATCGTAATTCATTAAAACTTCGTTTATAAAGTTATGAGTTTTAAATTCGATAAATATAAAAAATATTTATTTTTAAATATTTTTTATTTAGGATTCGTCGATTGCGGGTTTATAATTTATTAACTTTCTAAAGATTTGTTCTTTTTTAAGAGTTGTTTCTTGTTTGAATATTTTTCGGATTGTGAAAAAATATTCGTAATTTACAATATTTATTTTAACATTAGTTATTTTGCTTATTAATTCTATATCAATTTTACCAGTTTGTGAATAATCTTCATTTATCGCTCGAATAGTATATATAGGTTCCTTTTTGTCTAAATCTATTTCTAAAAATATTCCGTGTATTTCTTCAATATCAATTTTTTCTGGATACTCCTCATCTATTATTTTTTTTATCTTTTTTGCTTTATTATAATCCAAACTTGCTGAATATATTTCATTTTGAATGGGATTAATGTATGAACTTTTTACATCAGCTTTATTTGATAATATTGCTTTAATGATTTTTATATATTCATTTAATACTTTTGATTCTTTTGTTTTATAAAGTATTTTATTAAAACTTTCTTTATCATCAGCATTAAATAAATCTATTAT
>CAYWMV010000136.1:4545-6725 GCA_964459055.1 uncultured Ignavibacteriaceae bacterium | reverse complement strand
CTTGTCACTTTCAACTTGTCACTCTCAACTTATCACTTCATTGTCAGTTGTATTCTTTTTCTCGGAAGGTCAACATCGAGGACTGTGACAGTTACTTTCTGGTTTACTTTCAGAAAATCGTTCGGATTTTTCACAAATTTATTTGTAATCCGGCTGATATGCACAAGTCCGTCCTGATGAACGCCTATATCAACAAATGCTCCGAAATTTGTAATATTTGTAACCACTCCCGGCAGTTTCATTCCGGGTTTCAAATCTTCAATTTTATTTACGCTGTCATCAAACGAATAAATTATAAATTGACTTCTCGGGTCTCTGCCGGGTTTCAGCAGTTCATTCATAATATCCTGCAGAGTCGGGAGTCCCGTATTGCCCGAAATATATTTATTCAAATCAATTTTCGACTGAACTTCTTTATTCCTTACAAGACTGCAGACTTCAAGTCCGAGGTCGTTCGCCATCTGATTGACAACACCGTAACTTTCCGGATGGACAGCCGTTTCGTCAAGCGGATTTTCACTTCCCTTAATTCTCAAAAATCCCGCCGACTGCTCAAATGCTTTACCTCCGAGCCGTTTGACTTTTTTCAGACTTTCCCTTGAAGGAAAAGGTCCGTTATTATCCCTGTATTCAATAATACCTGCCGCCAGTTTTGGTCCGAGACCTGATACGTAAGTCAGTAATTCTTTGCTCGCAGTATTTAAATCCACTCCGACCTTGTTCACGCAACTAATCACAACGTCATCGAGTTTATTTCTTAACATTGACTGATTTACATCATGCTGATACTGTCCGACACCAATTGATTTTGGGTCAATTTTCACAAGTTCCGCAAGCGGGTCCATCAGCCGCCTTCCGATTGATACGGCACCTCTCACGGTAATGTCATAATCCGGAAATTCTTTTCTCGCGACATCCGAAGCCGAATATATTGAAGCGCCCGATTCATTCACCATTATTACTTTAACGGCATCTCCGGGTTCCAGGGATTTAATAAAAACTTCTGTTTCCCTGCCTGCGGTACCGTTGCCTATTGCGATTGCTTCAATGTTAAATTTTTTCAGGAGATTCCGGACTGACGACGAAGCATCTGCTCTTTGCTTTTCGGACGTATGCGGATAAATTGTTTCGTTGTGCAACAGTTTTCCCTGCCTGTTCAGGCAAACAACTTTACAGCCGGTTCTGAAACCCGGGTCAATTGCAAGAATGGATTTTTCACCGAGCGGCGGAGCAAGAAGTAACTGCCTCAGATTTTCCGCAAAGACTTTCACGGCTTCTTCATCCGCTTTTTCTTTCAGTGAATTTCTGAATTCCGTTTCCATTCCCGGTTTTAATAATCTTTTATAACCGTCGCTGACTGCGAGTTTTACCTGTGCGGAAGAACCGTTATCCGATTTTATGAAAATATTTTCCAGCAGTTTAACCGCATTTTCTTCGTCGGGAGAAATTTCCGCTCTAAGAAATCCTTCGTTTTCCCCGCGCATAATCGCAAGTATCCTGTGTGAAGGCGAACCGGCGGCAAGTTCTTTCCATTCATAGTAATCCCTGTATTTAACTCCTTCCTCTTCTTTCCCGTCAATGATTTTTGAAAAGATAAATGCTTCTTTCTCCATAAGGACTCTCATTTTTTCGCGTGCCTCTTTATCTTCACTTATCCATTCGGCAATAATATCGCGGGCACCTGCAAGTGCATCATCAGCAGTTAATACACCTTTTTCCTCATTAATATATTCTTTGGCAATTTCTTCCGGATTTGCTTCTTCCTGCTTGAATATTATATCCGCAAGCGGTTCAAGTCCTTTTTCCTTTGCTATTGTGGCGCGCGTACGGCGTTTTGGTCTGTAGGGCAGGTATATATCTTCCAGTTCGGTTAAATTTTCCGCAGCAAGTATTTTTTCTTTCAGTTCATCCGTTAGTAATTCCCGCTCCTCAAGGGACTTCAGAATTGCCGCACGGCGCTTTTCAAGTTCTTCGAGTTGAGAAAGCCTGTCCCTAATGAATGTTATCTGCGTTTCGTCAAGCGAGCCCGTCATTTCTTTTCTGTATCTTGAAATAAAAGGAACGGTCGCCTCCTGTGAAAGTAGTTCTGCCGTTGCTTTTACCTGTGCGGGCTTTATGTTAAGTTCCGATGCTATTTTCGGGATGAAGTCCATTGCTAAGTTTGTAAAGTTTGAAAGTTT
>CAYWMV010000136.1:2446-4445 GCA_964459055.1 uncultured Ignavibacteriaceae bacterium | reverse complement strand
AAAAAAACTCATCCGATGAAACAAGTTCATCGGATGAGTTCAATTTAAAACTTAATAATTGTTATTTGCTACTGACTCCTGTTTTCTGACTTCTGTCTCCTGACTATTTGAGAACAACCAGTCTCTTCACACTGCTGAATCCACCTGATGTTAACCTGTAAAAATATACTCCGCTGGATAATTTCGATGCATCAAATATTATCGTGTAGTATCCTGCATCTTTAATTTCGTTTATTAAAGTGTTCATTTCCCTGCCGAGTATATCATATATTTTAAGCGATACAAGTCCGCTTTGCGGTATATCAAAATTAATTTTTGTTACAGGATTGAACGGATTCGGATAATTCTGACTCAAATCGAACTTTGAGGGTACTCCTACATCAACAACTCCGGCGAGTTCGAAATATTCGTAATTTCCGTTATGATCAATCTGTTTCAGCCGGTATTTGTATTTACCCGTCTGCAAGTTTCTGTCTTCGAAATTGTAACTCACAGGTTCGTTTGAATTTCCTTTTCCCTGTACAAACCCGATTTTATTCCAAATTTCCGACTCCTGACTTCTGAATTCTGTTCTCTGCACTTCAAATCCTGCATTGTTTGTTTCAGTCGAAGTCATCCAGTTTAATTTCACGTTCCTCTGAATCTGATTAAAAGTAAATGACTGCAGATTAACCGGTAACGGAGCATTCTGCGAACTAACAGTCCATAAAGAAAACGAAGAATCAACGACCAGAATATGGCGGGGGTCACTTGTTGAAACATCCAAAGAATCAACCGTTTGCCACGTTGTTCCGTTGTCTTCGCTCTTCCAGACCTGCCCCCAGTTTGTGCTGCTGAAATTCTTTCCGTTATCAAAAACAGACCACCAGGTATATTCAACATTTCTGCCGTTTACAGGCTGCGGAGTAGAAATTATATCCCATTTACAACTAATGCCCTCATTCGGAGGATAAATTACGGGTGAACCCGTTACTCTTGTTGTCGAAACTGAAGTCAGATTGTCCGGTCCGGGATTTATATATACTCCTAAAAAACTGAATGCACCCGTTCCTATGTTTCTCGGGCTTGTAATGGTGTTACCGACTATGTATGCTGTATTACTTTCCGACGGATTGATTGCATCGACACCGAAATTAATACTGTTGCTTCCGGTTCTTAATATTCCGCTCAGCAGATTTAACGTCCCGTTTATGTTTATATTTTTTAACAATAATATTCCCGCCGAATTATTCATTGAAAGGTTCTCGAATGTAACGGCACCTGTACCGGAAATAGATTGCTGTGAATTACCTATAAAACTTACCGTTTGATTATTAAATACTAAATTTGATCCGTTATTAATAAAATTACCTTTCAGGTTAAATGCAAATTCATCATTACTGCTGAATGAGCCCGTGCCCGAACCATAGGTTTCAAACTGCAATACTCCGTTTATAACCGGTCCCGTTGTAACTCCTTCTGTTGTGTAATCAACCGGCGTAGAATTTCTTAAAGATAACGTTCCGAAAGTACAACCGTTCAAAAAAAGCGGATAAGGTGATGTCATCGGGACATCAAATTCGAATATTCCGGTTTCAGTGCCCGGTGCACTCGATAGATTTGCCGCTAAGTTCGAATGTTCTCCTTCCGTATTATGTATATACTTTCCACCGTTGAAAATTTTCATTATACCCGCACCTGAAGGAATGAAATTTATAGGGGAACCGGATACAGCACCTGAATTATTTATTAGTATGCCTCCGTCATATATTATTATATCATCAGATCCCGTTGAACCGTCGCCCACCAGAAGTCCGGGGGTACCCGTATTTTCCGATGTTAAAGTTAAAGTGATTGTATTACCTGAAGCAGGCTTAATTATTAATTTGTTTATGGCAACATTCTCTGAACCTATATTAACCGAATAAGAACCGCTTACGAATGAATTATTCAATATTACAGCGAATGATTCAGGCGGTAGTGAATTTGAACTCCAGTTGTCGGCATCATTCCAGTTTGA
>CAYWMV010000136.1:0-2346 GCA_964459055.1 uncultured Ignavibacteriaceae bacterium | reverse complement strand
TGTAAAATTTAATTAGCAATATAATTTATTAATTTTAAACTTATATTTTAAGTTCAATTTTTTTAAAAATTTATCATAATCTTTTGTTTTAACATCGCCATCCGGTTATTCCGAAAAATATTTAATTAATTATCATACAAACATCCGATGGCTCAGATATTTAAAATCAGCATACAATATGTCTTAATCTAATATAATAAAGAAATTTGCAAAATGTAACGCATAATTCTTGGTACAATATTTCTCTATTTTCACCGGAATTCCGTTATTTTTCTTCAAATACCCTCCTTTTATCAAATTAAAAAGGCTGCAACGGAGGAAGATTGCAGCCTGCTTTATTATCGTCAGCACAAACTACTGTTTTCTTATATATCTAACTTCCCACTAATAATAAAGTCCACTTGGATTTGAAAATTTGTTTTGAATAACTTTGTGTTTCAGGAATCTTACCGGTTATTCATCACTATCAGGGACACATTGGGATTTTCAGAGGCAAACTATCCTCTCATTTTTCCGGTTTTTTCAGATTTTTGCATCACTCTTCTTTGCGTCAGAACCTGATTATCTTGTCTTTCCCAAGCCCGGACCCGGGAAAGAGGAGATATTTTTTTCTGCTCGTTCTCTGTTCTGACTATGAGAGCGATGGAATTCCGAATTATTCTGTTAAGACATTGATTTTGTACCCGTTAGAATAAACTATTTCAAAGAACCTTAAAAACTATTTCTCTTAATAAACTTTATAAACCTTAAGAACTTTATAACTTTATAAACTTACTTGTTTCCTCCAAGTGTAAGTTCTACATTTTCCAGCATCTTTATCTTGCCCTGTGTCATATACAGAGTCCTGCCTACTGTTATCGTTTTTGTCAGTATTACTCCCTCTTCGCTGCTGTTATCTATAGTTAAATCATTAACAACCGACGGCATTAATATACCGATTTCCTGCGGAGATTCACCGTAGAATACGTAATTGGTGGATTCCGGTGTGAGGATTTTAACTCCGGTAACCGTTATTGCACCGTTAACTCCCAGAGTGTGAGAAGTTTTCAATGTTGCACCTCTGCATAATGTAAACGCTCCGTCACCCGTCACGGAATAATTCCCGCAATCAAGAATACCGAGAACGTTTACAACAAACGACCTCGCTAATCCTATATCAAAATTATTTTTCAGTTTGTATTCTCCGAAAACGTCAATTACCCAGTTAATATTTGTTGCATCAAGTATTCCGTCTTCAACCTCAAATACTTTTTTCTCGCCTTTGAGATTTACTGTCAGCGGCGACATCATATTGCAATGACTGAAGTAACCGCCGTCCAGGATGAAATTACCGCCTATATCCAGAATATATGTCATATTATCATCAGGTATTCCTCCGTCGCAATAATATAATGCTCCGCTTTTTATAATAAAATCACCTCCGATTAATAAGGTCAGACCGATACCGTTTTTGTCCAGAATAATGCAGTGTTGATTTCCTTTAATATCAAATACAAAATCTCCCTGAATTGCGGCAGATGAAGTAAATAAACTCCAGTTGCCAATTTCAGGATACCATTTTATTGTTAAATTTCCCCAGTTAATTCCGTCCGGAAACTCTGCGATGATATTATCCTCCTGTGAATAATTCCATTTCAGAATTTCCACTGTGCTGTTGCTTCTGAAATTGTTTATTCCTTTGAATATACCGGGAGTTTTATCTGTATTCTGAGTATAGTTGTGAATGTACCTGCTTCCGTTATCGAGAAAAAATCGTGTGTCCGTTGAAAGTGTTACAGGATGCTTTGCCTCAAGTATTCCGCCCGTTTCAATCCATAACTCCGATGCCTTTCCTGATATGTTCCACTCGCCCGTTGTTACCATCCTGTGTCCCGGGCGTATTACGAAAGTGTCCCCTGAAGAAAAGTTCGCCGGATGTTTATCTTCACCGTTAATTTCCGCTACCCAGCTTGTTATTAATTCAGGCGAAAAACTACCGGTGGAGTAATATGTAATCCCCTGCGCAGTAACTAAATTTGCTGCAATCAGTATGATGACTCCCGCAGTTAAAAAGACTTTGTTAATTTTTTCCATAGTTAATCTATAATTTTATATAGTTAATTTTTTTTTATATTTTAGCAGATTTTTATATCTTTTTCCTTTCTTATTAATCTTTATGCAACAGAATTATATTCAATTTCCGTGCCATATATTTGTTGTTGTTTTGCAAAAAAACGGTGCGTTTACTAAATTTTTGTCTCATTTTGAGAAATTTTTTAATATTTTGAGAATCAATATGTAACGTGTTTTATTCCTTTAGTTTTCAAATTCTGCGCAAAATGGCAAAGAATTTTGGTTACTACGCCG
>CAYWMV010000135.1:0-6733 GCA_964459055.1 uncultured Ignavibacteriaceae bacterium | reverse complement strand
TCGATCTTCCATTACTTACTTCGGATATAGATTTCAAATCAATCAGGGAATTAACAACGATTCTTTACACTCATTAAAAATTAATGCAGTCAAATTTTATTGTTTAAAATCATTTCAGCAATGATTATTTTTTATTGAAAATCAAAAAAAATGAAAAAGAAATCCTGGATTGCCGGTTTACTCAGTTATTTATTCCCCGGTCTCGGGCATTTATATGCCGGTAAGATTAAACGGGGATTTATTATGTTTTTTTTATGGTTTATATTGGTATTTATTATTGCTTTTATATCAAGTTATTTAAAATATGAATTAATTATACCTGCTTTATTTCTGATTCCAAATATTGTTTCCGTATTAATATTAATAGATGCAATTAAATGTGTTAAGAAAGAGAATGAAAATCCTTCCGGTATAATGAAAAGCAGAGCGGTAACATATATAACTTACGGATTTATTTATTTGATTTTTATACCTTTTGTGCTTGTCGGTTTAATAAAATCTACAGTTGCAGAGGCATACAGGATACCAACAGCTTCAATGGAAAATACACTTCTGCCAGGTGATTATATATTAGGTATTAAAAATGCGTACGGGATTCATATTCCTTTTTCGGATAAATATTTATATTATTCCGGAAAACCGGAGAGAAATGATTTGGTGATTTACAAATTTTATGATTTAACAGAATCCGGGAGATATGAAAAGAATTATTATATTAAAAGATGCATAGGTTTGCCGGGAGAGGAAATAAAAATTGTGAATAAAAAAGTTTATATTAATAACACAGAATTTGAAGAAGCCGGGGACATCGTACACAACATTGATACAATGGAGGCAGGAGTTGCAAGCAGGTTGATATTTCCCGTTTCTTCAGGCTGGAATGAAGATAATTACGGACCGCTTAAAATTCCCGCAGCGGGAGAAAAAGTTAAAATAAATTTTGAAAATTTACAGATGTGGGAAAAAATCATAAAAGATGAAGGCAATTCACTGACATTTGACGGAAGCGGTAAAATTACACTGAACGGAACTACCGCAGAGGAATTTGTCTATAAAGTAAAAAATGATTATGTTTTTTTGCTCGGGGATAACCGCGGCAATTCACTCGACAGCCGCTATAAAGGATTTATTAGTGTCGGCAATATTGTCGGTAAAGCAAAGTTTATATATTTTTCACTGGATAAGGGAAATATAAGATTCGATAGGATAGGCAGGGAACTATAGCATTTCCAAATTTTTCAAACCGCGGTCCTCGGAGACTCTTCTTGGAGAAGGTGACATAATTATAGCAATCAAATATCCTCCCCGCTCCAGCCGCGTAGCGTCGTTACCTTTGTAGAACTAAGATAAATCCTTCTCAAACCGCGTAGCGACGACATATTTATAGCAATTTAATATCCCCCTTTCTCCAGCCGCGTAGCGGTTAAACCTTTGTAGAAAAAATCATCAAAAGAAACATAGCCGCGTAGCGGCGGCACCTTTATCAAAACTCCGCGCCTCAAAATTTGCATATAAAATTTTATTCTGATTCTATATATTTGTATATTAAATATCTTGTTATTAGTAAAATTTGAATTCTAAAACATCCGATATATATCTCATAAACGATTCAATTAAATCATTTAATTTCCATAATTATCAAAACTCAACTTCCCGTCTGATAACCCGGGAAAAGGGGAATAAATATGTATAATTTTGTAACTCTCAATCTGAACTGCCCGCTCTGCGGTGTATCTCTTATGGATAAGGAAAATCCGGTTGATAATGAACCGAGCGTCAAGTTAAATGTGAATACGGAAAAAGGCAAGGGGTCTATTCACCTGAGTTCCGTTTACGGCAGTTATAATTACATCTGTGATTTCCAGCCTGAAAAGGGTGCTCTGACAAATTTCTTCTGTCCCGCCTGTAAAGGTGAAATCACCGGTGAAATGAAATGCGAGGCGTGTCAGGCTCCGATGGTGCCGCTTCATCTTGATATCGGCGGAAAAGTTGCTTTTTGTTCAAGAGCGGGATGCCGGAATCATTTCGTGGAATTTGAAGATCTCTCAAATGCACTTCGGAAATTTTATCAGGAATACAGCACACATCAGAGATACATTGCGGAAGAGGATACCGTCGAAAAAATGCTTGAAACAAAAATAAAAAAAGAGGTCACAGACGACAGCAAGGAAATTATTGAAACGGGCTCTTTCCTGCACGCCTATTGCCCGCATTGCAAGAAAAGCCTTATAGAAACTGATGTAATGAAAATTAAAATTTTAAATGAAATCGGAGAAGAAGGTTTTATATTTCTTAGTCCTTACCTGAACGTATTCTCATCCCGCTCGACCGTTTTTCTGCCTGAAGATAGGATAATTAAGGACCTGAAATGTTTTCATTGCGATACATCTCTGGTATTAAAAAATAAGTCCTGTGAAAAGTGCGGCTCGCCTGTCGCTCTTATCTCTATCGGGGCAAGAACTAAACTGATTGATTTTTATATGTGCTCTAAAAAGGGATGCAGATGGCACGGATTAAGTGAAGATGATATTCACGATATTAAACTTGAGGACAGTATAGAATGGTGATACGCTTAACTGTAATTTTAAAAAGTTAAAAATTTAAATATATGCGAATTTCGAGGTTAATAAAAGAAAATGCAGGACAAGCTACCGGCCTGTCGGAAGAATCCGCCGGTGACAAAGTTGATTTAAAACTTCTTGAACCGTTAATCAATAAGTACAAAGGCAAAAAGGGAAACCTTATACCTCTTCTGCAGGGTGCACAGAATTTATTTGGATATATACCAAAGGAAGTATTTATGGAAATTTCGAAAAGAACAGGATTGAAATTAAATGATATGTACGGTGTTGCAACTTTCTACGCACAGTTCAGACTCAATCCTGTAGGTAAACATATTGTAAGGATTTGCCACGGAACCGCCTGTCACGTTCAGAATGTCACAAAAGTTACTGAAGATCTGGTCGGTTTTCTCGGTGTGAAAGACGGTGAAACTACGAAAGACAGAATATTTACTCTCGAAACTGTTGCCTGCCTCGGCTGCTGCTCGCTTGCTCCCGTAATGATGATTGGCACGGAAACATACGGTAAATTAACCGGAAAAAAAGCAGTGGATGTAGTCAAGGAAATTAAAAGAAAAGAAACTCTTGAATTAAAAAAATCTGAACCATCAGTTAATTAAAAAATTTCACTAATGGAAAAAATACAAGTCATAGTAGGATTGGGCAGTTGCGGTCTTGCCGCAGGTGCGGGAAAAGTTTATGATGAACTTCTGAGAATCAGGGAAACCGATAATCTTGATTTTGAACTTAAAAAAACAAGTTGTATAGGAATGTGCTTTAAGGAGCCGCTGGTTGAAATCATTGATGATACCGGTTCTTATTTATACGGTGAAGTTAATGTTAAAAAGATTGACGAAATTATAGATAAACATATAGTTAAATTTTCACCTGTAAAGGAATATGTGGTCTTATCCGACCAGTTCGATACTCCGGACAGGACTTACTTTGAAGGTCAGGTGAAAATTACTTTGAGAAACTGCGGATTTATTGACCCCGAATCCATCGAAGAATATGAAAGCAGAAAAGGTTATGAAGCAATTAAAAAAATAACAAACGAAAAAATCAGTCAGCAGGATGTTATCAAACAGGTAATAGACTCGGGTTTGCGCGGTCGTGGCGGCGGCGGATTCCCGACAGGTTTGAAATGGAAATTCGCAAATAATTCTCCCGGCAATGAAAAGTATGTAATCTGCAATGCCGACGAAGGCGACCCGGGTGCTTTTATGGACAGGTCTGTTCTGGAAGGCGACCCGCATTCTGTTCTCGAAGGAATGATTATTGCCGCTTATGCTATCGGAGCAAAGGAAGGCGTGATTTATTGCCGTGCTGAATATCCGCTTGCGGTTAAAAGGCTTAACCTCGCGATAAGTAAAGCACGTGAAAAAGGTTATCTCGGAAAAAATATTCTCGGAGTCGAAGGCTTCGATTTTGATTTATTTGTCAAGGAAGGTGCAGGCGCCTTTGTATGCGGTGAGGAAACTGCTCTTATTGCTTCCGTCGAAGGCGAAAGGGGTATGCCAAGGAGAAGACCTCCGTTCCCGGCTGTGTCGGGCTTGTGGCGCAAACCTACAAATATTAATAACGTCGAAACTTATGCCAATATCCCCTGGATAATTCTGAACGGTCCCGAAAGATATGCGCGATACGGAACTGAAAAAAGCAAAGGTACGAAGGTATTTGCTCTTACGGGTAAAATAAAAAACGGCGGACTCGTGGAAGTCCCGATGGGTATTACAATTAAGGATATTATCTATAAACTCGGCGGCGGTATTATTAATGATAAAAAATTCAAAGCAGTCCAGTTAGGCGGTCCTTCGGGAGGCTGCATTCCCGAACACCTCTCCGATACGATTGTTGATTATGATTCCGTTACCGCAACGGGTGCTATTATGGGCTCGGGCGGTATGGTCGTTATGGATGAAACTACCTGTATGGTAGATATCGCAAGGTTCTTCCTCGATTTTACTCAGAAGGAATCCTGCGGTAAATGTACTTTCTGCCGTATCGGTACGAAACGTATGCTTGAAATACTTACACGTATCACGGAAGGTGAAGGCAGGGAAGGTGATATCGAAAAACTCGAGGAACTTGCGGTCAATATTAAAGACGGCTCGCTCTGCGGCTTGGGGCAGACGGCTCCGAATCCCGTTCTCACTACGTTGAAGTATTTCCGTGATGAATATGAAGCTCACATCAGGGATAAAAAATGTCCCGCCCTGTCCTGCAAAAAACTTCTGACCTATGAAATTATTGAAGAAATGTGCACGGGCTGTATGGTTTGTAAAAAGGGATGCCCCGTTGAGGCAATTACGGGCGAGAAGAAACTCCCGCATTTTATTCATCAGGAACTGTGCATTCAGTGCGGCGACTGCTATGCGAAATGTAAGTTCGATGCAATTAAAGTCTATTAATTAATCCTAAATCGAGATAATGGAAAAATTAAATATAATATTAAACGGAAAAATTGTTCAGGGAATTAAAGACGAAACCATTCTGCAGTTGTGCAGAAGATATGATTTGGAAATTCCCACGCTTTGTAATGATGAAAGACTCGAACCGTTTTCATCCTGCTATGTCTGCGTAGTTGAAGTTGAAGGTATGCGAGGACTCCAGCCTTCCTGCTCGACTAAAATTGCGGAAGGAATGAAAATTACCACGAACAGCGATAAGGTTCTGCAGTCGCGTAAATCCGCACTTGAATTGCTCCTCAGCAACCATTATGCCGATTGCGTCGCCCCCTGCAAACTCACCTGTCCCGCAGGCGTTGACGTTCAGGGTTATATCGCTCTAATCAATAAAGGACTTTACAGCGAAGCAGTCGGATTAATTAAAAAGACCAATCCGCTTCCCGCAATCTGCGGCAGAGTCTGCGTCAGACCTTGCGAAGTTGCCTGCAGAAGAAACCTGCTGGAAAATGTCGGCGTCGGAATTGATTACCTGAAAAGATACGCTACCGATATGGACTTTGCATCGGGCAGTAAATATATGCCGGAAACGAAACCCCCGACGGGTAAAAAAGTTTGCGTAATCGGTGCAGGTCCGGGCGGACTGTCCGCTGCTTACTATCTCGCACTCGAAGGCCATTCCGTTGATATATATGAAGCTAGCCCCCATCCGGGCGGTATGCTTAGATATGGCATTCCTCCGTACAGACTCCCGAATGAAATTATTGATAAGGAAGTCGAAAGCATTAAGGAAATGGGTGTGAACATTTATTACAACAAAAAACTCGGAGATAATTTAAAATATAAAGATATTAAAAATAAATATAACGGCTTCATTCTTGCGATCGGCTCACAGTCGGGTACGAGAATAGGCTGTGAAAATGATGATGCTGAAAATGTTCTTTCGGGAATTGACTTTTTAAGAAATATGGAACTGACGGGTCAGAGGTACGATTTCACGGGAAAGAAAATAGCCGTTATAGGAGGCGGTAATACCGCTATGGATTGCTGCAGAACCGCTATGCGATGCGGTGGTGAAAAAGTCTATATTATCTACCGCAGAACCGAAAACGAAATGCCTGCCAATAAAATCGAAATCCACGAATCAAAACTTGAAGGTATTGAGTATATGTTCCTCACTGCACCCGCAAGAGTGAATATGGATGAAAGCGGGAAACTTAAATCGCTCACCTGTTTTAAAATGCAGTTGGGAGAGCCCGATGCATCCGGCAGGAGAAGACCTGTGAAAATTGATAATTCCGAATTTGATGTTGAACTCGATTATATACTCGCCGCAATAGGTCAGAAAACAAATGTGAATTTCATTGACGATATAAATTCATCTTCCGAAATAAAACTTAATGTAAACAAGTGGGGAGATATTGAAGCAAATAAAGTTACGCTTCAGTCATCAATTGAAAATATGTTTGCAGCGGGTGATGCCGTTACAGGACCCGCAACTTTAATAGAAGCAATCGCGCAGGGCAGGAAAGCCGCTAAAAGTTGTCATCAGTTGCTTTCAAATCAGCCGTTGACAGGCGAGCCGTTTGAATTCATCAGCAAGAGAGATAATTTCAAAAAGCAGATTCCCGAAGATTATCAGGGCTCTTATGTTACTCAAATCCGCGAAGAAATGCCGACTTTAGACCCCGCAAAAAGAAAAAATTTCCTAGATGTTGATCTCGGATATTCGGATGATTCGGCAATGACTGAAACTTTGCGGTGCCT
>CAYWMV010000134.1:0-6740 GCA_964459055.1 uncultured Ignavibacteriaceae bacterium | reverse complement strand
AAGCCGGAACCAAACTACTTGTCCGTTCCGGAGAGTCTCCCGAGTTCGCCCTAGCGAACGAGGGGACTCTCGGAATTTAAAGTTATAAAATTTCTTTGCCATTTTGCGCAGAATTTGAAAACTAAAGGATTAATTGTTATTGTATTTCTCAATAAATTTTTAATTTATAATTTAAAATTTACAATTGCTTTAAAGGTAGTTCCCTCGCTGCATCCGTAATCGCACCTATCTTCACCGCGAAACTCGTCTTATTCTTAACATCTTCATCAGTAATAATATGAATATCAAGCATCGGTTCTATTTTATACCCGGTCTTAAGATAATTCAGTTCCGATAAGCATTTCCCCCAGCCGTCGAGCCAGCTCATTAAAATTTTCTCCTTTTCGGGGTCGCCTTCAATGTGAACGATAACGTCAATATCACTGTTAGGTCCGGCTGTAGCGTTTTTTGTGCTTCCGATAATATAAAATCCTTTAACTCCATACACATTCGGGTCTATAGCCGCGGCAATCCGCTCTGTCATTCTGAAACGCCATCTCCAGTGGTCTTCGGTCGGGACTTCCATTTTTACATCTGCGGAAGTCTTGCTGTCGCTTCTTGAATCTGATGAGAGGAATGCTATTGCTTCATCTAAATCAGCATTCATTAATACTTTCAGTACCATGCCTTTCGTGTGTCTCGGAACGTCTATTACTTTTAAAACATTCGATAACTTTTCAAATTCCGGTAAAATATCCGGCAGTATATTATAACCGCCCAGTAAATAATTATAATTGAATACTATCCCGTCGTCATCAGGATATAAAGGAAGATATCTGATTGATGCCTCTACTAAATCTTGGAAGAAATGCGTACCGAATGAAAGGTCGGGAACATAATTCCCTTTCTTTTTTGCAATCTCAATCAGCATTGAAGTATTGTTTATTTCCGAATATGTTACGTTTACTCCGAGTTTTATGTCGCCTCTGCTGCCCCATCTGCCGGGTCCCATTAATATGAACTGATGTTTCGGGAGAAGTTTGTTCAGTCTTCCTACTGCACGTCCAATTTGCTTAAGCGTCTCGAGGTCTGATATGTCGTTATAAAGGTCAGGGTCAACATATACTATGTGTGTAATGTCCGGAACTTTTCCGTTTGATACGTATCTCTTCGCAGTGAAAATAATTCTTTCCCGCGGGATATCCTTTGGAATAGGCGAGGGCATATCCTGCACGGCGTAACTCTGTGGCCTGCATTGCAGTAAATACAGGTTTTTTCCGTCTGATGCAAATTCGATATCAACAGGTGTTTTTAAATTTTCCTTTAATACCTTAAGCACCGCCTGCATCTTATGAACAAAATTTGTGTTGTTTGTCAGTTTGTCAAAAGTAACTATCAGATTCTGTGAATTTGAGTCAATGTTCAGACCGAATAATTGTCTGATGTGATTGTGCTCGTATGCGGACATTATATCCGTCAGGGCAGGGAACTCATCGCCGTAATGACTCAGCAGTTCGCTTATTTGTACCGTCTCGAATGTATTCGATAATAAATTAATTACATCAACTTTTTGAGGTGAGTATTTTACAATGTCTTCCACTGATATATTAACACGCAGTCCGGGTTTTCCCGGGGCTATCAAAACCGGATAATCGTCGCTTACTCTGTCAACTGCTCTCGTTCCTAATCCCGGTACAAGTCTTATTAATCCGTCTTCACGCTTGATTCTCGGCGACCATCTGAATTCGTTGTTGCTGAATGCCACTCCCGCATAAGCAGGTAAATAATATTTTCCGACTCTCGTTCCGACTACTTCCTGTATTAAAATTCCCATCTCCTCATTGTAATCTAGTAATCCTCTCTCACGCCTGTATTCAATCGGGTCTGCGGCAAAAACCGAAGCATACACTTCCGCTATCGCATCGGTTAATGCGCTTAGTCTTTCCTTTTTCGTTCCCTGATTCGCTACAAATAAACTTTTGTATTTCCCTGAAAATGCCGCACCGAATCTGTCCTCGAGCAAACTTGAACTTCTTACTACCAGCGGCACTTCTCCGAAATCGTCAAGTGCATTCGATAGTGCCTGAATGATTTCAGGCGGAAAAGTCGAATTCTTGAATATCTGAATTAAATACGGATATTCGTGCCGTATCTGGTCGAGGTCCTTGTATTTCTGTTCATATACTTCTTCAAGGTCGTTATATCTCAGGAACTCAAGAATTACGTCAGATGCTATATACCATGTCTTTGGTACCTTAATATCTTTAAACAGTTCTTTACTTTCTTCAGATGAAATAAGGATTTTTTCTGCAACAAATAGTCCTACGCTCTTTCCTCCGATTTTTCCGCGTCCGTGAGCAGGGAATATGAGTTTTTGAAGCAGTGCTTCAAAATCTTCGATTTTCACAAAATGCTTTACAATGCTGATTAAGTTCAGTTCGTCAGATAAAAATCTTCTGATGAATGATACTATCAGACTGTTTCTTATTGTTACAGGCAGTTCAAATCCTTTCGGAGTAATTGAGTGGTACTTTCTGATTGCTTCGATTATATCAGGTATAGTACTGCTTACATCTTCCATAACCCGAACAAGAAAACTTGATTTTTCTTCCTGTATCCATTTCTGAACTTTGGAGAGAATGTTGTCATCGGTAAGGTAATATGATGCGAGAGTAAAAATCTTGTCATATCCCTCAAGCATAACTCTCTTTTCGAGCGGTTTATTATCCGGCTCAGTATCTTCTTCAATAATCGGCTGTTTTGATTTGGTTGAACTGTATAAAAGCCTCTCTGCTTCCTTAATTCCGCTCCAGCACAGATAATTCATCATTTTACGCGCCAGTAGTCTGTATAAATTCTGGTCGGATTCTTTGAGGAGTTCTACGATAATCAGCCATTCAGGTTTTCCGCCTTCTTTATAGAGACCTTTCTGATATTTGTTTTTTTCTTCAATAAAAGTTTTTAACCTTCTGTGAGTAATGTATGACCCGATTCTGTCCGCAATTGTATCGGTCATTTTTATTTCTTCTTTTAAGAATAAGTCCTTGTCTTTACTTTTTTTATTTTCAGTGTAATAGATATTCAGAGAGCCGATTGTGATTTCCTGTTCCTTGATTTCGGAGTTAAGTTTCCATTCGGTCTCCGCGAAATTAGTTGAAATATATGACTTACCCTCTATGACAAGTTTTACAACACATATTTCCGGATACTGAAATCCCTGTGGCAGAATGGCCAGTATTTTGTTGAAAATAGAATCGAAATTTTCACTGTAATCGTTCAGTATCTCCTCGACTAAATACAGGCAGTTAAGTTCTTTCGTTCTTTCCTGAAGTGAGAATATCAGATTCTCTATTGTTTTGTCGGGTGTGGTCATTTTAAAATTACTCCTTTGCTTTTTCTTCCGTCAACTTTTATTAAAAGAGGTTTGCTTAGTTCAATATGCCTGACAAACTGCAAATCTTTCTTTACTGTCTGACTGTTCAGCCAGTCCCAGTCAATTTTGTATTCGTCTCTTAACGGTAATGAGAAATACAAAATCTGAAGACTCGTGATATTATGAAAGAAATGTGAGCCCTGGCTTAAATCTACGTTCATGTTAGGCAGCAGGGATTCAACTATGACTTTTGAACCTGATATCTGGCTCCAGTTTACTGGAATTCCAAGCCACGGGTCGGAACTGCCCCATCTGCCGAACCCTATTAACAGATATGGTTTCTTTTCTTCCAGCATTATGTTGTTAATTTGTTCAAGTTCTTCTGTTATCAGCGGAGTATCCTTTGCGTTGAATACTTCCGGTTTTACAAAAACAACATCAGTTAATTTTTCATTTGTTCCGTTACCGAGAACGTAATTTGATGATAGCAGTTTATTAACGCTTTTAAAATCTTCATCAGGTATTTCTACATTTTCGTTTGATACTACCATCGGTCTGACCTGCAGGAAACCGAATCGTGCGGGATTTCCTTTACTTTTATCCAGCGTTGCGGCGAATTCTATTTCAACTGCCGAACCGAATTTATCTTCGCAGATTTTCAGGATTCGTGTTATTAATTTGTTCAGAGGAATTACATTCAGTGATAATATGGGTGCAAAGTTTATAACTCTCGGTCCCTGATTGTAAGTACCCGGGTTTATTCTGTCCGAATTTGCATCGTAAGTTGATGCCACATGATTCAGTGTTCCGTCATATTCCGCGTCGCTTAAATTGTAAGTGAACATGTATTCGGTTTCTTTAAGCGGATTGAAATTTTTTACAGGACCCATATACACTGCCCAGAATTCTTTTTGTGTATTTTTCAGTATGTCGTTAATCGAACCGAACGGCGGTTGTACTTTCGGTTTGGCAGGGGAGTATGTCCAGCAAATTCCTCCTTCTACAATTGTCTTCCCTAAACCTATAGCAAGGTCAACTACTCCGTCTTCTGGTTTGGATTTTCCCGCGGGATAAAAATTGTATGAACGTGCAACACCCGATATGTTAGGATAATACCTGTCTCCGTACCTGTTCCCGACAACTTCCTGTATTATAACAGACATTTTCTCTTCCTTTATATCTTTCCCGACCGCTTTTATGTAATCCTTTGCATCTTTCGAGAATGTGGATGCATATACGAACTTTATTGCCTCTGTCAGTTTTTTGAACCTGACAGCAGGGTCGTGCTGATTGTTCGGTATCATCTTTGTCCCGTATATTCCGGCGAAGGGCTCAAACATTGCGTCTTCCAGCAGACTTGATGAACGTATTGCAAGGGGGCTGTGTACCTTCTCTATTAGTGCCCTTAAATCTCCTGTCAGCTCAATCGGCAGATTTGCATTTAAAAATTTATGGGCTATTATTTCGTCCCGCTCGTTCGAATATGCAATATCATAAAGGTCATTCATCTTCATGAACAAATCAAAAATGCTCGTTGTCAGAATAGTCAGCCGTGGAATGTTAACTGTTATATCGGGAAATTCACCGGGTAAAATGTTTTGGGTAAGTGTGTCTTTGATTGAGGCGAGTCCCTGCGCCTTGCCTCCGAATGAACCTTTACCTATGTAAGTAAAGTCAAATTCGGAATCAAAGAAATTTCTGTCGAATTGAGTTATCTCTGCATTCATAAATATAATAAAACCCGGGATGTTTAATCCCGGGAGTTATTAATAAAATATTGTTAAAGTACTATGCCCAGCCTCTGTCTTTGCATGCCTGTGCAACTCTGCCTATCGATATTACATATGCGGCGTCTCTCATATATAGATTCTTCTTTCTTGCAAGTTCGCTTACTGCTAGATATGCGGCTGTCATCTTAAGGTCGAGTTTACCGAGAACTTCATCTTTTTCCCAGTAATAGTTCATATTGCTTTGTACCTGTTCGAAATAACTGCAGGTTACTCCGCCCGCATTCGCGAGAAAATCAGGAATATTGAAAATGCCTCTTTCATGAATAACTTTGTCGGCTTCGGGAGTAGTCGGACCGTTTGCTCCTTCTGCAATTATTTTAACTTTCTTGCTTATTTTATTTACATTTTGACCTGTAATCTGATTTTCAAGTGCGCACGGTAAAAGTATGTCAACTTCCTGCTCAATCCACGCTTCTCCGGGTAATACTTCGTAACCTAACTCTTTTGCCTTTGCTTTATCAATTCCGCCGAATCTGTTGGTTATCGATAAAAGCTGCTTGAGGTCAATTCCGGATAATTTCCTGAATGTGTATGAAGTCTGGTCTTCCTGGTCCCAGGATGATACGCAAACGACTTTACCGCCTAATTGCATGTAAAGTTCGATTGCATATTGCGCAACATTTCCGAAACCCTGAACGCTTGCAGTCGTGGTTTCCGGATTGATATTCATTTCTTTTAATGCTTCTCTTAATGTGAATATGACACCGTAACCTGTTGCTTCAGTTCTTCCGAGTGAACCGCCCATACCTACGGGTTTTCCTGTTATTAATCCCGGGTATTTACCGCCGTGTATCGTTTCAAATTCGTCCAGCATCCAAAGCATGTGCTGTGCATTCGTCATTACGTCCGGTGCAGGTACGTCTCTTACCGGTCCTACATCCTTTGCAATCTGCCTTACCCAGCCGCGGCAAATCTGTTCCTGCTCTCTCATACTTAAATTGTGCGGATCGCATATAACTCCGCCTTTACTTCCACCTAACGGTATATCTACTACTGCGCATTTCCAGGTCATCCAGGTCGCAAGCGCCTTAACTGTATCCACCGTTTCCTGCGGGTGAAATCTTATTCCGCCTTTCCCGGGTCCGCGTGCATCGTTGTGCTGTACTCTGAAACCTCTGAATACTTTTACCGTTCCGTCATCCATTTTTACCGGAATGGAAAAGTGATATTCTCTCATAGGATTGCGTAGCAATTCCCTCGTTCCTGCATCTAATCCAATAAGCTCGGCAACTTTGTCAAATTGTGCCTGAGCCATTTCAAATGCATTGAATTTTTTGTCGCTCATAAAGACAACTCCTTGGTAATTATTTTATGTTTGATTTATTAATGATGTCAAGGGGAGTTAACCACGGTGACTTACAAAAATACTCAATATTTTAACCGAGTTCAATACAAATGAAACACAGTTCCTTAAGTCTGTTCGGTTTTTAAGCTTATTAAATAATTACATTTAAAGGCACAACTCCGCAAGGAATTGAATATTTATATTATGATTTCTATGACTAACTTTTATAACCAACTTCTATGACTAACTTCCAAAACCAACTTCTATGACTAACTTCCAAAACCAACTTCTATGACTAACTTCCAGAACTAAC
>CAYWMV010000133.1:2180-6754 GCA_964459055.1 uncultured Ignavibacteriaceae bacterium | reverse complement strand
ATACCTGCAAAGGAAAACGAAAGGGCGGAAAAAATCGGAATATGAAGAAATAACAGAGCATTCATTTCTTGATGCGATAAATAATCCGAATGATTTTAATCAGAGTTTTGAAATAATGCTGTTTATGATTTCGGTTTCCCTGGATATATACGGGAATGCATATTTACTTGTAAGCAGAAAACCGAAAACCGCATCGGGTGATAATTCGGTTTACGGCGAACCTGACAAATTTTATTTTCTACCATTCAAAAATGTAAGACCGATATTAGATGAAAATAACAGGACCATTAAAGGATACGAATATAAAGAAGGTAACAAGATTTATAAAATTCCCGAAAGAGACATTATTCATTTCATTGTGCCATCACCATACAGCAACACAATGGGAAAATCCCTGGCGTCTGCATTTAATTATACGCTGGACATAGATTATTATCAGAATTTATTTCAGAAGAGTTTCTATATAAACAATGCTTCAATAGGATTGATACTTGAATATCCCGATAATTTGAGTGATGAGCAATTCGAGAGGATCGAGACGAAACTCGAACAAAAATATACGGGCGTGGGAAAAGCGGGTAAACCTCTGATTCTGGAGGGCGGGCTGAAGGCATCGAGTTATAAACCATCAGTGAAAGATGTGGAAATGCTGCCGTCAAGGAAAATGATTAGAGATGAAATACTTGCGATATTCAGGGTGCCAAAGGTGATTCTCGGGATTTTGGAAGATGTGAATTATGCGGCATCGAAAGAAGCGTTCAGGATATTCAATGAATATACGATAAGACCGTTTGCGAAAATATGTATAGAGTCGAAAATAAATCTTTTTTTGAGGGAGAATTATAAGAATGAGGAATTGAGGATTTCGATGGAGTATGAATTTGAGACGGACAGGGCGCTGCAGTTGAAGGCGTTTGAGATATACAGGAAGTATGATATTGTTTCGGTTGAAGAGATAAGGGAAATAGAGGGATTCGGAAAAATTAAGAATTAAAAATTAAAAATTAAGAATAAAAAGCATGATGGCGAAAGAAACATACAGAACGCAAACTGGACGCTGTTTTAACACTAAGGATATGAAAAAAAGAGAAAGAACACTAAACAATTAAGAATTAAAAATTAAGAATTATGAATAAATTAAAAAACAGGAGTAAAAAATGGAAGCAATAAAGACAAAAGAGATAGGATGTGCGGAGATAGTGAAGGAAGTGAATAAGGAGGATATGATAATTACGCATTATATATCCACGAGGACGCCTGACAGGTATGATGAGGTAATGAATCCGAAAGGATGCGATGATACGGAATACAGGAAAAACCCGGTTGTGTTTTTCGGGCACAGAGCAAGGGACCTGCCTATCGCAAAAAATATAAAACTGAGTGCAGATGATTACGGAGTGATTGCGGTAACGAAATTCGACAGTTCGGAATTTGCGAAAGAGGTATTCAGACTGAATACGGAAGGATTTCTTAATTCGTGGTCAATAGGATTTGTGCCGATGGAACAGCCGGAGGTTAAAGATAAATACCTTTATTACGAGCGATGGAAGTTGCTGGAATATTCGAGCGTACCGATTCCTGCGAACCCTGACGCGGTGAATTTAATGCTGAAGGATATTCGGGATGAAAAGGTAAAGGAAGTGATTGAAGAGCATAATTACAGGATGATTCGAATGAAGGAAGTGGAGGATATGATAATGCAGAAAATCAGAGAATATGCCGATACTACGCTGGAGCGTAGTATCGAGGAGCGGGCTGGTGGACTGGAGCGGAGCATTAATGAGCAGATTGAGAGAAAGTGGAATGAGATTATTGAGAAGTGTTCCCAAGCTGGAGCTTGGGAACAAGGGACGAGAAGGGAAGGGGCAGGTGTGGCTGGAGCTTTGGAAGGAGCGGGCGTGGCTGGTGCTCTGGAACAAATGGCAAAGCAAGCTGGAGCTTTGGAAGGAGCAGGCGTGGCTGGTGCTCTGGAACAAATGGCAAGGCAAGCAGGAGCTTTGGAAGGAGCGGGCGTGAACGGAGTGACAAAGGATGAACTGAGAATATTTGAAGACAGATTGGTAAGGAAATTACAAACATTAATAAGCAATAAAACATTTTAAAAACAAAAATAATAAAGACATGGAAAAAGAATTAAAAACACTTGAAGACCTTGAAACAAAAGAAGTCAAGGCGGTAGTAGATACTGAAACGGTATCGAAAAAAGATTTCACGAGCGAAAGCAACGAAAAAAGCGAAATCGTAAGAAACGGAAGACAATTCCTAAAAGCAATAATTTACAGGGACCCGACACTGATGCCGGAGATTTATTCAAAAAACTTTTTGAATGAAGGAACGGGAAGTGCAGGCGGATATTTAGTTCCCCCGGAATATTTCAACAAAATAATGTCGAATGTCTATACGGACAGCATTGTAAGGAAATATTCATACTTTGTAAATTCCGAAAGCAAGGAACTTTACATTCCAAAACTTGCAACACTGCCGGTATTTGAATTTGTGAATGAAGGCGGAAAGAAAAAAGTATCAAATCCATCTTTTTCACAGATTCCCCTATCGAGAAAAGACGGCGGATTCATTGTATTAATGTCGAGGCAATTACTGGACGATGCGAAATTCGATGTAATGAATTTTACGATTGATTTAGCATCGAAAGTAATATCAAATTCCGTTGACACAGCAGGATTCAAAGGATTGGGCTCAATCAAAGGATTGCTTGATTTACTTGTCCCCTGCACGGAGATTGAAACGGGCGCATCAATACTTGATATGACCTATGACAATTGAATTGATATGATTTCCGCGGTGCCTTCCGCATCATTACCGAATGCGAGATGGTATATGCACAGGAGCATCTGGGGATTGATTAAGAAACTAAAATATTCAGGAAGTAATGAATACGTGGTTTCCCCTGACGATAAACAATCAATGACACTTGAAGGATTCCCGGTTGTATTATCGGATAATATATACGGAGTGCCTGACGATGCAGGCGATAAGAGATTTATCGTGTTCGGAGATTTGAACTATTTAATCTTTATGATGAGAGAGAGCATAACGATAAGCACTTCGGATGCGGCATCGGTGGAATACGGAGGGCAGCAGATTAATCTATGGCAACAGGGATTGATAGGGCTGAACTTCGGAGTTAGTTTTGATATTAATTATAGTTTCCCTGAGGCGATTTCGGTGATAAGGACAGTATCTGTTTAATTATGAATTATGAATTTTGAATTATGAATGAAAAGCATGATGACGCATTTTAACACTAAGAGCATGGAAAAAAAGCGTAAGGACACGGAATAAAACAGTTAAAAGTGACAAGTTGAAAGTTGAAAGTAAAAAAATAAGGAAACAGGTTACGACGCAGGAGCATCGTAACCAGGAATTAACAGATATATGGTCCCGAGAGTCCCCTCGCTTCACTCGGGAGACTCTCCGGGACTTAAACAGAAATTAAAATAATAATTTACAATTATGAATGATGTATTGGAGAAATACAGGACGGGAAATAACGAGGATGAGAGGCAAAAGGAGTTCAGGCAATTATTGAAAGGTGTGGTGTATAATAAACCTGAACTTATACCTGAACGGATAAAGGCGAATAACTTTTTGAATGAAGGAACAAATTCTGAAGGCGGTTATCTGGTCCCGATTGAATTATACAATGAGATAATGAAAAATATTGAGCCAGTAAGCATTGTAAAACGGAATGCGAAAATGATTAATTCAGAATTTAAAGAAATTCAAATACCGAAAGTTACAACGCTGCCTCAATTTTCATTTGTAGATGAAGGAGCGGAAAAGCCCGTCTCAAATCCCGAATTTTCACAAGTAATATTAAAACGAAATGACGGAGGATTTATAATACTTTTATCAAAGCAATTACTGGAAGATTCAAAATTTGAATTAATGAATTTCATCACAGAGATTGCAACGGATATTATAAGCCATACAATAGACGAGGCGGGATTAAAAGGAAAAGGAACAATTACAGGAATACTTGATACATCATCAGGAGCACAGAAAATATTAACAGGAGCATCAATAACAGGAATAACATACAATCATTTAATCAATGCGATTTCTGCTATACCTTCAAAGGAACTTAGAAAAGCGAAATGGTACATGCACAGGAGCATCTGGGGAAACTTGAAAAAATTAACATATTCAGAAGGAAGCGAATATATATTAAGCCCTGATGATAAAAGGAAAATGATACTTGAAGGATTTTCCGTAGAATTATCGGATGAATGCTGGGGATTAAGCGATGATGCAACGGACAGAGGTTTTATTGCATTCGGAGATTTAAGAAATATGTTATTTATGATAAGATATAATTTTGAAATAAGCGTATCAGACGTAGCAAGTGTAAAGGTAGGCGAAACACAAATCAACTTATGGCAAAGAGGATTAATAGGAATTAACTTTGGAATAAGTTTCGATATTAAATTCAGTTACCCGGAGAACATTGCATTAATTTGCACGAGCGAGTGAATACAATTAAAAATTAAGAATTAAGAATTAAGAATAAAAAGCAACGTGACGCTGTTTTAACACTAAGGGAACGGAGAAAA
>CAYWMV010000133.1:0-2080 GCA_964459055.1 uncultured Ignavibacteriaceae bacterium | reverse complement strand
AATTAAGAATAAAAAGCAACGTGACGCTGTTTTAACACTAAGGGAACGGAGAAAAGCGTAAGAAAAACGAAAATAAATATGAGTAAAAGCATGATGACAAAATTAGAACGCGGAAAACGCGGAGAAACGGAATATCGCGGAACACCATCATTACGCATACGGAACACGGATTATACGGATTAAGCGGAAAAATAAAATAAAAATTTTAATTGAGAAATAAATTAAATTTACAGAAAATGATATACAGAGTGAAAAAGAGGTTCTTCCGGGATTTCAGAGAACAACTTCCCGGAGATATTATCAATATTTCCAAAGACGAGGCAAAATATCTGACAGGATATATTGAGAAATACAGTTTGAAGAGCAATTCAGAAACGGAATTTACCAACGCCGACACATTGATTAGTGAAGAAATTAAACATAAAAATAAAATTAAAAGAAGATGATTACAGTAAATGAATTTTGCAATTACATGAAAATTGGATTGCCGATAACTCCTGAAATGACTGATTTCATTGAAGACTGCATCAGAGCATCCGTAGATGAAATGAATACATTTACAAACAGGATTTTGGTTTCGCTGAATGCAAGTCTGGAAATTATTTACACGGAAAAAACGGAATATTACGACGGATACGGGACAAATGTTTTGTATCTGAATAATCATCCTGTGATAGATTTCGGAAATTCAGAGGCAAATGCATTGCAATATCTGGACGAGAATAAGGAGTGGAAGGATTTATTAGTTCCGCCAGACACGATTGAAAACAGCATAACAATATTAACATACGGGAAATTGGTGTTGATGAAAAATTATATATTTCCTCAAGGAATCAAAAATATAAAAGTGCTGTACAAAAGCGGATACATGCCGGAGACACTGCCTGCCGATTTAAAAAGGATATGTTATGAGAAGACGGCAATAAAATTTATGAACAGTGCATTTCACGCGAAACAAAGGCTGGGAATACAGTTATATGACGACGATTCCGGGCACAGAACACGGTTCAGGGAAGAGGAATTCGAGAGAGTTTTGAAGAGATACAGAAGGGGAGTGGTGTAAAATAATACATATAAGAGTTTTATAAAAACAGTGTATTTTGATTATAATTATACTGAGGCATCCCGTTGTATATTTTTCCCTGCAATTCTCTGCCGTTGGCTTTTTTATTCATTCCGCCCCACTGTTTGAAAAAGAATTCAGCATTTGCTTTTTCGCATTGTTCTTTTATATCAAGAATCCAGGATTCCTTAACAGGTCTTGCATATTTACCGGATTCGCCGCCGACAATTACCCAATCAATTCCATTTAAATCGAGATTTGGCAAAGGACCCAATAAAGGTTCGAGCGAGAGAAATTTTATTTTAGCGGGAGTCTTTTTCAAATGTTCGATTCTGAAAACAGCATTTTCATCTTCGACCGTTACACCCATCCATATATTATCCGACCAATTTAATTTATAGGAAATATCGCTTAATCTTTCTGCACGTTTTGTTAAAACCTGATATATGTGATGTGGAGTTTCATTCATTACTTTGAAAACAGATTTAAGAAAATTGACAGGGATTTTTTCATGAAAAAGGTCACTCATACTATTGACAAAAATAATTCTTGAATTTCTCCATTTTCTCGGTTCATTCAGGACATCCGGATGAATCGTTAACTTAAAACCATTTTTGTATTTTTCATTACCCATTGCCTGAAGTCTATTTGCAAATATTTCCGCATAACAGTTCTTGCATCCGCTTGATACCTTATTACAACCTGTCGTCGGATTCCAAGTTACTTCCGTCCATTCTATTTTAGATAGTTTCATTTGTTAAAACTCTGAATTTAATAATTCTATTTTCTTTTATTGTTTGCTTATAGTTTACTAATGGTGATTTTCCATCATAATCAATCAATTTATCTTTTTTCATTTTTTGTATTTTATTATATGCGTGCTTTGGAATATGTCCTTCATTTAAAGTATGCATATACACATCTAAATTACTCAATAGTTTTTTTGATAATATAAGTTCTTCCAAATTATTTTGAAATGCTTCAATTTTTGTTAATAATTTACCTTTAAAAATATCT
>CAYWMV010000132.1:0-6873 GCA_964459055.1 uncultured Ignavibacteriaceae bacterium | reverse complement strand
CCTAATAATATAAAACGTGTATTTTTATATTTTTCTTTTATCTTTTTAGCTGCGATAAGATATTCAATAACACCCTTTTCTTTAATTAATCTAGAAACCATTATGAAAGTTACGGGAAATAATACAGGTGGTATATATTTCCAATACGATAAATCTATCCCCTCACCTTCAATAATTGAGTAATTTGATTTTTTTAATACTTTTTTCTCAATAAACAATTCTACATCATCTTTATTCAAAAAAAATATTTTTTGGCATTTATTAAGTAATAATTTATAAAAATAAATAATAATCCAAATCATAACTTTTTTATAAATTAATCTTAATCTGTCATTCTCTTCTGTGAATAAGTAGCCAAGTCCCGTAATAACTGCAACTTTTTTTGGTACTCCTAAAAGAGTTGATACAAATAAACTTTGAATTATACATTTGGGAGTAAATGCAATTATTATTTCAGGTTTAATTTCAAAAAGCTTTTGGAATAACTTGATAGTTTCAATAAAAAACACAAATGGATTCAAGTTTTCGACTTTAAATTTTAACAATATTGGGTTAGCTTTTAATTTTTTTATTTTGTCGAATTGAATAACATTATACTCTGGGGCGACAATAAATACACGGTAATTATTCGAAACTAGCTTCTCAATTAGTTCTTTATGAAACGATAAAAATGATTCCGAACTATTTCTTATAAGTAAAATCTTTTTTTTATTTTTCATTTAAAAAGATATCAAAAATGCAAGAATATCTTTATCTAAAGATTTAATTTATAAGAAACATTTTTAGAGGCTTAATCCTTTCTCTTAAATCAAGATGTTCATTAAATGCTTTTAAAAATCTTTTATTATATTCATTAAAATTAAAATATTTTACATCTAAAATTTGAAGCACCTGATTATATATATCCTTATAACTAAGATTATTTAAATCAACGCCTACTCCTATTTTATATTTATTAACTATCTCATACGGATACTCTAAACTCTTGCTTAATATAATAACAAGTCTGCCTTTTACATAATCAGTAAATTTATTTGGAAAAGCCATTTTATTAGTTAAGTTATTTTCTCTCAATAATAAACCTACGTCGCACGCACATAAAAGCTTTTCAGCTTCCTCTGGTAATAGCTCTAGATTTATTAATTCATCATCTCTTAATCCTGCTCGTTTTGCTAATATATAAGATCTCCTTTTGGAAAGAGTAATTAAAATGAGTTTAATATTCGGTATATATGTTTTTAAATCATTTACAAATTCACATGTCTTGTCTAAAAGCTGCCACTTGGACAGCCCTCCAAAGTATACAAAAACAAACTCATTTTTTATAGACAATTTTTTTCTCCAATAATATCTTTCTCTAAGGTATTCATTTTCGTCTATCATCATTACCGACCCACAAGGTATTACATATACACGAGAGTTATAAACCCTATTATTTATATACGTCTTAAGAGGATTTGAAACTACAATCACTGCATTGCTATATCTAATAATAAGCCCCTCTATAAACTTAACAACAATGTATATATATTTCATTATTTTGCTTAATGGGAAACTATTTTTAGGATACTCGATCCATTCTTCTAGGCAACCGTGAATATCGATAATTATTGGTTTTTTGAAAATAATGATAAATGGCCAATATAAATATGAAATCGCCCCAGATAATATAAATGTTGATATTTCATTATTTAATATTTTTTTAAGTGAAACAATAAATATTTTTATAAATGATAAAAAAAATTCAAAAATATTTCCATATGAGAAATATTTTATTTCTATTCCATTTACAGTCGGAGCCCGAAGCCCAGAATAAAATCTACTCTTTTTTGTTAATGCCAATACAAATGTTTTTACTTTATAATTTAGCCAAATAGCTCGTGCTCTTTCTGACACAAGCTTCCATTCCCCAGAAACTGAAACCAAATTTCTATCCGTTATTAGCAATATTTTTTTTTTCATGCCAAATATTATAGCGCACTCTTAATTAAGAGTGAGTTTACTTTTTCTGCCAGTCTTCCAATTTGAACAGAAAAAGTATTTATTCTAGCAGTATCTAATCCATTTTTTATTAAATTTTCTCTTTTTTCAACATTTTTAATAATTTCAATTATAGCATTTGCTAACTCCTTAGGAGAATTCGGCCGCACTAATAGACCATTAAAGTTATCTCTGATAAGCTCTGTAATCCCGCCGACATTTGTAGCAACTACAGGCACCCCCTGACTCATTGCCTCTATTAGAACCAAAGGTAAACCTTCAGTTAATGATGGCAGCACTAAAACGTCACTTCCCTTCATTATATTAAATAGATCCTCACCCCATTTTATAGGCCCTAAGAACTCTATATAACCATCTATTCCGAGTTCGTGAGATAAATATATTAGTCTATCTCTCAAGCATCCATCGCCGACTATAATAGCTTTAAATTTAATAAGTCTGCTTAATATTTTAATTGCATACATTAAGTCATATAAACCCTTTTCAGGTGACAATCTGCCTACATATAAAATAATTGGCAGTTGCTTAAATCTATCTTCTGTTCTATGCCTATTTATTTGATATTCTAATATCCTTGATTCATTTATTATCAAAGGAGCTCTTGAACTTTTTTTTAAATATTTTTTTGCTAAATTATTTGAAACAAATACAATTAAATCTACACGCTTTAATAAACATCTAACTAAAATGTTGTAAAAAGGTATAAAAAGTTTATACATTGGTTTAATATATTTAATGCTTTCCTCAGGATCGCCTACCATGTGAGCAATAATAATTTGATTTTTTCTAAAATTTGATAATAAGCCAGCAAATGACGCTACAAACGGTAATTTCAGCCAAACTATATCTGCAGCTTCTATTTCTTTTTTTGCATTTATTATATATTTAGCCAAGTTTTTTATATATCCTAACAATCCTCCAGGCATGTTAAACAAACCACGGAAATATAAATTTACACTTCCAAGAGCCTCTATTTCATATAGTTTAAATGGTCTTTTGTCTAATTTGTAAAGCCTACCATAAAATATCCATTCATTTACAAAATAAAAATGCTTTTTATATTCATGCATAGGAAAAGATGCAGTTGTGAACCACCTATCTTTGTATAAATAATATTTTTGATCGCTTATATAAACCAACCTCTTATTATTCATAAGATAGATTATAAAAATAAAGTGCGAATATATGTTAAATAATCACTAATCCATTTATTCGAATTATATCTTTCCGAGACCAATTTAAAAGCATTCTCTTTTAATGATTCGTATAAGTCTCTATTTTTAATTAAATCTAATATTGCATTTGAAATGAGCTCAGGTTTTCCAGGATCAACCAGTATAGCATGCTCATAATTTTTGAATATCTCTCTTAATCCCCCTATATTTGATGCTATAATTGGGACTTTTGATGCAGCTGCTTCTAGCGCGCTTATCGAAGTAGCTTCTATAACACCCTTATCAGGGACCGATGGTATAATTACTAAATCAGATAATGCAAATATTTTGGGCATATTTTTATGATCTACATCTCCTAATAATAATACTCTTTGCCTTAATTCGTACGGAATTTCACGCCTTATTATGCCTTCTAAAGGGCCAGAACCTGCAAATATAAGATAAATATTATAATAATCTTTTAAATTAATAAAAGACTTTAACGCTATCATTACGCCATTTTTTGCAACAAGTCTTCTAGGACACAATACGACAATTGCATATATTGGAATACCCAATGTTTCTCTTAATCTTGTTTTATCATAGTTATTATTATTTTTAAAAAATATATCGTCAACACTATTTGGCCAAACAACAACTTTATTTTTAAAATTTGTATTAAAAGACAATATATAATCTTTTAGGCTACTATCTACTGTTAATATTAAATCAGCTTTTTCATAAGCGTTCCTTTCTAACTCTAAGTAAAACTTTCTTTCATTTTCCCCTTTTATAACGCCGGCAGATTCTGCCTCATATGTAGCATAGCCATGAACAGTGAGAACCTTTGGGATTCCAGCTAATTCTTTAATCAATAAGCATGAATTAAAAGAATAAATCGATTGCGGATTTATTATATCTATATGGATCTCAGAAATCTTTTTTTTTATTTTTTCTGCAATAAAATCAATTCCCTGTTTAACTATTTTAATTGTTTCTATTCCAAAAATTCTTTTCTGTATCCCCATACTTATTTTCTTATAAAATGCATTAATTTTATTAGGGCTATTCCAAGAAATAATATAAAAATCGATCCCCGACATTTCATATATTTTTTTCCTTAATGTGGTTAGATGAGTAGATGCACCCCCTACATGTGGATAATTAAATATTGTAGTTGCTAATATTTTTGCTTTTTTCATTTCAACAGCGCTGTCTTTTAATAATTTACTTTAATAAAAACTCATAAAACTTTTCTACTTGATTTTTTATATTAAATCGCTCTTTTACTTCCTTCTCAGCTTCTTTTACAAGTGAATTCCTTAACTCCTCATCCATATAAAGCCGCTTTATCGCCGCAGCCAGCTCCTCTGCGTTTTCTTTTGGCACAAGAATGCCACTTTTTCCATTCCTTATTACTTCGGGAATGCTCCCAGAATAAGTACTAATTACCGGAACGCCTAATGACATCGCTTCGACTATAGCAAGGCCAAAACTTTCCATGCGCGAAGGCATTACAAATATATCAAATTCTTTCATTAATTCAATTGGTCTGTTAATATAACCAAAGAATTTAATGCTATCACAAATTCCTGCATTTTTTATTTCTGATAATATACTCTTCATATAATTTCCATTTTCTTCTCCCGGATCATTTCCTATTATCATCAGCTCCAATTTTTCAAACGTTGGATCTTTTTTCAACATGATAAAAGCTTTTATTAGCACATCTAATCCTTTTCTACGTATAATATTTCCCACATAACCTATAATAAAATTATTTTTTCTATTTAACTTTTTATTTTCATTACCATTTCTTTTGACAGATATCCACTCATCATCAAGAGCATTATATATTACTGTAATCTTTCTTTGAGGAATTCGGAATAATTTTAATTGTTTTTCTGTCCCCTTACTTACAGCTACAATTTTATCAGCCAATTTAAATAAAATTTTATAAAAACTATTGATATCGCTAATAAACTGGACACCATGAAAATAGAATATTGATTTTGTTTTCCCTAAGATACATGAAATTATTGCAATTATTCCAGATTTTGGTAAATTAAATACTAAAAAATCAACTTTATGTTTTCTATTTAATTTCAACAAAATAAAAGCATAGTATATTACCTTAAAAGATAAGCTTATTTTCTCAAATACATTCAAAGAAGAAAGTTCTCTTAAGGCGTCATCAAAATATAATCTTAGGTAAGTAATATTTTCGTCGTTTGATAAACAAAGAAACTTTTTTATATCTCCAAAAGGGTCATATATATATATCCTTATGTTTTTTTGGTATTTCTGAATCCCTCTAATCAATCTGCCCGCTACACTAGGCACCCCTCCGCCCATTGTAAATATATCGAAAAAAGCGATTCTAAAAATTTTATTATTTGACATAAATTAATCCTATCAATATCCAAAATAAAATCATTACTTGCGGTACATAAAACGTATGCATTGCAATTCCTGAGGCTGAAAGTGCAACTAAATTAGAAATAATTGCAATTGATATGTAAATTTTTCTTTGTCTGGATAAAATAAATTTATCTTTGTTCAGCTTCATTATAATATTTACTATCCAATAAAAAATAATAGATAAACTCAGAATTCCTCCTTCAACTAATATCTGAAGATATTGATTGCCAACGTTACTTACACTTTCATCTAATAAAAAGAATTTTGAATATTTAATATATTTCGCGCTATAAAACGGCACATTGCTTACTCCTACGCCTATTAAAGGCGAGCTTAAAAACATTTTCATTCCTATTTTTGATGCTTCAATCCTGCTTTTCACTTGCATAATATTCTTTCCTTGATATAAAAATTCATCCCATCTAGAAAATAAGTCTACTTCACCTATTCTTGTTAAAAAGCTTCCATATGTTACTATAGCAATAAATAAGGCTAAAAATATTAATTTTAGATTCGGTTTTGGCCATTTAATTAAAAAATAATAGATGGATGAAAATAATAATCCAATGGACGCTCCTCTAGATCCTGAGACAAATAACGAACAAATGCCAAAAATAATTCCTAAAAAGCTAATATTTTTTATTTTTTTATTATCACTAAAAACAGCGCAAGCCATAAATATATTTATTATTACGACAGAATAAATTCCAAGATTATTCGGATATATCAAAAAAGATCCGGACCGACTTTTTTTATTGAAATATTCTATAATTGCATTTATAAATACGACGACCCCTGTTAAATTTAAAGAGTATATTATTTTATTAACCTCTTTTAAATGTATATAAAACGGTATTATTAATAAAAGAATACTATATTCACAAATTCTTTTAGAAAAAATTATTATGTCTGAAATTACTGAATTTATTGATCCATATATTAATTCACCAATTAGCGGGGGAATCGCTATAATCCAAGGAAGATAAAATATCTTCATTTGATAATTATCAATAAAAAAATATTTTTCTTTTTTTTTTAAAAGATAAAACCCAAAAGAGACGATTAACACTAAATCGCTTACTGTTAAATTGAAATCTTTTCCACCTACATCAAAAGAAACAACCGGTAGCCAGATAACAGATAATGTGGGCAAAAGTATAATGCAATATTTTAAAATTATTTTAAACATGCTTATTTAACATATTAACCTAAAAAAATTATAAATTAAAATTTTTTGGATCATCTCCCGATTAGTTGAGGAATAAGCCGAAATAAAATGCTTGAAAAAGAGATTGGA
>CAYWMV010000131.1:3916-6877 GCA_964459055.1 uncultured Ignavibacteriaceae bacterium | reverse complement strand
CACTAGAAAGTGTAACCTATGTCCTGCTATTTGTGAACTAACCACTAATCACTAACAACTAACAACTAACCACTAATCACTAACAACTAACAACTAACAACTAATCACTAACCACTAATCACTAACCACTAATCACTAACAACTAATCACTAATCACTAACCACTAATCACTAACAACTAACCACTAACCACTAACCACTAACAACTAACAACTACTTCATCAACAACGATTTTACAACCTTAATATACTTCGCAGTCGTCAGTCTGACAAAGTAAACACCTGAACTCAGATTTGCGGCATCCCACGATATTTTATATTCGCCCCTTGCATTACCCGAATTAAATAATTCCGCAACTTTTTTTCCGCTTATATCATACACAGAAATATTTGCAGGACTTGCTTCAGGAATTGAAAATTTTATTACTGTCTGCGAATTGAACGGATTCGGAAAATTTTCACTTAGTCTGTATTCTGTTGCGAGTTCTTCTGTTTTAGTAATATTCGTAACCGGCGGCAGAGTAATGCCATACGCACTTCGTCCGTGTGTCCACGCTATTAGTTTTAATGTCGGAAGATGAAGAGTCAAATCGTGAACGGGAATATATGACGGCAGTCCGCCGCCGAGAATCTGCCACAAATTTCCGTCGTTATAGGAAACCATTACTCCCAGATCAGTCGCAATGTAAAGATTGGAAGATTTTCTCGGGTCAACTATTATATCATTAACGGGTGCATCGGGAAGATTTCCGCCTTTGTTTATCCAGGTTGCTCCGTAATTTGTTGTTTTGTAAATATGCGCTCCCGAAGTATCAATTTTGTATCCCGATAAACTTACGTAACAGATGTTCGCGGAATCGGGATGAATAGTTACTCTCGTTACCCATCTGTTCGGCAGACCTGAATTGATTTTTGTCCAGTTTCCGCCGCCGTTTGTCGTTACCCAGACGTTAGCATCATCAGTACCCGCATATATTACATTCGGATTTGATTTTGATATGTCAACTGTTGTGATTGTTCCGAGATTAACAACGTGCCCGTTTGCTAAATCAGGACTTATCGCAGTCCACGACTGCATTCCGTTTGTTGTCCTGAATACTTTATATGTGCCGAGATATAAAATCAGAGGATTGGTTTTATCCATTACAAAAGGAGTTGACCAGTTCGTGTATGTCAAATCCAGTCCCGAAGTCCCGGATAAGAACGATGCTCCTCCGTTAGTTGAACGTCCTACATATCCGTTTTGTGATTCAACATACATTCTCTGAGGATTCTGGTAATCATACAAACAGTAAAATCCGTCGCCTCCGTAAATATCAACCCAGTTGTTTAATGCGCCGTTTGTTGTCCTGTTGGTGCCGTTGTCCTGCGTGCCTCCCATTATGTCAACAGGATTTGTGTAATTTATATCGCCGGCATAAAACTGCGTGACGGGAAGTGTAAGACTCTCTGTCCACGTCGAACCGCCGTTTGTTGAATATTCTATTCCGCCGTCATTTCCGATTACGACAAAATTCGGATTTGATTTTGAAAATGCAACTGCGTGCTGGTCAACGTGATTGTCAATACTGCCTCCGAATGATGTTCCGCCGTTGTTGGAAATATTCATATAAAGTCCCCCGACGTAAACATTATTCGGATTGGAAGGATTAATCTTGCAGATTCTGTTGAACCAGGCGTAATTACTGGAATTGCCTGCACTGCTGTTTACAACTGTCCAGGAATTTCCGCCGTCTGATGTTTTATACAAACCTCTTGTATTTCCGTTTGTATAAGCAAGAAGAGCATAAATAATATTCGGACTTGATTCACTTATATCAAGCGATATTCTTCCGAGTGTTGCATCGTTCGCGGGAAATCCGTTCGAAACAGGTAACCAGTTTGCACCCGAATTTGAAGAAATGTACAGTCCCGATTTTACTCCGCCGTATTTTATAAAATCCTCCCTTCTCAATCTTTCCCACATTGCCGCATAAACTATATTCGGGTTTTGAGGATTCAGGACAACGTCAACTGCTCCGACAGAATCTGCAATGTATAATGATAAATTCCACGTGTCTCCGCCGTTTGTGGATTTATATAATCCTCTATCGGGATTTTTCTTTCTGCCTGCTCCGAGTACGGCAGCATAAACCTCTGAAGTATAAAACGGATTTATTGCAATTCCTCCGATATTATAAGAATTTGGTAATCCCTTGAAAGTCCAGTTAAGTCCGCCGTTAGTAGATTTAAAAACACCTGTTCCGGGATAATGACTTCGCAGTGAATTCGCCTCTCCCGTTCCGCAGTATATTATTTCGGGATTAACAGGGTCTATTGCAATTGCACCTATTGATGATGTGTTCTGCCCGTCAAATACACTCGTCCACGTCTGGCAGAAATTTGTTGACTTCCATAATCCGCCGTTTGCACATCCCGCATAAACCACCTGCGGAATTGTCGGATGTATTGCAATCGTTGTTATTCTGCCTTCCACATTTATTGGTCCTGCTAAAACCCAGTCTGTTGACGGAGAATAGTCTGTCGTAAAATTATTTTTTACATATTCTATGGAATTCAATCTCTCATCAAGCGGAATTTCACTGAAAGGATATGCTCTCTGCATTTCAAACCAGTCATATTCGGGAACGTTGCTTTTCTTTTCCGTTCCGCATCCGGAAAATACCAAAACCGGAATTAATATCAATAATAAAAATTTTATTGTTCTCATATATTTTAAAAACTTAATTTATCAATTTTAAATTTTAAATACTATAACCCTGTCAAGCCGAAACCAAAAAGAAATATTAATTTATCCCGTTAGGGATTTAATATCGGTAATATTTATATCAACATATTCTTTTATCCCGTAGGGATTCAACAATAAATTCCTCCTTAAAATTTTCTTGCCAATTTACGAAGATTTTAAAAACTAATGGAATAACCCGGATACACCTTAACCAAAATATTTTTCGTTTAACACT
>CAYWMV010000131.1:0-3816 GCA_964459055.1 uncultured Ignavibacteriaceae bacterium | reverse complement strand
ACACCACGAATGCAAAGGGAATATTTCTGCTCATTGGAATAGGAAAATTATAAAATGGTCATGAAAGGTGAAATGCTTTTAATTTTGTTTTCGATATTGAAGAAAGCCGGATATATTCAAGTCCACATCAACTGTTATTCCGGATAACCCTGACCGATTAAATTTATTTTAAATCGTTTATATTAATTTCGCAGTCCTTCAAAATTTTATTCAGCAATCCCGGTCCGATAATTTCCTTTGAATGAACCGGAATGGTCGTACATCGCCCGTCTTTGTGCTGAAGAAAATGATGACTGCCTTTAATTCTAATTACATTAAATCCGAGTTTTACTAATGATTTTATTAATTGCTTCCCCGTGAACTTAGGCGATTTTGCCATTACCCGATAACCATTTTTTGAATTCCAATGAACTGGGTTTGTCTGTCAGATATTCCGTAAACTTCTTCGCAAAGTTCAATTACTTCTTCCATACGACGCATAAGCACATCAATTGATTTTGCCTGACTGTGACAACCCTTTAGTTCAGGAACATAACCCAGATAATATCCTTTAGAATCTTTTTCAATTATTATATTGTATTCTCTTTTCATAATCTTATGTTTAATATATAAATATTATCTTTTTTAATAAAGAGTAATCGCAATTACCCCTCCACGATTTTTATTTCGTCCTCGGTTAAGCCGTAAAGTTTATAAACCTCGTCGTCTATTTGTTTGTCGAGAGAGTCGCATTTCTTTGTGAAATAAATTATATTCCCTTCCGTTTTTGAGCCGTGCAGTTGCTTCTTCGCCTCCGGCATCTGCTAAACAAGGAAAATAACAAAGGCAATAACGTGGCGGCGGGTATGACGATTTTATTATGTTCTGAAATGTATGCCAACTGTTTGTTCTGCCGGGCGGTTAAGAGTCACCGGATGTAACTGCTGCGCGATCATGTGATTGAGGACTTGACGAATGCAGGTCATTATTTTTTGAGTGAAATGAAACGAGAGTTTTTGAGAGGTCGAATTAGAGAAAATATCTTTTTATTTTAATGAAAGATTAAGTAATATGTGATTTTAAAAAATTGAACTCAGAAGATTTCAATAATGCCGACAAGAAATTTTTCAATTTTGTTTTTACTTTCCTGAACTCTAATTTGTGTAAATCTTCGGGTTTAGAAGGTAATTCGAAATCTTCAGGATTAATCCCGTTTTTTCCGGTGGTATCGTAAAGCCATTCTTCTAAGCGGGGACTTAGCATAACAATTTTATTGTTATTTTCGGCATCTCTAAAAATCTTAATATTGTAATTCGAGACAATCGGGCTTCTTAAATTAGAAATATATGTCGGTTGCCGGGTTTGCGGGTCTTCATCAACTAATCCTGTTACACCGTTATTTTTTGAAACTTTATTGCATACATTCCCTTTGGAATGTGAATGTTCTTTACGATTTTTAGGGATTGAAAAAATATCGAGTAACGCCCCGTCATTATCGCATTCGTAATAAATCTTCATAAATGATTAATCTCTGAATTTATCTAAATTAAAGAATATGCTTGTATCTTCATCGCGAAGCGAAAGAATATCATCAGAATTAAGCTGAGTAAATTTTGTCTGAAAATCCTCATAATAAGAAAGAAATATTCTTAAATCCTTTTCAGGTGTTTTCTCTGCCAGAGTTTGAAGAAAATACGGATTATGCGTTGTAAAGAAAAATTGATTAGAGTTGTACTTTGCGATTCTTTCGGCAAGGTGTTTTGTGTATTTAGGGAATAAGTAAACATCGGGTTCGTCTAACAGGATAGTTGAATCGGTGTTTGTATCAATTACAGCAGTATAGAATAAAACTCTTTGTAAGGTATCTGCAACATTAAAATATGGCTGAGAAATAAGTACCTCATCCTGAAATCTTGACAAACTAATTTTCTTATTAGAAGGCTCTAACTGCAAATAATAACCGTAATTCTCAAACAGTTCAACCGCATATTTTCTCAAATCAGGATTAGTCGATAACATATTAAACAAGTTCTTTCCGTAAGGCGGATATATGAAGTTTAATTCTTTGCCATCATAAACTTTATACTTTCTAAAGTCGTAATATTTCACGGGAAGAGTATCTGAAGGACCTGAACTGCCCTCCCATTTATTATTATTATAATAAACCTTGAAATTATTTTTAAGAGATATTCTGTCTTCGTAATTTATAGAAAACGCTGAATCGGTCTTTGAAATCTTTAAGGTTGAATTACGCAATTCTATTCCGGGAGGAAAATCACCTGTAATATCCATTTCAAAGTCGAAAGTTACATCTTTGCTTATATTATTATCATAGAACAAATTACTGAAATCTTCAAACCTTACAATATTTTCAACTTTAAGTGCATAAGGCAAACTAAGCAAACCAATCCCCTCAATTATATTCGTTTTACCGGAATTCGGTTCACCTATAAAAACGTTTATCCTTGCTGTATCCAGTTCGGCTTCTTTAATAGATTTAAAACCTTTTATTTCAATATTTCTTATCATATTAGTAATTTTTCAAATATAAACTAATTTTAAATAACCTTAAATGCTTAATATACAGTATCTGCTTTACTATATACCCTCCACGATTTTTATTTCGTTTTCGGTTAAGCCGTAGAGTTTATAAACTTCCGTATCTATCTGTTTATCGAGGGATTCGCATTTCCGCTCGAAGTATATTTTATCTTTCTCCGTTTTTGAGCTGTGCAGTTGCTTCTTCGCCTCCAGCATCTGTTCGACAAGTGATACTATTTTATCGTGTGCTTGCTTTTCGGATTCGTCTTTGAAGTTAATTTCTTTAATTGGGAGTTTTGCTAAATCTCCTACTAATACTTTCGGAAATAATCCTTTTTGCGCTTTCGGATTTCTTTTTAAATGAAACCAAGAAATTAATTTTGAATTTAATAATGCCAAAATAAAGTAAGGATTTATTTCTGATATATCAAACTTGATAGGGATAATATCTCTACTATGATAAATTTCATCTTCTACATATACTGCAATAATTCTTTTATCTATTCCTCCTGTAATTTCTTGTACTAAAATTCTTTTTCCAATGAAATTAGTCCTGTCTCTTGGTGCGGCCAACCAATTCCCATATTTTATCCACCTATCATTTTTCTTCTGCAAATAATATCGTGATAAATTTCTTCCTATAACTTCACATTTCCAATCGGAGTCAATCTGATAATTAGAATGGTAAGGTTTTTCTTTTACTGTTTCTTTAGTATGTGCTTTTCCATTCGGCGCAATTCCCTTTCCCACTTCATATGGATTATATCCTGAGCATGGTCTGCAAAACATATCCAAAGTAGCTGTGCTGATTTGAATTTTGCTAATTATTTCTAATTCTAAATCATTATCAAATATATTTATGTTGTAATTATTGTTAATAAAGAGTTTTTGTTCTTTTACAATAGTTTCTTTTGGTTTTAAATAGAATTTATCGTTTTCATATATATTAATTTCAGTAATATGGTAATTTGTTTTTTTTATCACTGAAATTAAAGTATTTACTTTAGCATTTTTAAAAACAAATTTCGGTAGCCAATTAATTTTGCTAATTGAATAGTTCTCTAGGATATATTTTCTTAAAGATTTAGCACTTGGAATTGTAAGCCAAGTCACCGGAACTATATAACCGTGATATCCTTCTTTTTTGAGAAGACTCAAAGATTTTTCATAGAATATTATATAATTTTCATAACTCCCGTGAGAAGAAATATAATGCTTTTTAAAATACTCTTTGATATTTTGTTCGTAAATTTGTCTAAAGCCATACGGCGGATTCCCTACAATCGCATCAAATCC
>CAYWMV010000130.1:0-6883 GCA_964459055.1 uncultured Ignavibacteriaceae bacterium | reverse complement strand
CAACACGGTAACAGGCGATTTACTTTTAGCAGGAGCAGTTTTTTCATGGGCTTCATATCTTTCTTTCAGCAAGAACCTGGTACAGAAATACGGCGCAATAAAGACCTCTGCGATTGCATTCACAGCCGGAATAACAATGTACATTCCAATATTCCTACTTGACAAGGTAAATTTAACATTTGAAAAATTAGATTTTTACGGAATAATCAGTTTCGTCCATCTTTCCCTTATTGTCGCTTTTTTAAGTTATTTTGTATTTGTATATTCAACAAAAACATTCAACATCAGCAACTTAACTACATATCTGAACTCATCTCCTGCCGTAACGATATTTTTTTCGTGGCTGCTTCTGGGAGAATCGCTTTCACCGCTTTTCATAATAGGTGCATCAATTACGATAATCGGTTCAATACTGCTTCAGTATATATGCGGAGGCAAAGATAAAGACATACCGGCAGAAAACAAATTACTCGAATATGAGCGATAACACCGAAAACAAGAACAAAAAGAAGTTCAGAGTAGCGAGGACATCACTCTTCGTTGCAGTATTCATAGTACTTTTGAAATTATCCGCTTCGTTATACAGCGGAAGTCTTGCGGTGTTATCAGAATTATTTCATTCATCAACGGATTTAATTGCTTCGATAATAACTTTAATATCAATAAAATATTCCGCTAAGCCGCCCGACAAAGACCACAATTACGGACATGAAAAAATCGAAAGTTTTTCTGCACTGATTCAGGTATTAATTCTTGTATTCATGTGCGTATACATACTCTACGAAGCGATTGTAAGAATTATCACTCCCCCGTCAGGTGTTAACATTGACTTCTACTCTTTTGCGGTAATATCCCTTTGCATAATACTTGATTTCACGAGGTCGCGTGCATTGAGAAAAGTAGCAAAAGAGACAAATTCGCAGGCACTCGAAGCGGACGCACTGCACTTTTCATCCGACATACTTAGTTCGGGAGTTGTAATTGCGGGAATTGCATTATATTCGATAGCGCCTGTATTCGACCCCATAGCAGCGATAATAGTTTCGATAATAATAATAATAACGACGGCAAATCTTACGAAGAAAGCATACGATTCATTAATGGATAAAGTCCCAAAAGGAATGTATGAAGATGTAACCTCCGCAATATTATCAACAAACGGAGTAGAGGGGATAAAGAATCTTCGCATACGGACCACGAGTTCACGGATATTCATAGACACGGAAATAAAAATCGGCAGAACAAAAATGTTTTACGAAACTCACGAAATAACCGACAAAATCGAAGAAGGGATAAAGAAAATCACCGGTGACAATTCAGACATAATAATCCACACTGAACCCGTTGAAACGGAAGAAGAGACAATCAACGATAAAATCAGATTAATCATAAACAGTTCCGGTTACCGCTGCCACGACATATTCACATACAAAATCCACGACAAAATCATAGCAGAACTTCATATAGAGATATCTCACACAAACGATTTAATCGAGGCACACGACACGATTACTCATCTCGAAGAGAAAATAAAAAACCAAATAAAAGTAATAGACGAAGTTAAGGTACACATTGACGAGCCGAGCGGAATCACAACCGAAGCAGAAGACGTGACGCACAAATCAAACGAAATCGTCAGAATAACGGAGAACATCATTAAAGAAAACAGAAGCGTACTTCATTTTCACGGCATACAGGTATTCAGAATCCAGTCAGGACTCCGTTTATCCTGCAACTGTGAATTCGGACACGACATTCCCTTTGACAAGGTACACAATTACGTAACGGAACTGGAGAGCAAGATATACATAAAATTAAAAGAATATTATCCTGAATTAATAAACGTAATAATACACGCAGAGCCAACAGAAAAATAAAAAAATGGAAAATAAAATCAGAATAGGCGTAATCGGCACAGGTCATCTCGGAAAGATGCATCTGAAGAACATAAAAGAACTTGAGACAGAACTCGGATACATAAAACTTGCGGGTGCATTTGACACAGACGAAGTCAAAGTGAAAGAGGCATCGGAGAAATTTCACCTCAGAGCATATAAATCACTTGATGAAATATCAGAAGATATTGATGCGGCATTAATAGTAACGCCGACTTCAACTCATTTTGAAATTGCAGCAGAATTAATAAAAAGGAACAAGCACATCTTCATAGAGAAGCCGGTAACATCAGAACTTGAAGAAGCATACAAACTCAAAGAAATGCTTTCAGGAAGGAATCTGAATGTACAAATCGGACACATAGAAAGGTTCAATCCCGCACTACTTGCAGTAGAGAAGCATGAATTAAAACCTTTATTCATCGAGAGCCACAGGTTATCCACATACAATCCTCGCGGAACCGACGTATCGGTAATACAGGATTTAATGATACACGACATAGACCTCATATTAAGTTTAATCAAATCCGAAGTAGAGAACATCGAAGCGAGCGGAGTTGCATTAATATCCGGCAGCACAGACATTGCAAATGCGAGGATAAAATTCACAAACGGTTCAGTAGCAAACATAACCGCATCGAGAATATCACAGAAGAAAATGCGCAAGATGAGAATATTCCAGAAAAATGCCTACATCTCACTTGATTTTCAGGAGAACATTGCTGAAGTATTCAGATTAACCGAGACATCAAAAACTTCATTCTTCAATTTCAGAAAAATAAAAATTCCCGATTCCGATATAAGCATTTTATACGAAAAGCCCGAAATAAAGGATAAGAATCCGATGAAAACAGAGCAGAAAAGATTTTTCGAAAGCATAAGAAACTCAACTCCCCCGACAGTCACACTCGACGACGGTATTCGTGCACTGGAAGTAGCAGAAGAAATTATAAGGAAAAGCAACGAATCATTAACCAAAATACTGAGTCAGTGAATTTCAAAATCGCACATATTTCCGATTTACACATAAACAGTAAAGACAAAGAACTCATAGAAAGGTTCGACGAACTGATGAAAAACATATCGAAAAATAAAATTGACCATCTGTTCATAACGGGAGACATAGTTCACAACCCGATTGAGAACGATTATAATGAGGTTATTAAAAAATTAAAGCAATACGGTTATTTCAGCCGGGACAAATTATCAGTCTGCACCGGCAATCACGAAATATACGGCGGAGCAGAGCACGGCGGAAAATCATACCTCTTCCCTACCCAATGCAAAAAAACCAACACGAAAAGACGCATACAGGAATTCTGTAATTATTTCGGCGATACATTTCCCGAAAACAAAAAAAGTTTCCCATACGCAAAAGAAATCGGGGATTTTGTTATATTCGGAATCAATTCAGTTGCCGACTGGTCATTAGACGACAATCCCATAGGTTCAAACGGAAACATTACGGATAAAGAACTTACATCACTGAAAATACTGTTTAACAAAAAGAGATATTCGGGTAAAGTAAAAACTGTTCTGATACATCACCATTTTTATTACACATCGCTCAGCAAAGACGAAGTTTTTTCGAACTGGTTATATTCCGAACGGGACACAATGCAATTGCATAACAGGAAAAACATTATTAAATTATTCAAAGAATGCGGAATAAAATTAGTATTTCACGGACACACGCACATTAATGAACATTACATGATAAATGACATCCAGTTCTTCAATACATCCGGATGTCTGCTACCATTCACAAAAATGCGTAAAAACGAATACTTCAGGATTAATTTCACTAAATGAAAAACAGGTTTAAAAATACAATAGTAAACAAAATATCTAAAATCGCCTCCGAAAATAAATTCAACGTATATTTAGTAGGCGGTTACGTAAGGGACAGGATACTCGGACTACCTTCGACAGACATAGATTTCATGGTGTTAGGCGACGCAACGAAATTTGCGGAAATTGCGGCAGAAAATCTAAAAACAAATTTAGATGCAGTATATAAAAAATTCGGAACGGCATTAATAAATTACAAAAAATACAAACTCGAATTTTCCTCTGCGAGAAAAGAAAGTTACAACAGGGATTCAAGAAAGCCCGAAATAGAGTTTTCAAATCTCGAAGAAGATTTATCGAGGCGTGATTTTACAATAAACGCACTAGCAGTACTTTTAAGCGAACCCGAAAAAATAATTGACTTATACAACGGACTTGAAGACATAAAGAACAAAGTAATAAGAACGCCATTAGACCCCGAAAAAACATTTGATGACGACCCACTGCGGATAATGAGAGCAATCAGATTTGCCTCGCAACTTGAATTTCAGATAGAGCAGAATACATTATCGGCTATAAACAAAATGGCTTACAGGTTAAAAGAGGACAAGGTTGTTTCGCAGGAAAGAGTAACGAACGAACTGCTTCTGATATTAAAAACGAATAAACCTTCCATCGGACTTGATTTAATGTACTTATCAGGTGTAATGGATTACGTTTTTCCTGAGATATCCGCAACGGCCGGAGTTGACCAGACATCCGCATATCATCACAAGGACGTATTTCATCACACATTGCAGGTCGTTGACAACGTTGCGAAGATTTCCGATGATGTATGGCTGAGATTTACTGCACTCGTTCACGACATAGCAAAGCCGAAGACGAAAAGATTCATAGAGGGAACGGGCTGGACATTCCACGGACATTCAGAAATCGGTGCAAAAATGATGAAGAAAATCTTCAACAACCTTAAACTGCCGTTAAACAAATTAAATTATGTTGAAAAACTTGTCAGACTGCATTTAAGGCCTATTCCTTTATCCGAAGAAGGCGTAACCGATTCTGCAATAAGACGTCTTGCAGCGGAAGCGGGAGAAGAACTGCCTGATTTAATGAAACTTTGCAGAGCGGATATAACATCAAAGAATCCCGAGAAAATGAAACGGTTCATTGCAAATTACGATAAAATCGAAGCCCGAATACTCGAAGTACAGGAAAAAGACCATCTTAGGAACTTCCAGTCACCTGTACGAGGCGAAGAAATAATGGAAATATGCAATTTACAGCCGTCGAAAGCCGTAGGAACCATAAAGAAGGCGATAGAAGAAGCGATACTTGACGGAATAATTCCCAATGAATACGATGCTGCAAAAGAGTATCTTTACAAGATTAAGGATGATATTCTGAGCAATATAAAATAGTTTAAATTAGATACTTAATTATATTATTTTTATGCAAATTAGATTTATTATTTACAGTTATTTCTAATGCGATAATGACCTTCCCAAGCCGGAGTCCCGAGTACTCGGGATAGACATTGGGAAGAAGAATTTTTAAAGTTCGGACAAACCGGACTATGTTCACGACAATATTTTTATAAGTTCTTTAAATTCATCCGATTTATGTAAGATGCTTTTAATTATATAACTTAAGTAATTAAATCCATACCTAAATATACTTATTGCTTTTCTACCATGCTTCTTAATTTTAATCGGTACTTTTTCATTTAACCATAATCCAATTAATATTGACCAGAGGTATGCAATACTTATTATCACTAATAATTTCTTTATCTTTTCTGAATCTTTAAAATGTGTATCCTCAAAATTAAATCCTCTCGTCTTAAATGCTCCAAACAAATTTTCTATTGTCCATCGATATTGATACTTTTCTAATGAACCTATGTTATTTTTATTGCTTACTAGTAAACAATATGAATTATCTTTCGATTTCATACCGGATAAATATAGTTTAAATCCTAATATGTCTAATTGTTTCGGATAATCCAGTTTTACATTTATTTTTAAATATTTAAAAAGTTGAGTTACTTTTTTTCTGTTCTTCTTTAATACACTTCCAACTTTTATATTTTGTGGGATTCTTATATGAAACTCGATATTCTCTTGTTCTAAGTATTTGAACCACTTAACTCCTATAAATTCTCTATCACCCAAAAGCCCTAATATTCGGTCTTTCCCGAGCAAATCTATTGCTTTTTTTAACAATGCTTTTCTCTCTTGCGTATTTGAAGAACCACCCTTATCAAGCATTCCCCAATACAAAGGAATTGCGTTTTTTCTGAATATTATTCCAAGCATTAATATATTTATATCTCGCTTTCCGAACTTCCAATTTGTTCGATCCATTACCAAGTAAAATTTGGTCGCTTTCGGCAAACTCGAAATAACAAATCTTGCATATTCATCATAATTCATTTTAAATTTTGAAAAAATCTTTGCAGATTTCTGTATTTTGATTGATACTTGGGTTGAGAATTAATTTTTAGGGCAATTTTCATTAGATTAACAGTAGCAGCATCTATTAATGCAACAATAAGTCTGGTTATGAATTTAGTTCTTGCCAAATTCCATTGAAATTTAACTTGCAATAAATTTTTCAAATAATTAAAATGATGTAATTGCATATCTGGTTCCTTTCAGTTATTTATTATTTTTTTAAGTATTTAATATAATAACATTTAGGGAACCAGTTTTGTTTTATTTATTTTGATTTTTTGTCGTGTACAGAGAAAATTTTGTCGTGTACATAGTTAAATAAAAAGATACATAATTTTGACTTGACAAAAAAAATCAGTATTTTTAAAATTATTAAAAATGGAGGTAGTCTTATGAAAATATTAAATATGTTTTTCGATACACAATTTTATCCCCCCCCCACACACACACAGATAATTTATGCTTTGAGATTTATCAGATTCGGTCGCAAAGATTTAACTGTTCACCAAATCCAGATGATGTAATATATCCGGCCGGGTTAAATTTATATTCTTTAAACCTGAATGAATAATATATTTTATATATTACAGATTATTTTAAAGGAATATGCTTCGACTTTCAAAAAAAAATAACAACCAAAATGATTTTAGCAGAATCAGTATATTTATATTTACATAAATTGTAGTTTTTTGAATTAATAAAGATAAAGGAGGAGAAGGATGACACCGCCGGACAGGGATA
>CAYWMV010000129.1:2826-6902 GCA_964459055.1 uncultured Ignavibacteriaceae bacterium | reverse complement strand
AGAATTAAAAATTAAGAATTAAGAATAAAAAGCATAGGACGAATTTCACGCGAAGGCGCGATTCAATTAAGAATTAAAAATTAAGTCCCGAGTGAATCGGGATCGGTAAAGAAATTAAGAATAAAAAGCATAGGACGAATTTCACGCGAAGACGCAAAGAAGCGATACAATTAAGAATTAAAAATTAAGAATTAAGAATAAAAAGATATTTCTCGCAGAGACGCGATACAATTAAGAATTAAAAATTAAGAATTAAGAATAAAAAGAATAGGACGAATTTCACGCGAAGACGCAAAGAAGCAATACAATTAAGAATTAAAAATTAAGAATTAAGAATAAAAAGCACAGGACGAATTTTACGCGAAGACGGCAAAGCGGGAAAGAAAAAAATATTTTAGTCAGAATCAGAAAAACACATTAGCGGAAATTTTCAGCGAATTATAATACAGCGGTGCTTCCGAACTGAAGGGCCAGTTAATCGAATTCTTTTTCAACTGTAAAATTCCAAAAGATGCCGCTTCAGGCAGAAGAAACAACGCAAGACCCGTAAAAAAGTCTTTATAGGTTCTTGCGCTCATAATTCTTGCATAAGTAAATGCGTATGCAATCGGGTAAAGCGAGAGTTCAATTAAATTCCCGACCTGCTGCTGAAGGAATTTATATGAAGGATGGAAAAATCTGCATTCATATCCGAAATTAATTCCAATATGTTTTCCGAAATTAAAACCCAGACCGTACTCCCGTGCGGATGAAAACCTGAATTTCCCGTTATAATTTTCGAGAAAATTTATTTCATTTCCGTTCAATGACGCGGGATAATTATCCGTCCTGAATTTAAACCAACTAAAATCAAGCGGAAACGGAAATAACATTTTTATCTCAACATTTCCAAGCACTGCTCCCACAGCCGCTCTCGGGGCTTTAATACCAAAACCGTAATATTCCATTTGAAAATCTCCGCTTTTGAGAGAACGCTGTTTTGAGAACTGATAAAAGCCGCTTAGAGTAAATTCACCCATCAAAAACTTCTCACGTCCGATTATGGAGATGCCTGCGGATAAATCGTGGCTCATTGCGGAAGCAAAAGACTTATCGAAATCCTTGTTGAATAAAACTTCATTGGGAGAATAGCCGTAGGACAGATAATAGAAAAGCGGACTTTTGCTTTCTTCATCGTATTTTGTATTAATATTAAAAGATTTCATCCCGGCTATTTCCCGGAAATTATCTATGGATACATTTTGCGGATATAAAGAATGAGAAATTAAAAACAGGAAGAGCGGAATTAGGATATAAGTTTTCATATCACCCGTTAATTTGAACAGAACATACGGAGAAAATAATAAACAAGAAATTCTAAAATGCAGAGGGTAATTTAAGACAATAAACAGTGATTATTGTCTTATATTATATTTCATAATTGGTATTTAGCATTGCCTCTGGAAATCATTTTAATTCTCTTTATTTTCCGTCAGAGAATAAATATGGTAATCTGAATATTAAAACACCTCTTTTAGCGCGGCAGGTAAAAATTACACAGACAAAAAAATCACTATAATTGATTTTTTAAGTCGAGACATTTATACCAGTAATAGAAAGCCTGCTTATTGGTTTTTTTAAATCTGTTCAGGAAATTGTATTTAAGATTTGAGATCTCAAGTTCTGAAATATTGGTATCATTATTATATAATTCAAATTGATCAGTATTATCATAATTGAATAAATTTAAAAAGTATGCTGCTTTTGCCGAAGAAGCAATTGCATCTTCAATTCTGAAATGACCAAATATGAGATAACTGTCAAATCTTTTTAGTCCATTCAGAAAATCATTATACTTATTTCGGTCAGTTTCTTCGGTATTTTTATCTCTTTTAGCAAGTAATAAGGCAGTATTGAAAACATCATCAATAATGTCATTAATTCTTATATTGAGATTGAAATATTCGATTTGTTTAGCTGCAACTCGGGTAAATACATCTTTTGCTTCATATAAATTCGTGCAGTGATTAATAAGATTAGAGACGTCATAAAGTTGCTTTATCATTTCGATTCTTTTGTCGGGAGAGGCAGGATTTCCCAGCCAGTATGGTATTCCCGTAGTATCAGGCGCAAATGCAGTTAGTTTATCTCCGAGAATTGAATTAACGGATGGTATATTAACAGTCAGATACGGTTCGGTAGTTTCTATCCATTTATTTTTGATAAATGATTTTTCGACGATAGAATAAGGATTATCATCAAATAATATATCAAGAGTAATCATCCCGACAGTATTTATTTTAGCGGGGAAATCAAAGTTATAGTGCGAACCCGGAATTATCCCTGTTTTTCTTCGTCCGGTATCTTCTTTGAAGTTTGTAAATACAGAACCTTTAATAAGATCTTTCAGGATTTTATCAACCTCCGATTTTTCTTCACCGGTAATTATATCAACATCTATGGATAATCTGTAAGAATTAACAGGCATAAGCAGTAATGATGTTCCGCCTTTAAAAATAAAATTCAAATCTGTACCCGCTAAAAGTTCAATTAAAGAAAATGCATAAATCATTTTTTCAAATACTGCCGGATTGATATTCGGGTATTTTATCTTTAAACTGTTATTCCGTTCTGCTGAAAAATTATGTTCAGTTAACATAAGAAATAATATCCTCCGGTATCTGTACGTTTTTCTTCAAATATTCTAATAATTTATTTTTCACTCCCCGTCTTCCAGCATAATTAAATAACTTAGTGTAATTTATACTGAATTTATCGAATGTAAAATTAAATAAATAATTTAATTCGTTACCCTGTAAAAAAAAGAATAGTTTTTTATCCGAGAATAAATCCACGAGAATTTTTTCAAGTGACGGTATATAAATCTTATTGACTTTTAAAAGAGGAGAACGTGTTATCAGCGGCTTAACGACAACTGTATCTTTTTGCTCCAGAACATATAATTGTAAAGACTTCTCATCCGGATTCAGAAATGCATTAAATCCGTTATCTCTAAAAAGATTAAAAGCAGATTCCACTATATCCTGTTCTGTTTCAAAGATATAAAAATATTTTGCAGGCTGATGAATTATAAAATCATTTAAAACGGCTGTTGACCAGATACAAAATTTTATTTCATCATATTTCTTTACAAATGATTTATGAATATTTCGAATAAAATCATCAGGTATCGTAGTGTAAACGGGTTTTCTGCTTACTGCGTAGATACCTTTTTTTACGCTGACAAGTAATCCTTTCTTCTTATATCTTGAAATGCGCTTTCTTAAACTACTTTCCTTTATCATTGAATCATTGATTTTAAGGTCTTCGGATAACTTATCTTTGATTAAAGTGTATTTAACGGTATTATTTGGATTTCTGTTTTTTTTCTTCATTTTTATTTTTAAACAATACAATATATGTCACTTTAGCCAATAAATCAAGTTAATTGGCAAAAGTGACAATGCTAACTCATTTTATTTTCATATAGAATTATTTTTTATATAATATAATATAAGATAATATATAGTTATTTCAATTACTTAGATTACTTTACATAATATTGTATATTGAAAAAATCATTTTATATTTATTATTTTCTTCTACTGTTAATAATTTTGAATATAATATTATTGAGACTTTTGATAAAATTAATTATTAATCTATTACATATCGATGTTTTTTCCAGATTCCTGTCCAGATAAGCCGGGATAAAAAGACTTTCGCAGGAATGACAAAGAGGTTGTTTTTACATAGTATTTGTAGCGTAACAATAAGTTAGGTTTCCGGCTTGAGCGGATTGAGTATAGAAAATGAACCGCAGCGACGCAAAGAGCGCAACGAGATTAATTGATACAGAAACGGTATTGTTATGTCACCCCTTCGGGGTTATTTTTTGTGGCTACAAATATGTCACCCTTCCGGGGTTATTTTTTGTGGAATTCCTTGCTATAAATATGTCACCCCTCCGGGGTTATTTTTTGTGGAATTCATTGCTACAAATATTTCACCCCTCCGGGGTTATTTTTTGTGGAATTCCTTTCTATAAATATGTCACCCCTCCGGGGTTTAAGACTCATCCGATGAACAAGTTCGTC
>CAYWMV010000129.1:0-2726 GCA_964459055.1 uncultured Ignavibacteriaceae bacterium | reverse complement strand
TAAGACTCATCCGATGAACAAGTTCGTCGGATGAGGAAATATAAATATGTCACCCCTTCGGGGTTATTTTTTTGTGGAACTCCTTTCTATAAATATGTCACCCATACGGGGTTTAAGACTCATCCGATGAACAAGTTCGTCGGATGAGGAAACATAAATATGTCACCCATACGGGGTTTAAGAGTCATCCGATGAACAAGTTCGGCGGATGAGGAAATAAGGGAAATCATAAATATAGAAATATTATTTGAAGGTACAAAGTTAATTTGAAGCGTTATAAATGATTGGAAAAATATAATTATATTTATTCATAATTTTTATTTCAGGGTTATAAAAAATTTTAAAGAAAATCATAATATTTGACTTTGCGTTTTATATACCATAATTTTGTATGGTATAAGATATAAAATGAATTTTAAATAAAATTTATCAAAATGGTTAAATTTAAGAATATTTTATCAGAAACAAAGATTTTTCTAAACAGGATTTTCAATCCCGGCAGTAAGAAATGGCTGCAGAGCGGCTCGGGAGGATTTCTTGATATACTGCCGGGATACGGAGGGGGATATGACGTTTACAGAAGTTTTGCGTATGCCTGCATTAATGCAAGGGCGGAGAATATATGCAAGGCGAAGATATATTTATACAAAGACGAACCCGGAAGGCGGGACAGGGAAATTATTTCACATCCGTTTCTGGATTTAACCGCCAAGCCAAACAGGAGAAATCAGACATTCAGGGAAATTCTGTTCAAAATTGCAGTGAGTCTCGATTTGTACGGAAATTCATACGTCTTTATTCAGAGAGGAAAGGACGGTTCACCTGCCGGACTTTACCATCTTCCTTCAAAATATATTGACATAAAACTTAACGATACGCAGACTGAAATATCGCATTATATTTATAATGCAGGCGGGAAACTGCAGAAATTTTCCAAAGAAAATATAATACATTTTTTGATTCCCGACCCTGACAACAATTACAAAGGAAAATCAACGATTGACGGATTTAATCTCACACTGGAAATTGATTTTCTTCAGAATTTATATCAAAGGAATTTTTACAGGAATGATGCTGCTCCGGGAATTATAATTGAACTTGACAGGGAAATGAGGGATACTGAATTTGAGAGGTTTAAAGCAAAATTCAGGGCAATGTATGAAGGTCCGGGTAATACCGGAAAGACCATGCTGCTCGATAACGGAGCGAAAGCAAAACCAATTCAGTCAATACCGAAGGATGTGGAAATACTGAAAGCGAGGACGTGGGTAAGGGATGAGATAATGTCCATATTCAGGGTGCCGAAAATTATACTCGGCGTAACGACTGACGTGAACAGGGCAAATGCAGTTCAGCAGTTACGGACGTTTAACGATAATGTAATCAAGCCGTTTGCAAAACTTACTATCGAGAGCAAGTTCAATTCTTTTTTGCAGAATAATTATACGAATGAGAACTTGCGGCTGTCAATGGAATACGATTTTGAGAATGACAGGGAACTGCAGCTGCGGTCTTACGACCTTTATATGAGGTACGGAATTGCGACGAAGGAGGAAGTGAGAGAGATGGAAGGATTCTGATTCAATTAAGAATTAAAAATTAAGAATTATGAATAAAATCAACCGCGGTGGTCGGTTTTAAATTATGTCCCGAGTGAATCGGGATCGGTGAAGAAAATATGAATTAATTATAGTGACAAGTGACAGGTGACAAGTGACAAGTTGAAAGTGACAAGTGACAAGTGACAGGTGACAAGTGACAAGTGACAAGTGACAGGTGACAAGTGACAGGTTGAAAGTGACAAGGCAAGTATTACGAATTTGGTACGCGGATTACGCAGATTAACGCTGATTTTATTAAGATATAAAAACATTTTGGTTCAGGCTTGGTTTGGTTATGAATTATGAATTATGTCCCGAGTGAATCGGACGGGAAAAGAAATTACAAATAAAAAAAATAAAAATTAAGTAGTGTTTGGATGCTGAAAAAAGTTCAGCATGACAAATAAACAGGAGGAAAAAAATAAATGGAAAACTTTTTTATTAAGGAGTGCGGGGAGAATGTGAAACCGAAGTTTATTGATGAGCAAGAGAGAACTATTGTGCATTACATAACTACAAATTCAGTTGACAGATTCGGCGATAAGATTTATCCCAACGGAATGAATGATTCTGATTACAGGAAAAACCCTGTTGTGCTTTTCGCACACGATTCCAGTGAACCGGTAATCGGAAAAAATATCTGGCTGAAACGGGATAAAAAGGGAGTGCTGGCGAAAACGCAGTTTGCGGATACAGGCATAGGCAAGGATTTATTCCGGTTGAATCAGAATGGATTTATGAATGCCTGGAGCATCGGATTCATTATACCGGAGGGCGGTTCCGAATATGCTGACGGGGTGAATCACATCAGAAAATGGAATCTGCTGGAATATTCCAACGTTCCCTTGCCTGCAAATCCCGAGGCGATAAACCTGATGCTCAATGAGGTCAGCGACGAGAGACTTAAAAAATATCTGACGGAGAGTTATGATAACTCACATACAGAACTAATCCGGATGAGTAAGAGCGTTAATGACAGGATTTCGGAACTTGAGAAAAGATTTGACCGGTTTGAGAGCGTCGTGACGGAGAAGTTTTTACAAATATCGAAGTTGATTTGAAGATTATTAGATTGGATGATTGGATGATTGGGTGATTGGATGATTGGGTGATTGGATGATTGGG
>CAYWMV010000128.1:0-6918 GCA_964459055.1 uncultured Ignavibacteriaceae bacterium | reverse complement strand
TTTTCAAAATCATAAAAATATCCGGGATGGACAAATATTCCGTTTTTCAGTAACTTCTCCGTAAATTTTTCTTCATCATATTCATCGGGCAAATCAACAATTGCATTCCATCCGCCTTCAACACAATAAGGCTTCAGGAATCTTAACTGAATAAGATTGTTCATGATTCGCGTTTTTATTTGTTTCTGTATAAATTTTCTAAATCCAAATACCCCGTTAAATGAATTTTGAATTATTGAGTTAACCGAAAGATAAGTATCGCAAACAATTTCAAGATTGTTCTTTATTTGTTCGGCACAGATTTCGGGTGAATTAGCAAGTATCCAACCGAGTTTAAACTGCGGCACTGCGCAAATTTTCGACAGTCCGTTCAGAACAAATACCGGAAAATCGAAATCCGCATTTACAAAATCCGCATTTTTTGCAAGCGGAATCAGATTATAATCATAAAAGACTTCATCGCATATAAGGGAAATGTTATGTTTCGAGCATATATCGGATATTTTCCGGAGTTCTGTAGCCGATAAATAATTTCCTGTCGGGTTATTCGGATTTACAATAATCAGTGCTTTTGTTTTTTCCGAAAGGGAGTTTTGAAGTGAATCAAAATCAATTTCCCATCTGTCCTCATATATCAACCTGTAATATCCGTAATTTAAGTAATTAATTCCTGCAAGGAGTTCAAAAAGCGGATAGCCGGGTTTTGGAATAAGAATCTCATCACCCGGATTGCAGAGAATTTTAAATAAATGAGAATACGACTCGCTTGTTCCCGAAGTAAGAAATATATTATCGGAATTTATCTTACCTGAAGGAGCAGTATATCTGCCGTTGTAATAGGATGCTATACTTCTGCGAACCGAAACGGAACCTTTCGGCTCGGGAATATAGAGTAAATTATCATCGGAGCGAAAAAGCGAATCGGCATCAAGAGGGGAATAGTCAAATCCGCATTTAGTCGGATTTGATTCCGTTAAATCAGTAATTTCAAATCCCTGACTTTCCAGCTGATTTTTCAGAAGAATGAGTTCATTCTGTCCGAAACCGGTTTTAAAATATTCAGAAAACATATAAATAAATATACAAATTATATTTAATTTATAAACTTTAAACTTTCATACCTTTTAATTAAATTTATGGCATATGCGGATTCTCATTATTACAATATTATCTTTGTTTTTTATATCTTTTTCTTATTCACAGCCTAAATGGTGGGTTGACAAAAAGTATAAGAATGAAAGACAGAAAGTCATTTACACGGATTGTAAACTTACATTCGAGTCAATTGCAGACGGATTCAACAGGGGGGATTTATCAAGAATTACAAAAAATTTTGATGCACAGGTATATCTTGATTTACTCAGCGTTGATAAAGGTTACTACAGCGCAAATCAGGCGGAAATAATATTGCAGGATTTTATGAATTATTACACAATTGATAATTTTTATTACACAGGGTCCCACGCAAAATCGGATTTTGCATTCGCAATAGGATATTATATTTACTACAAAGGAAGTTCCAGAGTTAAACTTAATGCTTCGGTGAGTCTATATTACAAAGACGAATCGTGGTATATTGACCAAATATCACTTCAATAAATAATCGTCAGTGGTAAAATATTTTGACAGAAAATCGGGCTTTTTGATAATTTCCGCAATTTTACTGATTGTTTGGTATTTAGCAGTAAGACTGATATCATCGTATATTACCGGCAATACTGACGAGAACTGGAACGAGATACTGGAAAAAAATATCCAATCCTCATCAGAAATCGTCAATACATTATTCAGTGAACATCAGAAACATTTACTTGAAGTATCCGACATAATTACAGGAAATCCCGAACTTAAAAAATATACAGCGCACAACAACGGAGTCGCATTATACGAACTTATCAGGAAAATGCATCTTGATAAAAGCCTTGCTTATGAGATATATAATACGAAACTGAATCTGATTACATTTTCCGGAAAGCAGTTATTTCCCGACAATTATCAGCTTCAGAGGGCTCTTGGCGGTGATAAATTCTCGGTAATAAAAGACATCGGATTCCACACATATCTGATAATCTACACACCGGTTTATAATGAAACGGATAAAACAACAATAGCAGGCATTTCGGTAACATCAAGTCTGATAGACGTAAAACCTGAAATCAGAAATAAATTTTTTTCCGGATTCGGATTGAGCGAGGAAATTAAGGACAGAATTGATGCGAACATTGACCTTGTTCCGACAGATGTATATTATACATCAGTTGCGGGACAGAATAACGTACTTCAGTACAGTTATTCTCTGGAATTATTCGGAATAGATAATTCCATAATAGGCAGAGTAGATGTTAAAGGATTTGACAGGGAGAGTTATCAGTTTAAACTGAAGGAATTTACATCAAAAATTAACGCTTCAATTGCTTTTCTTTTTTCAATTTGTCTAACGGGATTATTTTTTATTTTAACAAAAAAAGCGGGAAATAAATATCTTTTTACAAGAATAATTGCTTTTACCATTCTGATTCTGTTTATAAGAGTTTTATGGCTGGAATTTGATTTTCCCTCGCAGTTAATTGCAACCACGCTCTTCTCACCGCAATATTTTGCTTCTTCTTCATTTCTCGGATTCGGGAAATCAATAGGAGACCTGTTTGTTTCGTTAATATTGCTTTTAGTAATTATTATTTTCACGGCAAATGCATATTCTTCAAAAGAGTTTCTTTTCAGTTCCCACAGATTAAAGAAATCTCTGTACAACAAATTTTACATTGCGGTACTTTCGTTCATACTGGTAATTTTATTTTTTGCGTCTTTTTCCGCCATCGGTTCGATAAATGAGGGGATTATAGAAGACTCCAACATTAATTTTCTTGACAGGACAAGTCTGTTACCGTCAGTTGATTTAATGTTTGTATTTTCAATTCTCCTGATAATCACTTTTTCATTTTTATTCTTTAATTCTTCTGTAGTAATAATTCTCATCGCAAAAATAAAAAACAGGTTAACAAATTACCTGCTGAAAAAATTTTTAATTCCGCTGCTTTTCATATTATTCTCGGTTATTAATTTAGTTTCCGGGTACATCATTGATTACAAGGTATCTTTTCCCGCGATAGAAATATCAATTATTCTCGTTTTTCTTTTTGCTTATTACATACAGAGATTTTCATTCCTGAAAAGAAACTTCAGGTTGTTTACATTCAGGAATTTTATGTTACTCGTGCTGATGAGCGTACTTTTGTCGCCGCTGCTCATGCTGGAGAAACTTAACGACAAGGAATCCGAATTTATTGAACTGCTCGGTAAGACGCTGACGAATCAGGAAGAAGAGAGAGCAATATTTCTGATATCGAACGAATTATTAAATATAAATCAGAACAAAAATCTCGAATTACTGATTAAAGATAACAACAGTCTTCCGAAACTTGCATATCATATCTGGAGCGGCAGCAGAATCAGTTCAGAGAATTTCAATTCTCTTATAGTAATCATTGATTCGAACAAGAAATTAATATCGGATTTCAACATAAATCCGGCGGCACTGGATGCAGACAGCGTGTTGAAATTTGCAGCGGGAAAAATTCTCAACAAGCCATACAGTTTTGAAATTGACGTTGACTCCGCGGAAACATATCCGGAAGAAGAGGTTACAGAGGATGAAGAAGACTTCGAATATTACCCGATAGCTTTTGAGAATGTAAAGATATTCAAGAACATAAAAGAGAAATATTATATTGGTATTACAGCCATTGAGCGAAGCCAGGACAGAGGGAGGTTGACCCCGGGACCTCTCGGATTTGTAATGATAGTTCTGCAGACCGATATAAAGAATACTGTACTGCAATCATCACAGCAGTTTTTTAAACCATATTCACAGGATAACCTGCTTACAAAAATTATATCGGTTCCGAAAATAACCGAGTTTATAAACAATAAAATCGAAGAAGCATCTGATGACGAAATCTCGAGGGAAGTTGAATCCTCTTTGAATGAATTTCTGCAGTATGCGGCAGAAACAGGAAACCGCAGAATGTGGAAGGATATGATAGCGGACAGAAAGGAGTATAAGACATTTTTCATATTATCGGAGCCAAAAGATACAGAAGACACCGCACTCAGAAACGGACAAAGCAGAGTTTTTGCAATAAGTGTAAAGAAATTTGATTTTTCCATACTGTCTTTTTACTATCTGAAGTATATAATTCTCGGGATACTGGTATTAATCCTATTATATTTAATATACGGAATAATTTTCGTTCATAAATTAAGGAACATCCGTATTAATTTCCGGAGCAAATTATTAATTACATTTCTAATAATATCGGTAATACCAATTACCATACTCGGAGTATATTCAAGAACTTTTCTGATAAACAAAAACGACCAGAACACGCGCAACTTAATCCGTTCAGATCTTGACATTGTCAGCGAAGTTATAAGGAATGCGGATACACAAAATAAAGCCGGCGATACAACCGGACTGAATTACAAGAATATACTTAGCAAGTACTTCCTGAAGACGGACAAGAATTTCAACATATTCATAAATAATAAACTGATTACAACTACAAACGATGAACTATACACATCAGACCTGCTTGATACGAGATTGGATGCAGATGCAAACTACAACATAGTAAAAATGCGGAAAGAATATTTTCTCAAGAACCAGTCCGCAGGCGACCTGACATTCCTTGAAGGGTACAAGCCAATACTGAGCGGTAATGACAGCGTAAAGGGTGTTATCTCGTCACTTTCCGTTTACAGGGAACAGGAAATCAGCGAAGAACTTACGGAGACTCTTACATATATATTCAGTTCATATTTCCTGTTAATATTTCTGATTTTAATACTCGTAACAATATTTTCAGGCAGGCTATCGAAGCCAATACTCGAACTGAAGGAAGCGGCGGACAGAGTTTCGAGGGGTGATACAGATGTTGAGATTTATGTCGTGAAAAGAAAGGATGAAATCGGAAGTCTGGTGGAGTCGTTTAACGATATGACAAAAAAACTCGAGAAATCCAAGGAAGAGTTAAAACGTGCCGAGCGTGAAGCAGCCTGGAGGGACATAGCAAGAAGGGTAGCACACGAAATCAAAAATCCGCTGACTCCAATGAAGTTGTCAATACAGCATCTGAAGAAAGTCTTCAGGACAAAATCAGACGAAGAATTCGGTGAGATACTTGATAAAACCGAAAGATTAATAACGGGGGAGATTGACAAACTCAACAGAATCGCGACCGAGTTTTCGAATTTCGCAAAACTTCCCTCAAGAAATTACGAGCCGATAGATATCAATGAAATAATTGAAGAAGTTATTTCACTTTATTCAACTCACAGAGATATTGAATTTAAAAAAGAACTTGAGAAGAAAGAACTTCCCGTACTTGCCGACAGACAGGAAATCAACCGCGTTTTTCATAACCTGCTGAAGAATTCCGTTCAGGCAATAGACGACGAAGGCATCATAACTGTCAGGTCTTACGGATTAAACGAATTTGCAATTGTCGAAATAGTTGACAACGGGGAGGGCATTGACCCTGAAATTCTCAAAAAACTTTTCGAACCGAATTTTTCAATTAAATCAAAGGGTATGGGACTGGGCCTTGCAATAACAAAAAAATCGCTCGATGATATGAAGGCGGAAATAAAAATACAGAGCAAACTCGGCCACGGAACGAAAGTTACAATACGTTTTAATTTATATACTGAAGCGGATGAAAAATAAGTATTCAAAGATAATTTACATATCAGTTTTTGTTTTATTATTAATTAATTCCTGCGCTGTCCAGCAGCCGCCTTCCGGCGGCGACGACGACAAGACTCCTCCGAAAATTACAAGTTTCATTCCTCCAAACAACACACTTAATTACAAAGGCAACACAATAGAAATAGAATTTGATGAATATGTTGACAGGAGGTCTTTCAGGGATGCGCTGGTAATAACACCAAAACCGAAAGGCGAATTAATATTTGACTGGAGCGGAAAATCAGTTGAGATATCAGTCGAGGGGGGATTTGAACCGAACAGAACATACCTTATAACAATCGGAAAAGGATTTAAAGACCAGAGGGGCGGAAATCAGCTGACGCAGCCGTTTTCATTCGCATTTGCTACGGGCTCCAGAATTGACAAAGGTAAAATGTCGGGGAAGGTGTATGATTTTAACCGTATCGCAAAAAATGAAAATACATTCAGGGATGTTATTATTACATCTTACCTTGTCAACGGCGGAAAGAGTGTTAATCCCGTATCGGATGAACCTGATTTCGTTTTACCCGTCAGTGATGACGGTTCATTTTTATTCCAGAGTCTTCCGGAAGGTGAATATCTTGTATTTGCACTGCTTGATGCAGACAGGAATTATAAATACGATACAACCTATGAATTCATATCCGTACCCGACAGGATAGTAAATGTTGTGGAGGGTGAAATGCCTGAAGAACTGAATTATCTGATGGATTTAAATGCGACTTACATTTCACGAAATATATACGGAGTATTCGAACCGGGAAAAATATCATACGGAGGAAATAATACAGGATTTGATTATTTGCTTAAAAAACTCAATACAGATTCAACCGGATATTTATATTCATCTTTTACAGGAGAAGAGAAAAATATCAGTTATTTATCACATTTTATTTTCTATTTCAAGAATAACACAATACCTCAGTTTGATATTTTAAGTTCATTTTCACTTAAGACAAAAGAGACGGAAATCAAAAGTTATTTGAATTTTCATTCGATAAATGATTCAATTATTGAAGTAACGAGCCAGAATCAGCTGATTCCTGCACAGAACTATGTCCTGAATATTGACATAAATACGGAGCAGATAAAATATTCAAAAGAAATTGAATTCAAAACACCACCCGAAAGGGAGTTCGGTTCGCTTAAATTTGTTCTTACCGGAGCAG
>CAYWMV010000127.1:1660-6974 GCA_964459055.1 uncultured Ignavibacteriaceae bacterium | reverse complement strand
TCACCGGATGAGGGGGGCGGAGGATGAGGGGGATTTTACTCATCCGATGAACAAGTTCATCGGAGGAGGTGGATCGTTGGAGGAGGGGGGATGACGGAGGAGGGGATTCGTTGGAGGAGGGGGGATGACGGAGGAGGGTTTTAAAGGGGGGTGGTTGGGAAATAGTTGTTAGTGGCAACCGAAAGTTTGATTTTTCAGGAACTTAAAATGGGAAATATTGTTTTTAAAATTAAGTTTAGTAAAACAAAATAAAGAAAAGGAGAATTCAATGCAAAAATCATTTCTACTCATTGTACTGTCCATATTATTTGCATTTTCAGCAAATATATATTCGCAGTCAACAGAAAACGGTACCGGTACGTATTCAACCGGAAACTTTCAGGGCGACAATTCAGCAAGTGAAAACGTAAAAAGCGAATTTCGTCCGAAAGTAAAAAGTTCCGAAGCCATTGAACTGGAAAAACAGATTCAGGCATTAAGAGAACAGAACAATCCATCCAATCAAATGCAGATTGAGCAATTAAACGAGATGCTCGGAAAAGTAACGGGAAATTTCGTAACAGCGAAAGTAGATCCTTATCCGGGCGGGGTGCAGCAAGTAATCAATCCCCCTTTTATTGAAGAGACCGATGCAATCGGGAACGTAAGGCTTTTCAGCAGTACTGCTTATACTCCAAAAGCAATGAGTACGGTAACCGAGCAGCGCGGGATCACTGCGGGCAGAATCTGGGCTGTTTATGCATTCACGGCAAACACATCCACACCCGACTCCATAAGAGTTTTATATTCCTCAAACAACGGGTTAACCTGGATTGGATATGCAAATGCATGGCTCGGCGGCACAGACAAAATCAATTATGACGACCTCGATATTGAACTACTTGAAGGAACCACCGGTGATAAATACTTGTGGATAGTTTACGGATTAAGGGCAACCGGCGGAAGCGGAAGATGGTTCACAGGCGGATTTGTATTAAACGTCACTACATTCGCGGGAGGATTATTTTCATTTTCCTGGCCCGGCAACGATGCGGCAAAAAGATATTACAACATGAGAATAACCAGCGACAATTCACACTGGGTAACCGGTGCATGGATATACCTCGCCTGTTCATTTGATTCATTAGGTGCGAGCAGTTGGAGAGTAAACACACAGAAATTTGCAAGAAGCACAAGTCCATACACTACAACACCGACAATTTCTTACATGCCGACAAAATACTGGTGGTACAGCGGAGCGGCACCTGCAAATTTTCAAAGAACACTTTCCACAGACATAGCATATTTCAGAAACACGAATGATTCGATAATTGTAAGTTTCTCGGGAGTTCCCGACAGTACGACCGTATTTTTTGCAAAGTCAGATATTAACGGAAATGCTCCGACAGCGGGATTTTCACAAAAAGGAACTGAAACCACCGCATACAAATACGGAGCGAGGCTTGTTTCAAGCAACACTGCCAGCGGAACGGCGGTCATTTTCAATCAGTTAGTATCAGGTGTAAATTACATAAAATACTTCCGAGCATTAAACGGAAATTTTGCTAATCCAAGCGGTCAAAGTGCACTGGTAACATTTCTAAAAACAACCTCGGGGGTTGACGTTGCTTCCAGAAGAGGAATTAATTCTTTCTACTATTCTTATGTTTACTGGGGCACCGGAGGCGACAGTTTAAGAATGGTATATTTAAATCCGCTTGCAAGCGGCAGTCTTGTAAACGGTAAACTGAATCACAACGTACTTCTGACAGCCACCCTTTCTCCTAAGCCCGGATTCAGAAATGTAAGCAATGACAGTTGTTTTGCTCTGTTTAATTTAAGCGGTCCGCAGCAGGTATGGGCGGCATACGGATGTACGGGAACGGTAACAGGAATCAACGACCCAATAATTCCTTCGGATTACTCATTATCACAAAATTATCCGAATCCATTTAATCCGACTACAACGGTTGAGTTCAGCATTCCGAAGTCAGGATTGGTAACTCTGAAAATATACGACGTACTCGGGAAGGAAGTCGGCGTAGTTGTAAATGAAGTGAAGAATGCGGGTTCATACAGAGTAGATATTAACGCATCGAATTTAACGAGCGGAGTATATTTCTACAAACTTGAAGCGGGAGAGTTTTCACAGATTAAGAAAATGATGCTGCTGAAGTAAGGATGTTCTTCAATTAATTTTATTGTAAAGAGAGCCCGGTTTTTAAGAGCCGGGCTTTTTTTTTGAACCGCAAAGGCGTGATTCAATTAAGAAATAAGATTTAAAAATTAAAAATGCGAGGATTACGTATCAGATTCACGGATGGACACTGATTTAACACGGAATAACACGGAAAATATTTAATGTTTAATTGCAGATGTTAAATGTCGGACTCATCCGATGAACAAGTTCGTCGGATGAGAAAATAGCGATTCAATTAAAAATTAGGAATGAAGAATGAAATATTACGTTTTAGATTCACGGATGGACACGGATTTAACACGGAATAACACGGATTTTTCTAATCGCAAAGGGGCGATTCAATAAAAAATTAAGTCCCGAGTGAATCGGGATCGGTAAAGAAATTAAAAATAAAAAGCGGGGGGTCACGCAAAGACGCAAAGAGGCAAAGACGCAAAGAAAAATTTCTCGCAGAGACGCGGAGACGCAGAGGAGAAAAACAAAGAGCAAATTGAAAAGTTTAATAATTAAAAAATAATTGATTTTTAATTATAAAAACAATATTTTAATTTAATATGATTAAAATCAGAGTTTGGTTTAATTAATTTTAAAAACAATATTATTCCAAAATATATTTGGCAATAAAATGAAAAACCTGCTCAAAATAATTTTTTTAATATGTATATTCATCAACGCAATTGATTCTTTTGGGCAATTTCAAAACAGCCAAACATCACACAAATTAGCACCCCAATCAGAAAATATAAATTCGTCCGTATTAATAAATCCTGATGCATTAACATACTGGAACAGTCGAGCCTTCGGCTACAATGCTTATAGCAGTGCTATTCCTACCGGACCTATTAAATTTTTTCTTAACAATCCATCAATGCTGACATCCTTATCTACAGACCCATTAAGTTCAAATTTTGTAAGTGCAGGTTCATTTGACGGTTCCGGGAATTGGTGGGGAGTGCGTTATGGAAGTTTAAACCTTGTTAAAATTGATACAGTTACGGGAGTGATTACAAATCATGCTATAGTAACAGGCGCAACTTCAATAACCGGATTAACGTATGACCCGATTACTAACAATATGTACGCATTGGATTACACTTCAGTAAGTAAGCTGGGGATAATCAATTTAATAAACGGAGTTTTTACACCAATTGGCAGTTCAATTCCGGGCATAATAATTGACATTGCCTGCAGTAACACGGGGCAAATATACGGTATAAATATTACCGATGATAATCTTTATTCAATTAACAAAAATACGGGAGCGGGGACAATAATTGGTTCAATTGGTGTAAATGCAAATTATTCACAAGGAATGAGTTGGGACAGAAGCGTTGACTCCTGTTACTGGGCGTCATATACGGGTAGCGGGCAATTAAGAAGACTTAATATTCAAACAGGTGCTTCAACAGTTATAGGAAATTTCGACTGTGAAGTTGACGCACTTGCAATACCGGGTTTTCATGTTCCGCAGATTATTCACAGTCCTTTGACAAATACTCAAAATCTATCAGGTCCTTATACAATGAACTGCCAGATATATGCTCATACAGGCAGTACAATTACTTATGCAAAACTATTCTGGTCAAGAAATAATAATGTCATCACGGATTCTTTGAATTTAACTCTTGGGCAGGGAAATAATTACACAGGTAACATTCCGGGAAACGGACAGCCGGCGGTTTACAGATATTACATAAAAGCGATTGATAATACGGGTAAAGTCGGAATATCACCAAACGGTGCACCTTTAAATGTTTATTCTTTTCAGGCAATTGCGGAAGATACAACAAAACCCAATATAATTCATACGCCGATTACAGAATGTTATAAAGTTGACTGGCCTGCAACGGTTAATGCTGTTGTTACAGACCCGTTAGGAATAGATTCTGTATGGGTTGTATGGAGAAAGAATTATTCCGGACAAAACAGTAGGTTTAATCTCTCAAGAATATCAGGTAATAACTGGTCAGGAGTATTTAATTCCGATTCAAGTCAAGTTTTTTACGGAGACAGTATTTATTACAAAATATTAGCAAGAGATGCTTCAATTCAGAAAAATGTTGATTCAACTTCAGAATATGCATTTATAATCAGTTATGTTCAGTTAATAACTATAGGAACAGACACAATACAAGTTGGATGGCCTTTTTATACTTTTTACATGGACAGCAGAACAGATATATTATTACTCAGCAGTGAAATGAAAATTTATTCAGGACTTCGTTATTTATTATCAATCGGGTTTCATGTAAAATCTAATATGCAGCAGGTTATGCAAGGATTTAAAATCAAAATGCAAAATACCACAATTAATTCCATAACTTCATTTACAAACTCCGGGTGGACAACGGTATATGACGGATCTTATTCCGTGCCCGATACAGGTTGGCAATATATTAATTTTCAATATCCGTTTGTTTATGAAGGCAATAAAAATCTTCTGATAGAAATATGTTATAATAATTCTTTTTATACAGGAAGTTCTTACGTTTACGCTTCGGAGACTGCCGGAAAAAATGTACATCAGCATTCTGATTTAACTTCAGGAGACGGGTGTTTTGAAATAATAATTCCGGGTGTTTCTTATACACAGCGACCAAATATCAGAATATTTTGTCCTCCGGGAATTATAATAAATACAGGACATAACAAAAACACTATACCTGATGATTATTCTCTTTCACAGAACTTTCCAAATCCTTTCAATCCGTCAACAAAAATTAACTTTGCGATACCGAAGCAAGGAATGGTAACTCTGAAAGTATTTGATGTCCTCGGAAGGGAAGTTGCAAATCTTGTCAATGAAGTCAAGACAGCGGGAAATTACACAGTTGATTTTGATGCAACATCTCTGGCAAGCGGAGTTTACTTCTATAAACTTGTTGTGAACGGGTTCAGTGATGTGAAGAGGATGATGATTGTCAGGTAAGGAAAAAAGGGGGAGGGGTTTTACCACTAAGAACACTAAAAAGTTGCACTGAGGAGCGCGAACCTTCCCAAGCTGGAGCTTGGGAAGGAGTTATATATTTCTCGCAGAGACGCGAAGGACGCAAAGAAAAAGCGGGGGGGTTCACGCAAAGGCGTGATTCAATTAAAAATTAAAAATTAAGAATTAAAAATAAAAAGCGGGGGGGT
>CAYWMV010000127.1:0-1560 GCA_964459055.1 uncultured Ignavibacteriaceae bacterium | reverse complement strand
CAAATAACAAAGAGCAAATAACAAAGAGCAAATAACAAAGAGCAAATAACAAAGAGCAAATAGCAAAGAGCAAAGGACAAAGAGAAAAAAATATAACCGCGAAGGCGCGAAGGACGCAAAGAAAAGAGAATTGTTATGGATAAGGAGTTTTTATTCTTTTTTTTTAATTATTAATCATTAATTGAATGGAATTTTAGGAAAAAAGGGAATATTTTAAATTTAAATATAAAAAATGTTGTTACATACTGAAAGAACATAAATTTAAACCATAGAGAAAATGATACTCAAAGACAAACTTGCCGAGATAATACCAAAAGTAAGGCAAACAACGAAAGAACTGCTAGAAGCAAACGGTTCAAAAGTAATCGGAGAAGTAACGGTAGAACAATTATACGGCGGTATGCGAGGCGTAAAAAGTCTCATATGCGATACATCTGAAGTCGGGCTGGACACGGGGCTTGTAATCAGAGGTATTCCCATACTTGACCTTGTTGACAAACTTCCCGAAGAAATATTTTATTTATTACTCACAGGTGAACTGCCTGATGCAGAGGCATTAAAAGATTTGACAGACGAATTACACCGCAGGAGCGATGTACCTTTTTACGTATGGAACGTACTGAATGCCTTGCCATCGGAGACACATCCGATGGTAATGTTAAGCACGGCAGTACTCGTAATGGAAAACGAATCATTCTTCAAGAGGCGTTACGAAGAGGGGTTATCAAAAGATAAACTATGGGAGCCGTTATTTCTTGACAGTTTAAATTTAATAGCGAGACTTCCCGCAATAGCGGCATTCATATACAGAAAAAAATTCAACAAAGGACCGAGGATACGGGAAGACAACAGATTAGACTGGGCAACAAATTTTGCGCAGATGCTCGGTGTACGTGATGACGACGGTACCTTTGCGAAACTGATGAAACTATACATGGTACTGCACTCCGACCACGAAGGCGGAAACGTCAGTACATTTGCCTGCCAGACAATCGGTTCATCGCTTTCGGATATTTATTACGCCGTCGGAGGCGGACTGAACGGACTTGCGGGACCGCTTCACGGATTGGCAAATCAGGAATGTTTAAGATTTATAATAAAACTACGCGATGACATCGGTCACAATCCGACAGATGCGGAAGTAAAAAAATATTGCGAAAACCTTCTTGATAACAGACAGGTTATATCCGGTTACGGACATGCTGTTTTAAGAGTTACAGACCCGAGATTTACGGCACAAATTAACTTCGGCGATAAATATTTATCCGACGACCCGATATTCAGAATAGTGAAGCAGTTATTTGATATTGTTCCGAAGTTGCTTATTAAAAGGGGTAAGGCGAAGAATCCGTGGCCGAATGTTGATGCTGCGAGCGGATCGCTATTATTCCACTACGGAATAACGGAATACGAATATTACACGGTGCTGTTTGCGGTGTCGAGGGCGCTGGGGCTGAGTGCGCAGTCAATATGGTACAGGGCGCTGAATCTGCCGCTGATTAGGCCGAAGTCGGTGACGACGAAGTGGGTAGCAGAGCAGACGAAGAAAGTAGGCAGTAG
>CAYWMV010000126.1:0-6992 GCA_964459055.1 uncultured Ignavibacteriaceae bacterium | reverse complement strand
ACGGTTTTTTCAGATTCTCACACACAAATTGTGAATATACTTGACAGTCTGAAAACCCGGATGGATAATTCTACAGGTAAAGAAAGAGTTGAAATAATGATTGCTTATGGCAGAGATGCGGTGGAAAATTCTAATAATATTGCTTATGAAATGTTAATGAAGGCAGTACAGGATTCCAAAAAATATGGATATAACGATTGCTTAATAAAGGCTTACTTAAATTTAGTGTACTCATTATCTCCAAAAGCTCAAGTAGATACAGCTTATTTTTATTTAAATGAAGCAATAAAGCTTTCTGAACAATATGGCTTTATTGATTTGCTGGCATTATCATACATTTCCCTTGGTGTCTATTATCTTGCAGTTGACGATTACAAACATTCTTATCAGGCATTTACAACAGCTGACTCCATTTCCATACTACATTCATTAAATCATAATATTTGCTTTAATTACTCTAATTTTTCACGGTTACTTTATAACCTCGAAGAATACGAATCCGCGATTTCCTATTTACAAAGAGGAATAGACATTGCCAGTAAATCCGGATTAGAAAAAGAAAATATGGATTTAAAGAATAGACTGGCTTATATATTAATTAAGTTGAAGAGTTATGATGAAGCCGAAGCGATATTAAATGAAGTGATAAATATTTCTGCACAGAATAATTACTATACAAGTTTAGCTGAAGCTAAACAGATTTTCGGTGATTATTACGGAGATATTAAAAAAGATTACTCAAAGGCAAAAGAATATTATGATGAGGCTTTCAGAATTTACAGTCTTATGGGGATTAAATCTATGGCATCTACTATATCTACAAGAATATCGCATATTTTTCTACAGGAAACTAATTATTCAAATGCATTAAATTACGCCGAGAGATCTTTGAGATTAAGAAAAGAAGCTGCTATTGAAAACTTAATAGGCAGTTCGATGATCAATATTGGCTATATACATTATTCTATGGGAAATTATGAAGAAGCATTAGTTTACGTGATGAACGGTCTGCAAATGTACAACAATATCGAGATCACAGCTAACGGATATAAAAAATTATGTGATATAAAATTCAACTTAAAAGATTATAAAGGAGCATTTGAAGCATTTGAATTTTTCAGTGCTTACAAAGACAGTATTTCCAAAAGGGAATCTTTTAAGCAGGTTTCCCAGATAGAACTGAAATATGAACTTGAAAGGAGCATGAACGAAATCAGAAAAATGGAATATGACTTGCAAACCAACAAACTAACGTACACAATTATTTTTTCTTTCGGCCTTTTATTCGCAACGATCATAACAACGATAGCATTTTTGTCGAAAAGAAAAACAAATCTCCAACTGAAGGAAATTAATATTGATAACGAAAAGATAATTGACGAAAGAACTGCGGAACTCAAAAAGGAAATTACCATTCGAACGAAGGCAGAACAGGAGTTACAGGAGGCACTGAAAAACGAAAAACATCTGAATGAACTAAAAAGCAGATTTGTATCAATGGTATCTCACGAATTCCGGACGCCTCTGACCGGGATTGAGACAAGTGCCGATTTGATGAAAATGAATCTTGAGAAAGAAAACGAAACATCCAAAAGTTCAAAATACCTTAACAGGATTTACAATGAATTAAACAGGTTAACATCATTTCTTGATGATATACTTTTATTCAGCAGAACAGATTCGGGAAAGTTAAAATTCACTCCTGCTGAGACCGAATTACGGACTTTAATAATAAATCTCATTGAATATTTAAAAAGAAATAATAAGAATTTTATTCCTCCGAATAAAATATCCTGCAAAGGAACCGAAAGAAAAATTTTCTGTGACCAGAATATGATGGAAACAATATTCACAAATCTTTTTATTAACGCAAATAAATATTCACCTGTAAACACTAAATGGAATATTGATATTGAATACTCGGAAGATTATCTGGCAATTAACATTTCAGATAACGGAATCGGAATACCGGAAGATGAAATTCCTTTTCTGTTTGAATCATTTTTCAGGGGTTCGAATACTACAGGCATTCCGGGAACGGGAATCGGACTCGTTACTGTAAAACAGATGGTTGATGAACACAAAGGAACAATAACGGTTAAAAATAATCCTGATAAAGGAGTAACTTTTACACTGCGATTCCCATATTTATAAATATTTTATTCGACAGTCACGCTTTTTGCAAGATTTCTCGGCTGGTCAACGTTACAACCCCTCATAACTGCAATATAGTAAGACAAAAACTGCAAAGGAATCACATTAATAATCGGAGCAAATAATGCAAGCGTTTTAGGAACTCTTAGTATATGATCGGCATAATTTTCAATATTTTCATCGCCGTCATTTGCAAGAGCAATCACGATTCCTTTTCTTGCTTTAACTTCTTCTATATTGGATATTATTTTATCGTACGTACGGTCTAACGGTGCGATTATAACAATCGGCATATTTTCATCAATCAGTGCAATGGGTCCGTGTTTCATCTCAGCAGCCGGATACCCCTCAGCGTGTATGTATGATATTTCTTTCAATTTAAGTGCACCCTCAAGAGCCACAGGGAAATTATACCCTCTTCCAAGATACAGAAAATTTTTCGCATCTTTAAATTTTACCGCTACTTTTTTGTAATCATCGCGTTTATCAACCATACTTTGAATTTTTTCCGGTAATCTTTTCAGTTCTTCGGCAAGACTTAACAACGGATCCTGTAACTTTATGTTTTTCTCTTTTGCAAGCATTAATGTAATAAGTGCAAGTGACATTAACTGCGAAGTAAATGCTTTAGTAGATGCAACACCAATTTCAGGACCTGCGTGGATGTAAGTACCGGCTTCAACTTCTCTTGCTATTGTACTTCCAATTACATTCACTATACCTATAGTTGTTGCACCGTGTTTTTTCGCTTCCCTTAATGCCGCGAGTGTGTCTGCCGTTTCTCCGCTCTGGCTGATTGCAATTATCACATCGTCTTTGTTTATTATCGGACGACGGTATCTGAATTCGGAGGCATATTCAACCTCAACGGGTATCCTGCAGTACTGCTCTAACATATGTTCGCCTACCAGTCCTGCATGCCAGGCAGTTCCGCAGGCGGTTATGATAAATCTTTTCGCATTTACCATCTTGTCAAGCACTGATTCAAGACCTCCCAGTTTTGCTACTCCCGTATCAAAATTTATTCTACCTCTATATGTGTTCTGTATAGTTTCAGACTGCTCACATATTTCTTTCAGCATGAAATGGTCATATCCGCTTTTTTCTATCGCTCCGGGCAATAAATCCAGTTCCTCCGCTTCTCTTAATACTTCTTCATCAAAAATAGTTTTTAAACCGTAACCTGATTTCGTAACCACCGCCATTTCGCCGTCTTCAAGATATATTACCTTTTTTGTATAATTTAAAACCGCTGATGCATCCGATGCAATAAGTATTTCTTCTATCCCTACTCCTATCAATAAGGGACTCCCCTTCCGTGCCGCAATAATTTTGTCCGGTTCAAATTTACACATAGTTGCTATACCATAAGTACCTTCAACGGCAGTTAATGATATCTGCACTGCCTTTTCAAAATTCTGCGTATTTTCATAGTTAAAGTGAATGAGGTTCACAAGCACTTCGGTATCAGTATCGGAAGTGAATTTATAGCCTTCTTTTATAAGATTGTTTTTCAGAATTTTATAATTTTCAATAATCCCGTTATGCACGAGTATAACAGAATCATCTGCACTGAAGTGAGGATGAGCATTAACATCACTCGGGACACCGTGCGTAGCCCACCTTGTATGACCAATTCCCGTATCTCCCATAAATATATTCCGGTCAATATTTTTCTCGAGTTCGTCAACCTTCCCTGCTTTTTTGAATGTTAATAACTCTTGTCGATTATTTAATATAGTAACTCCGGCAGAATCGTACCCTCTGTATTCGAGTCTTTTTAATCCGTCTATAATTACAGGGAGTGCATTTTTTTTACCTATATAACCTACTATACCGCACATTTTAAATCTCCTTTAATTTAATTAATCCTAAATCATTCCATACATGGAATGAACATCATATAATATAAAAAAATACCGATTAATTTACTATTTATTTATTTCATAGCAAAATTAACCGGTAAAAAATTTATTCTATAATATTAATTAATTTTATTTAATTCCAAAAAATACTGCTGACGCTTCAGCCCATTTCACAAGCGGAGTAAAATATAATCCGAACAGTACGGTCGGGACAGCAAGCAGTATTAAAACAATGTTATAACTGAATCCGAAATCAATTTTTGTATTATTCTCTTCATCGGGTTTTTCAAGAAACATCTTCCTGACAACCTTGAAGTAAAAGAATAATGATACAACACTGTTAAGCATCAGGACAAGAGCAAGCCAGAGCAAACCTGTTCCCGGCTGTAACAACGATACAACGAGATAAAACTTTCCGATAAAACCAACCGTTGCCGGTATTCCCGCAAGTGCCAGCATAAACAATGCCATTGCGGTACATACAACGGGCGACCTGTAAGCAAGACCTTTCATATCATCAATATTATCGCTGTCAATTCTGTTAACAATCATCATGGTTGCAAAAAATGCACCGAGATTCATAAACAAATACGCACCTAGATAAATCAGCAATGCTGTAATTCCGAGTTGATTAGCGACTACAAGTCCTGCAAGAATATATCCTGCCTGTGCAATAGATGAATAACCGAGCAGTCTTCTCATACTTTTCTGCCAGATGGCAACGAAATTTCCGACTATCATTGAAGCAACGGAAAGTACGATTAATATTTCCTGCCAGTTAATTCCCTGTATTATCTGATAATATCCGTTGACGGTAGTGAAAGATGAAGCAAAAGTAGTTATAAAAAATCTTCCGATAAGTGCGAATCCCGCCGCCGAAGAAGTAACTGCGAGAAAAGCAGTAACGGGTGTCGGTGAACCTTCATAAACATCAGGCGTCCAGAAATGAAAAGGCACTGAAGAAATTTTATAACCCATTCCTGCGGCAATCATAACAAGCACTACAATAATAAATGGATTGCTGAACGAAGCAGATGACAGGAACACACTAACTTCATAGATATTCATGCTTCCCGTGAATCCGTATAATAGTGTCATACCGTAAAGCATAATTCCTGAAGATGCGGCTCCGTAAACAACATATTTTACAGCGGCTTCAGAAGACCTCCTGAATTTCTTTGTATATCCCGCCAGTATGTATGATGTCAGACTTGCAAGTTCGAGAGACAAATACATCATCAGCATATTGACTGAAGAGGACATCAGAAATGCTCCGAGGACAAGTGATAAAATCAGAACCGTGTATTCATTACTGTGAGTTGACGAACTAATCTCCTTCGATAAATCGAAAAACAGTATCACAAATATTGAGGACAAAATAAACAGAAACTTGAAATATACCGAATACGGGTCAATAACTATCATTTTCGAAAAGAGAATCTCCTGTTTGCCTGTCTGTAAATAAACAAAATACGCTGTAACAAGTAATCCGAGAATTGCGACAGCCGAAACCACAGGTGATTTTTTTCTGATAATAATTTCCAGAATTACACAAACCAGCAGTGTAATAATCACCGTCAGTTCAGGAAGAAACTTATTCAGACTAACTAATATTTCAGAAAATTGTTGTTGCACTTTTTTTAAAATTTAATTTAATATCCTAAAATAGTTATTAGATGCTTGACAGAAGTAGTCATTAAATTGAGGAACAAAGACGGATATATACCAAGAACAATGATGATAATCAGAAGCGGTATAGTACTTACGAGTTCCCTTCCGTTAATATCTTTCAGACCTTCCCATTTATTTGGCAGAGTCCCGAGAAACACTCTCTGAATAGTCCATAAAATATAGCCGGCATTTAAAATTATACCAAGCATAGATATTATAGTAACAATTCTAATCATATCGCTCTTGAAACCACCGAGGAAAATAAACGCTTCACTGATGAAGGCACTTAAACCCGGCAATCCGATAGACGCAAAGAAGGCAACCATAGTAACACCGAAGTATTTCGGCATTTTATTTGCGAGTCCGCCGAAGTCATAAAGTCCTCTTGTGTGGGCTCTGTCGTAAATGACGCCCACGGCAAGGAACATAACGGCTGTTATAGTTCCGTGATTAAACATCTGGAATACTGCACCGTTCATTCCGATAGTGGTCATCGAAGCCATTCCAAGCAGAACATAACCCATATGCGAAATCGAAGAATACGCGATAAGTTTTTTAAAATCTTTCTGAGCCATTGCACACAAGGCGCCGTATATTATATTTATAGCAGCGAATATAGCCAGCGGATACATAAAGTAATTAGCCGCATCAGGTAAAATGGGATATGAAATTCTGATAATACCGTAAGTACCCATTTTCAGAAGGACGCCTGCAAGAATGACGGAAATTGCTGTCGGTGCTTCAACGTGTGCATCGGGCAGCCACGTATGGAACGGGAAAACAGGAACTTTAATCGCAAATCCGATGAAAAGAGCCACAAATGCAAGATACCTGAAACTCGTATTTAATCCACCAAGGAACGAACCCGGTTCGATTGCGTTGGGATTCATTAAAGTTATCATATTAAATGTATGATAACCTGTCTGCGGATCTTTTGAACTGAAGAATAATGCAATTGTGGTAATGAGTATAAATACGCTGCCAAAGAATGTGTAAAGGAAAAACTTAATAGCGGCATATTCTCTCCGTTCTCCGCCCCATATACCAATAAGGAAGTACATCGGGAACAACATGATTTCCCAGAAGATAAAAAACAGGAATAAATCGAGGGCGCAGAATGTACCCATCATACCAGTTACAAGAAATAAATACATTGCATAATATCCCTTTTCGTTTTTTGTAACACTGAAACTCGCAACTGCACCAATAAAAGCGATCAGCGCAGTTAACAGTATCATCGGAAGAGATAATCCGTCCGCACCGAGGAAATATTCGATATAGACTTTACCGACATTTTCCAGC
>CAYWMV010000125.1:0-7073 GCA_964459055.1 uncultured Ignavibacteriaceae bacterium | reverse complement strand
TTGGGAACGAGTTAAAATAAATATTCTTTAGAACTTTATGAACTTTTAACTTAGATGAAGAGCGGTGCAAGTACCAGCGTCACTGTGGATAACAATTTAATTAAAACGTGCAATGAAGGACCTGCAGTATCTTTAAACGGGTCGCCTACCGTATCACCTACAACACCTGCTTTATGCCTGTCAGAACCTTTACCCATATTATTTAACAGGTCGGTTTTTTCAAGTTCAATAAACTTCTTAGCATTATCCCAGGCACCGCCAGAATTATTAAGGAACAATGCAACAATAACACCTACGATTGTTCCGACGAGCAGCATTGAAGCGACTACTTCAGCTCCGGTGGCTGTGAAAACTTCAGGATTGGCATTATGAAGCCATTTAAAAATCAATCCGACAAGAACCGGCATAAGGACAACGAGCAAACCGGGTTTCACCATTTCTCTAAGTGCCGATTTAGTAACAATATCAACACATTCTCCGTAATTCGGTTTTGAAGTTCCCGCTAAAATTCCGGGATCCCTTTTAAATTGTTCACGAACATTTTGAATAATTGACTGCGCCGACTTACCGACTGCCTTAATTGCCCAGGCAGAGAAAAGGAACACGAGCATAGCACCCATAAGCGCACCTACAAATACAGGCGGCTGGGAAACGTCAACGCCGGTAAATACAAAATCTTTGCTGTATTCTTTAATCTCAACTATAAATGCCTGGAACAATAAGAATGCTGCGAGAGCCGCTGAACCAACCGCATATCCTTTTGTTAATGCTTTGGTTGTATTTCCGACCGCATCGAGTCTGTCAGTTTTTCTTCTTATTTCTTCCGGCTGCTGCGACATTTCAACAATGCCTCCTGCGTTATCCGTAATAGGACCGAAAGTATCCATAGCGAGCACATAAGCTGCAGGTCCGAGCATACCCATTGTTGCTACTGCAGTTGCGAAGAATCCTCCGTCATTTAATCCGCTTGATACTCCAAGTGCGTATGAAGAAACTATAGCCGCAGCGATTACAATAGCAGGATAAGCAACACATTCAAATCCGACTGCAACACCTGCGATTATATTAGTTGCCGGTCCGGTCTTTGATGCATCCGCAATTGATTTTACGGGTCCGTATCTGTACTCAGTGTAATACTGAGTAATCCACAAAAATAATACAGAAGTAATTACACCGATTATTCCGCATAAAAGGAAATGCCACCAGGCATTTGGAGCAAATTTAGCAACGGCTTCGGTTCCGAAAGTCCAGTATGAAGCAATTGCAAAACCCACCATAGCAAGTGCCGCAGTGATATAATAACCTCTGTTGAGTGCATCCATCGGGTCTTTATCTTCTTTTGTTTTAACGAACATAATACCGATGATAGATGAAATTAATCCGAATGCTCTTGCAACCATCGGGAATAAAATAATTGCAAGCAGTAATTCGGGTTTATCCCCGAAGAACTGCGTATTGGAATTGTAAAGCATTGCTGCAAGAATCATCGCACCGATATTTTCGGCGGCAGTTGATTCAAACAGGTCAGCACCTCTACCCGCACAGTCGCCTACATTATCGCCGACAAGGTCAGCAATAACTGCGGGATTACGGGGATCATCTTCGGGAATTCCGGCTTCGACTTTTCCGACGAGGTCGGCACCGACATCTGCCGCTTTTGTATAAATTCCTCCACCGAGTTGTGCAAATAATGCAACAAAACTTGCGCCGAACCCATATCCGGCAATGTAAAGCGGTATTCTGGAAGTATCAAGTCCGCCGAGATATTTAGCAATCGTAAATAATCCGACAACACCCAGCAATGAAAGAGCAACGATAAAAAGTCCTGATACTGCACCCGCTCTTAAAGCGGTCTGCAGAGCTCCGTTCAGGGATTTCATTGCTTCAGACGCTGTTCTGATATTTGCACGGATAGCAATCCACATTCCGATATAACCGGAAACTACAGAAGAAATCGCACCGAAGATAAATGATAATGATGCCCAGGGTGCGAGTTCGGGTTTTTGAATCATATACAGAAGGAATACTAAAGCCGCTACAATAACTGCCAAATAAATAATTGTGCGGTTCTGTCTTCTCAGGAATGCTTCTGCACCTTCCTTAATTGCAAGCCATATTTCCTGCATCTTTTCTGTTCCTGTAGAACGTTTCATTACGTTTTTAATCAGATAAACAGCGAACAGAATTGCAATAATACTAACTGCGAAAATAAGTATTAGTTCTGTCATTTTAGTTGGTTTAATTTATAAAATAAATATTAATTTTCGTCAGTGTCAGCCGGTCCGTCATCCGAAGGATTCAGAAAGTTTCTGTTGAATTTATTCATTGCATCATAAATACCTTCTGTAATAAACGTAAGAATACTATCTCTGATAAAAGGCGACAGGATTTTCAATTTTTCAATTTCGTCTTTTCCAAATTCCGAAAGCACAAAATCAGAATAATTTTCAGCGGTAACCAATTTTTCATTTCCGATTCCGATTCTCATTCTCGGGAACTCCAGTGAGTTCAGAGAATAGATAACACTTGAAACACCTTTATGTCCCCCGTCGCTTCCTTTTCCTCTGATTCGAATCGTGCCGAGGGGTAACTGAAAGTCATCATAGACAACCAATATACCTGAAAGCGGAATTTTTCTTTTTTCAATAAATTCAAGAACAGCCTCCCCGCTCCTGTTCATAAAAGTTGCAGGTTTAATGAGAAAGAACTCCTCATCTCTGTAACCGGCGAATGCTTCATACCAGTCACCCTTACCGGGCTTCATTTTCAGGTTCAGATATTCGATAACGGTATCAACGGCAAAATAACCTGCATTATGCCGGGTTAATTCATACCTGATACCGGGATTACCGAGACCTACAACTAACTTCAATTAATTATTTAATTTATAAATAAATTATTCTTCGTCTTCTTTCTTTCCTTTAGCGATTACTTCCGGTTCAGCGGCTTTTTCTTCTTCAGCCGGTGCTTCTGCCGTTTCGGGTTCCTTTTCCAGTACCGGAGGTACAACCGATACAACCGAAGCGTTGGAATCGTTCAGAACTTCAACTCCTTCGATAATGATATCACCTGCTTTAACGGAATCACCGATTGAAAGATTTGTAATATCAATTTCTATCTGAGGAGGAATATTCTGCGGAAGACACTCGATTTCAAGTTTGTGAAGCGTATGCTGCAAAATACCGCCGTCTTTTACGCCGACTGCATTGCCTTTAAGAATAACATTTACTTCAAGATCAATCTTTTCCCCTGCTTTGAGTGCTAATAAGTCGAAATGTATAGGACGGGTTTTTAACGGGTCATACTGAACATCCTTCAATATACAACTGTAATTTTTATCTTCACCTTCTATGCTCAGATTAATTACCCGAGATTCAGAAGTATATATTAATGGTCTCATTGCTGCTTCAGTCGCCAGAACCGGTAATGAAGAGACTTCGTGTCCGTAGAATACGCCCGGTATCAAACCTTTTTTCCTGTTTTCGCCGGACAAGGATTTTTTAAATTCCGTCCGTTTTTGTACTTTTAAATTAAATTCTGCCATAAATTTCCTGTAAACTATTAAACATGTAATATATTGTTTTTGTAAATTTTTATCAATAGAATTTTCAATATACAAGGAGACTTTAATCCTGTAACTCCGGCTTGCCGGTAATTCGATTTCCCGGTATTTCAGGACAGATACGGGGTTTCTCTTTCACAATCATCCGCATATAGCAGAAAAAACAAAAATTTAATGCACATTTTATAAATCATTCATTGTATTTAAAAAGTTATTTTAATACATTTACACAACTTAACATTTGATGAGATATTATCCTGTAATATTAGCAGTAATATGTTTCGTGATTTTATACTCCTGCGCCAACACGGAGGTTGAAATATTCCGGAAAGCAGTCAAGGATACCGACAAAGTAAAAATTTATTTTTATGACAGCACAACTGGGAAAATCGGCAGTCAGGACAGAATTTTCACTATTGAAGAAAAAGAGGAAATTGAAAAGTACAAAAATATTTTCACAAATGAAGATACTCCGCAGTACAAATGCGGTTACACGGGGCTGCTCGATTTTTTTGAAAAAGGAGAGACAATAAAAAGTATGGAGTTCAGTTTAAATCCGGAATGCCGGCATATAGTATTCACTTTGCGGGGCAGGGCGTTTTCAAAAAAATTAAGTGATGAAGGAATTAATCTGTTAAAAATTAAATTTAATAACATAAACCAATAAAATATTCATGGGTGCGGAGACAGGAAGAATTACCATCTCAAATAAAATGTTTGCAGGAATTGTTTTTTTCTATAATCCGCATTTATTAATTCAATTTTCAAAACGTAAAATACATTTGTTGTGAAAAGGGATGTATTATTTTTAAAAATTTTAAATGCTTTTGTTTCTTCAAATGTATTTACTCAATCAAGGCGACGGGCAGAAAATTTGTCAGGCGGAGTGTATTTATATCAACTTAAAACCGATAATTTTTCAGAAACATAAAATTTAATTCTTCTTAAATGAAAAGTATTTTCATACTGTTATTTATCGTACATTTTACAATGAACATTGAGAATTGTATATGCCAATGGTTTGTAATTTCCACCCAGGGCAATACTGCCGTATCCTTTCCTTCTGAAAACACGGGCTTTTCAACCGCAAACGGAATTACAAAGAAAACCACAAACGGAGGATATAACTGGTCTTCCCTATCTGGCGGTAATCTGACAGGGATATTTTTTATAAATAATTCAACGGGCTGGGTAGTCGGGTATCCGGGATATATCGGAAAAACGACAAACGGAAGTTCATTCACACAGCAACCAACGGGAATACAGGACAGACTAAACGAAGTATTTTTCCTGAATGAAAATACGGGCTGGGTTGTCGGCGGAGACTTTTCGAATGAAGTAATTTTTAAAACCACGAACGGAGGAACAAACTGGATTACACAGACAAGCGGTACGTCAAATAAATTATTCTCCGTACACTTCATAAACGAGAATACGGGATGGGCTGCAGGCGGTCCGAGTTCACCGAAAATAATCAAGACAACAAACAGCGGACAAAACTGGTTTACTCAAAATACTTCAGTAATTTCTACCCCTTTGTATTCCGTAATGTTCGCAAACGAAAACACGGGATGGGCTGTTGCAGGATACCTCGGCGGCGAAACAATTATTAAAACCACAGACGGCGGTCAAAACTGGTTCAGTCAGTCAAGCGGCGACACGAGATATCTAAGAGACTGTTATGTTATTGATTCCCTGAAAGCGGTTGCAGTCGGTCAAGGCGGGAAAATAATTACAACAACTAACGGCGGGGAGAACTGGAATGTAATAACAACGGGGTCTTCCGTTGAATTATGGGCTGTTGATTTTGCTTCCGATTCTATCGGTTACGCGATCGGCAGTAATGCGGTTTTGAAAACAACAAACGGCGGATTGACCTTTTACACTGAAAATTCAAATCAAATTCCGGATAAGTTTCTGCTCGAACAGAATTATCCAAACCCGTTTAACTCAGTTACAAGTATAAAGTTTAAAGTTGCAAGTACCTCCCCCTACCTCCTCCTAAGGGGGACACCCGTTTCGCTGAAAGTATATAATTTGCTCGGTCGTGAAGTTGCGGTACTTGTGAACGGGTATTTGCAGCTAGGGACATATCAGGTGAATTTCAATGCGGAGAATCTGACATCGGGAATTTATTTTTACAGGTTGGAGACGGATAGCTTTTCGGAAACAAAAAAATTAGTGCTGATGAAATAATTGATTAATAAAACGAAAAATCTTTTACTAAAATGCTACTTTCCGGGCTCCGGCTTGGGAAGAAAGTTTTTCAAATAAACATTAAATAAAATAAATTACATATATGAAAAAATTAATGCTCTTACTCGTTATTACATTTATTGCATCTCTCCCCGGTTCTTTCTCCTATGCACAGGAAACGCTTGACAGTTTTATCGTCAAGTATTCGGGCTCGGCTCTGGTATGTGACAGTATGCTTATATACTCCAAACCAGATAAATTTAAAATCGTTGAGTGCCTCAATGAAGACTATGCTTACAGAGAAAAAATTACGTTTCTTATAGGACAGGAATTAATCATCATCACCGAAGATGAAAGGTCAAAAACCGCTACAAGTATAACTCTGGAGCAGCCTCACGATGAAATAAAAAACGGTATCGAATTCCTTAATATAAACAATTATAAAGAATACTCCGAACTTGTCGGAAGTGAAAACGTAATCGGATACCTGTGCAATATACATCAAAGTCCTGATGGAAATAAAATCTGGGTTTATAACGATACTTATGTATTGAAAGCCGTGGATGTACTTCAAAACAGAGAAACAGTCGCTTTTGAATTTATCCCGAACGCTTCAATAGGTGATAAAATATTCGAAGTGCCTTCTGATACGGAAATAAGATATATAAGGGGAAAATAAATACGGATATTTTTAAACAGCCACTTAAAAATACATATTCATTTATTTTCAGAAACAATTTCCGGATTTAATCAGTTAAATAAACGGATAGTATTTCTGAAACAAAAAAATTAATTTTAATAAATTAATATATTACAATGAAAAAAATTACTGTTGCTTTGTTTTTGTTTTTTATTGCATTATGTTCTTTTTTACCTGCACAAACCTGCGAGGAAGGAATGATTCTCGAAATAGATAATATTAAGCAGGAAATAGAAACTATGTTAATAAATGCAACTACGGTGGATGTTACGCTTGAAACCGGCGAAAAATTAATTGTGTTTTATGTTGACGGTAAATTGATTAAAATATCCGTTGAAACTCAGGACCCGTATCTGTCGGCAGAATTGTTTTTCAGAGATGATTTCATCAGACATATATCCGAAGACGTCCGTAAGGAAAACGAATTCTGCAGAAATTATTATTATTTTAATGAAGACCGTCTTATTTGTTATCAAAATGAAAAGACAGGTGAATATAATGATACCGAATTATATACAATCTCAGAGAAAAAATGGTTTGAAAGAGTTGGCAGATATTTAGAGGCAATACAGTAACTTTTCCCCGTGCCCCCTCCAAAGGGGGATAAGGGGAAAT